>PUOJ01000191.1 GCA_003552075.1 Bacteroidales bacterium
AAAACCGGTGCGCCTCGTCAGTCTCCGTGTGTTTCCAGGCATTCCTGGCTTGTTTGCCATCATGCACCAACATGGCAGAAGACCCGCTTTCCTGTCCGGGCGCCTCTGTCCCGGAAACAAAGCGCAGGCGAACCGAGCGCGAAGATATGAACTCGACCCTGAAGGGGAGTGCAGGTGACACCTCGTATTCATCCGGCGGAAACTCTTTCGGATTTGTTTCCTCCAGTTGTAAGTCCATGCTGTTAAAAGACAAGAGGGATGAATAGGCATGCCTTTCGTAGGTAATCTTTCCGTGGCCGCTCACGGGATCAAATTCCACAAGCTCCTCAGCAAGATAATACGTGTTTTCAAATGCATGAAAATCTTTAGAGATGTCAGGCGGTTTATTTAACAAGTTCATGGTTTTCCGGATAAAGCATTGGTGTCACAGGTGTCGCATCTGCAGCTAAAATAATTAAAAACACTTTATTGACAATGCTTTTAAGCGGCAACCCTGCTTGCATTACTTTATGAAAACCATGAAAAAAAGCGCTGCATCAGTCATTCTTATGCATTTAACCTGCATTATTCATAAAAAAACAGCAAATGGCAGAATAAGTCCTTTTGGAAAATTTTTGTGTGCTTGCCACGCACTATTGGACCAACACCCTGCCTTCCATGTCGTCCGGGGCATCTACTCCCATCATGTGCAGGATGGTGGGCGCCAGGTCTGCAAGCCGGCCAGGCCTGATCTCTTTGTAATCATTGTCGATCAGCCAGCAAGGCACCGGGTTGGTGGTATGCGCCGTGTTGGGTGAGCCGTCGGGGTTCAGTCCGTAGTCCGCATTGCCATGATCTGCGGTAATAAGCATGCTGTAGTAACCGGTCAGCCCGGCATCTACGACTTCCCTCAGACAAGCATCCACGGTTTCCACGGCTTTCTGAATGGCCTCAAGCACACCCGTATGGCCAACCATGTCGGGATTGGCGAAGTTCAGACAGATGAAGTCGTGCTTGCCGCTTTCAATTTCCTTGATGACCGCATCTTTCACCTCGGGGGCACTCATTTCCGGTTGAAGGTCGTAGGTGGCCACTTTAGGAGAAGGAATCATCACCCGCTCTTCACCGTCAAAAGCCTCTTCGCGGCCACCGCTGAAGAAAAAGGTGACGTGCGGGTACTTTTCGGTCTCGGCAATGCGCAGTTGGGTTTTGCCCGCCCTGGCCAGCACTTCTCCGAGGGTGTTTTGGAGGTCTTCCTTGCCGAAGGCCACTTCAACCCCTTTGAAGGTCTTGTCGTATTCGGTCATGGTCACGTAATGCAGGGGCAGGGTCTTCATCCCTTCCTCCGGCATGTCCTGTTGCGTAAGCACGGTGGTAATTTCCCGCAAACGGTCCGTGCGAAAGTTAAAGCAGATGACTGCATCACCAGGCTCAACCGTGGCAAGGGGCTTCCCTTCTTCATCTGTGATCACCCTTGGTTTGATGAACTCATCTGTCACGCCTTCATCGTAGGATGCCTGGATGGCCTCTTCAGCGCTGTTGTGGAAAGTGCCTTTCGCCTCCAGCAGCATGTCATAGGCAATTTTGATCCTGTCCCAGCGCTTGTCCCTGTCCATGGCGTAATACCTGCCGCACACCGTAGCGATTTGACCAGCAGACTTCTCCATGTGTGCTTCGAGGTCCCGGATGTACCCTTTACCGCTTTTCGGATCGGTGTCGCGGCCGTCGGTAAAAGCATGCACAAAGAGCTTGTCAAGGTCCATTTCCTTTGCCATGTCGCACAGGCCATACAGGTGGTCCATGGCGCTATGCACGCCACCATCAGACACCAGCCCAAAGAGGTGCACCTTTTTACCCTCCGCCTTTGCATGACTGAAGGCCTTTTTAAGCACTTCATTTTCAAGGAAAGACTGATCCCTGACGGCCTGTGTGATTTTTACCAGGTCCTGGTAAACGATTCGTCCGGCACCCATGTTGAGGTGGCCCACCTCCGAATTGCCCATTTGTCCTTCCGGTAATCCAACATCTTCGCCGGCTGTCCGAAGGAGTGTATGCGGTGTAGATTTATATAAGCTTGTGGTAAACGGTACATTGGCATGATGAATGATGTCTGCTTCGTTTTCATCTCCCTTGCCCCATCCATCAAGAATGATCAGCATTACCTTTTTGTTGTCCATGTCAATCGTTTTATTAGTTTATAATTTTTATGTGTTTGTCTGAACGCTTGCACCGCCTGAACAGCAAACTCGCCATACAAAGCTCATTTTGGTGTTTGTAGAGGCATTTGGCTGGTCCCGTTCATGGATGCGATGCTGCATACTCCTTTTTTCCTGGTTGCAACACAGGCGGTTGATCCCGTGCTGCAGTTTGCCTTATCCTGTGCTTCTGATGGCTTCTACCGGGTCAAGGCGGGCGGCTGCCCAGGCCGGCACAAATCCGGAAACCAGTCCAATGATTGCTGATACGTTGATTCCCAGGAGGATGTTGGAATATCCCAGCATGAAATCGAACTCGAAAATACGGGATACAATGGCTGTACCACCATATACCAGGAGGAGTCCTACCGTGCCACCCATCACACTCAGGAGGACGGCCTCAAAAAGGAACTGTCCGAGTATAAAGGACTTCTTTGCTCCCAAGGCTTTTTGAATGCCGATGATGCTGGTGCGTTCGCGTACAGAAACGAACATGATGTTGGCGATGCCAAATCCTCCCACGAGGATGGCGAAGCTGCCGATAATCCAGCCTGCTAAGGTAATAATAGCAAAGAGATCATCAAAGCCTTCGGAGAGCAAACTGGTTTCATTAAGTGAAAAGTTATTGTCAGCGCCCGGCGGAAGTCGCCTGATGGCGCGCATCACTCCTGTCAGTTCATCGATCATTTCGGCATTGCTGATTCCCGGACGAGCTTTGGTCATGATGAACGGACTATGGCGATCCTGATTGACATTGATGAACTGGGTCATAAAGTTGACCGGGATAACCACGGATTCATCGTGGCTGTTGCCAAAGTTCATCATGCCTTCTCTTTCAAACACCCCGATAACGGAGATATTTTGACCAAAGACCCGGATGTTTCTGCCTATGGGGTCCATACCTGGGAAAAGGTTTTCGGCCAGGTCATACCCCAGGATGGCCAGGTTTCTGCCTGCTGATGATTCTAGGCTCGTAAAAAACCGGCCATCGGCGAGCTCGAAGTTGCGTACCTGGTCATAATCGGCTGACACTCCGAGGATGTTGACGTTATTTGCGGTTGTTCCCAGGTGTTCTACCTGCCTGTTTGTGGAGGCGAGAAAGGCAGATGCTTCCACCGTCTGGGAGCGGCTTTGCACCTGATCGAGTTCGCCCAGCTCCGGCACTGGTCTGGCTGCATATTCCCACCATGCAAAATCCTGGTTAAACTGCCATGGCCATTTCTGAATATAGATGACATCATCACCCAGTGAAGCAATGCTCGCGCGGATCTGCCGCTCCAGTGAGTCCACCACGGAGAAAACCGCAATGATGGAGAAAATGCCGATGGTGATGCCAAGCAATGTGAGCACCGTACGCAATTTATTGGCAATTACGGAGGTAACGGCAAAAAGGGCACTTTCCCTGATGAGTTTAATCAATAATATCATGGTTGCTATGGCTTTTGATTCTGAATGGTCCGCATAAGCTCCGTGGCATAAACGAAATGATTGAGTTCTTTGTTGCTGGTATGCAGGATTTGCTCCCTGCTGCCTGACCACCAAAGGCTACCCTCATGGATGAAGGCCACTGAGTCACCTATTTCCATAACACTGTTCATGTCATGGGTGTTCACTATCGTTGTCATCTGTAAGTCATGGGTGATCTCATTGATCAGCTTGTCGATCAGGATGGCAGTGGGGGGATCCAGCCCGGAGTTGGGTTCATCGCAGAACAGGTATTTGGGTTTTATGGCAATGGCCCTGGCGATGGCCACGCGTTTTTTCATGCCTCCGCTCAGCTCGGCCGGCAGCAGATGATGCACGGCGCCCAGGTTCACACGTTCCAGGCAAAAATCTACCCGCTGGCGTTTTTCCTGGCGCGACATGGTGGTAAACATGTTAAGCGGAAAAGTAATGTTTTCTTCGACCGTCATGGAATCGAACAATGCGGCCCCCTGAAACAGCATGCCCATTTCCTTGCGGATCTTTTTCCTGGCCTTGAATTGCATGGCAGAAAAGTCGCGGTCGTCATAAAAGATCTTTCCCTGATCTGCCTCAAGCAGGCCGACGAGGCACTTCATCAGCACCGTCTTTCCGGACCCGCTGCGGCCGATGATCAGGTTTGTCTTTCCCTGTTCAAACTCCAGGGATACATCCTTAAGCACCGGCTGACGCTCAAAATATTTCCATATGGCTTCGACCCGGATCATGCGAGCAGTATTTGAGTGAGTATCAGGTTAAACAAAATGATGTATATGCTACTGAAAACCACAGCTTTCGTGCTTGCATGCCCCACCTGTAGTGCTCCACCGCGGGTGTAAAACCCAAAATAGCCGGCAACGGAGGCGATGATGATGGCAAATACCACGGTTTTAATCATGGCATAGAGAATGTCAAATTGCGAGAATTCAAACAAAATGCCATAGATGAAGTTGCTCAATGGTACGACATCCGTCAGCCCTGCTGCTGCATAGCCTCCAAAGATCCCCAGAAACATGCTGATAACGACCAATGCCGGGTTGATGATCACCAGGGCAATGATCTTGGGCAAGATCAAATAGCTTGCAGCATTCACGCCCATGACCTCCAGCGCATCGATTTGTTCGGTCACCCGCATGGTTCCAATCTCCGACGCAATACTGGACCCTACCTTTCCGGCCAGGATGAGGCTGATCACGGTTGGAGAAAACTCCAGTATGATGGCCTGCCGGGTGGCAAAACCAATGGCATAGGTGGGTAAGAGCGGGTGATCTGTGTTGAATGCCGTTTGGATGGTCACCACAGCGCCCATAAAAACAGATACAATGGCCACGATCCCGAGGCTGTCGAGCCCAAGGTAATCCATTTCCGCAATGGTTTGTCTGCGATATATGGAGGCCCGCTCTGGCCTTTGCATGATCATCCAAAGCAGGATAAAGTATTTGCCAATGTGGTAAAATAGCTTCATGCCTGTGTGCTTACGGACAGCTAAATTACTGATATTTTGCCGATGGAAGCGAACAATTCGTGGCAAACACGTCCCGGACGGGGTATTTTTATTACTTTTGATCCAAGGTTGCAATGGAAACGTAAAGTCTCATTTTCATGTGTCCCGACAAACGATTGTTCATTTTCCTTTTCGGAGGTGTTTTGTTGTGTCTTATGCTATCCTCCTGTTCTGTCCTTCGCCGTGATAATTGCCCGTGCCGTTACGCCGACGATCGTGCCAGATCTGCTTTTCAAAATAATGTGTTAACCTATCCGGAGATCCATGCCATCCCAGAGATGGCCGGGGATGCAACATTTCTGGTAAACCAAGAGACAGCATTTCGCCATGCAAAGCACACCAAATGATTTGTTGCTTGTCCATGTTCCCGCGAACGCGGTCGAATATGTGAAGGACCTGATCACTCAACACCGTATAAAACTCAGGATCACGCGGCAGCGGCAGACGAAGCTGGGAGATTTCAAGCCTGCCAGCAATGGATCCCCCCATAAAGTAAGCATAAACGGCAACCTGAATACATATGAATTTTTACTTGTTTTCCTGCATGAGCTAGCCCACCTCCGCGTTTTTGAACAACACGGTCAAGCATATAAGCCCCACGGAAAAGCGTGGAAAGAAATGTATGGAGCCTATATTCGTGATGGCATTGCACGTGGGTTTTTCCATCGCCGCTTACAGGCTCCCCTGATGGCTTACAGCTATCGCGTGAAAGCATCGGGTGTCGCAGATATTGCTGTGGCCAGGGTTTTGCGCGATTTTGACCGGAAGAGAGCGGGCCGGCCTGATCGCATCGCCGGCGGATGGCTGTTTCTTGAAGAGATCCCCGAAGGGGCCATTTTTAAAACAGGCAATGGCCGCATGTTTCGTAAAGTGGAAAAGAAGAGAACGCGGTATGCTTGCCGATGCGAGCGCACACGGCGCCCATTCCTTATTCACGGGGCGGCCAGGGTAATGCTGGTGAAACAGCACCACGATTAAGCTGGTGAATGCATCCCTTGGCAGTGCAATAGTTGTTGCGACTGAAATACATCAAAATGAGGCAAATGGCAAAGCATTGACAAATCTTAAATACATGTATACCCAATATGCTATCAGACCCTCTTTTTATAACCTAAGTAAAAAACAATGAATAAAGACAATTACGTAGTGATCATGGCAGGTGGCGTAGGCGAAAGATTCTGGCCATTAAGCCGCGAATCACGTCCGAAGCAGTTCATAGACATACTCGGTACTGGAAAAACACTGTTGCAACAAACATTTGAGCGGTTTCTTCCCGTATGTGAGAAAGAGAATATTTTTATTGTCACCAATAAGAAATATAAGGAACTTGTGTTGGATCAGCTTCCGGAGCTTTCTGAGGACAAGGTGATCTGTGAGCCCGCCAGGAAAAATACGGCACCGTGCATTGCTTATGCGGTTTATAAGCTATACAATCTGAATCCCAGGGCAAACATTGTAATGGCACCTTCGGACCACATCATTCTGAAAGAGGCAGTCTTCCAGGACATCATACGATCTGCGCTTGATGCCGCACCCCGGAATAACAGGTTGTTTACATTGGGGATTACGCCCAGCAGGCCTGACACTGGCTACGGATACATTCAGTTTCAGGAAGATTCATCCTTCCCGGAAAGTGATCGCCTGAAAAAAGTAAAAACCTTTACAGAAAAGCCCAACAAAGAGTTGGCGGAGAGCTTCCTGGAAAGTGGTGATTTTTTATGGAACAGCGGCATCTTCATATGGTCTGCAGAAGCCATTATGAGTGCTTTTGAACAGTATCAGCCGGAGATCAGCTATATTTTCCGGGAGGCCCTGGGCAAATACAACACACCGGACGAACAAGCATATATGGACATCGCTTATCCAGCCTGCAAGAGCATATCCATTGATTATGCCATCATGGAAAAAGCGGACAACGTGTATGTATTTATTTCTGATCTGGGATGGTCCGATTTAGGCACGTGGGGTGCCCTTTTCGATGCACGTCCGAAAGACGAGCAAAACAATGCCATCACAGGGAAAAATGCCATGTTGTATCAGAGCAGCAATTGTATTGTGAGCATTCCGGAGGAAAAGCTTGTCGTGATTCAGGGGCTTGATGATTATATCGTATCGGAGGCTGACAATGCCCTCCTGATATGCAAAAAGGCAGATGAGCAGCATATCCGGAAAATCGTGAATGATATCAGGCTCAAAGTGGGAGATGCATACATTTAGCCTTCCGGGGCGCCATCGGGCATACATTCATCAACATGCGGACCAATAAAAAAGCCAACGGGTCAGACCCGTTGGCTTTTTTGGTTATTGGGGTTGAATGTTTGGTTATCTCATGCCGGCGACTTCTCCACGCATGGTGGAGTAGTTCACCCTGAGGGCATTCACCATTCTCAACTCTTGTTTTACATCGGTTACGATTCCCATTTGGGCATCCCTGTCCACCCGCAACGATGTGGTCATCAGGGGCCTTTCTGCTTCAGCAGTAGCCTGACGCTCGGCTTCTATAAAAGATGCAATATCTTCCACTGAGGCAAACGAATCGTATAATTGTATTCTCGGCTCCGTACCAAAGATGTGCGACTGAATGGGTTCACCGATATAAATGAAGCTTACGAGGGAGCGCCGTTC
Source organism: Bacteroidales bacterium (assembly GCA_003552075.1). GTDB lineage: Bacteria > Bacteroidota > Bacteroidia > Bacteroidales > UBA7960 > PUPG01. Next base: position 7,765 of record PUOJ01000191.1, read on the forward strand.
CAGCTGCTCAATTTCAGTAGCAGAGGGAAGCGCCGTTCTTACGTACAGTGTGGTTTCTCTCATCACGGTAGTAACCATGAAGAAAAACAGCAACATAAAGATAATGTCGGGCAAAGATGCTGTGTTAATTTTTGGCGTTTTCTTACCGCCTTCTTTTCTGAATCTTGACATATTGTTTACCCTCCTACATCTTTTGGTTCTGCTTCAGAAATCGCCATGGGCACTTTCTGCCTGATGGCCTGGACCTGATCTTCATCTCTCAGGTCACGAAAATTTCGTCCGAAATACTGTTGCGAGACGTCGTCCCTGATTTCGCGCACGGCGGCGGCGAGCTCATTCTGGACGGCAATATACATTTCGTACGATGTGCCTCTGTCGTTCTGAAGTGAGATAACCCCCCTCGACACCTCTACATCCCCGAGAAGCTCTATGTTGCGCTCCTCGAAATCAGGCAGGTTGGGGGCCCTATCTTCATTTAACAAAAACTCTTTTGCTCTTTCTCTGAGTGTGTTGATGTTTCCAGGTTCCCCTTCGACAAGGAGACGGTCCTGTGCGTCCACAAGGACGACAAACACGTTTCGCTCCCTTACCGGAGGCGGCTCTGGTGCATTGGGATCAATGGGAGGTGGCAACATCCTGTTAATCCCTGTATCTACATCCATGGTTGTGGTAACCAGGAAAAAGATTAACAGGAGAAAGGCGATGTCTGCCATTGAACCGGCATTGATCTCAGGGGTCATTCTAGCCATAGAAAGATCTCCTATTTAGGTGGTTTGTTCTTATCTGAAATACTTGGATACTTCCGTAAAGATGGCGGCCAAAAAACCCAGGCCGATCAGGAAAAATGTGGCATTGATGCCGCCACCGACCCATTGAGACACCACAGGTGTGGCTCTTTCATAGGGTTCACTGGTAGCAGTGGCATACGAAACCAGCACGATCACCAGCAATATCCCTATCCCGATAAACGTTGGAACAGCTTTCCGAATGTTTCCAAACATATGGATAAGCGAAAAGATGATCGATGCGAGTGCCGCTATGGCCAGCAGGCCATAGGTCACATACATGGCAATATTGATTACTCCTTCGTTCATATTGTGAAAGGGTTTTGGTTACTTTTTGTACTTAATTAGGATGTCCATGAAAGAGATGGTTGCATCTTCCATGGCATTCACCATGCCGTCTACCTTGGACACGATATAGTTGTAGAAAATCTGCAGGATAACGGCTACGATCAGACCAAATACTGTGGTCAGAAGGGCCACTTTAATACCGTCGGCTACAATCGTCGGGGAAATGTCACCTGCTGCGGCGATCGCATCAAATGCACCGATCATACCGATTACTGTACCCATAAAACCAAGCATAGGTGCGATGGCGATAAACAGTGAGATCCAGGTGAGGTTCATTTCCAGACGTCCCATCATCACACTGCCGTAGGATACAATGGATTTTTCAACCACTTCCATGCCTTCGTTGTACCTGTCCAGGCCCTGGTAAAAAATGCTGGCTACGGGTCCGCGGGTATTTCTGCATACCTCCTTGGCTGCGTCCACGCCACCAGTCTTAATTGCATCTTCAACCTTGTCCAGCAATTTTGTCGTGTTGGTATGTGCCAGGTTGAGGTAAATGATGCGCTCGATGCAGAGGCCCAGGCCAATGATCAAGGTCAACAAGACGATGCTCATGAACAGCGGTCCACCTTCCATGAACTGCTCCTTGAGGATGTAATGGAAAGCCTGGTCCTCTTCGCGCTCAGGCTCAAGTTCCTGCTCCATAACATCTGCAGGGTCAACTTCTGCGGGCTCTTGTTCCACATCAGCAACCTCTTCTGTTTCAGTTTCCGGTGCAGGCTCCTCAGCCAATACCGATGTGTTTAAACCGAAAGTAAGCATCCCTGCCACTGTCAATAAGACGAATAATTTTTTCATAACTGATTCTGTTGGTTTTTGTTTTAACGATAATGGTTTAATTGCAAA
>PUOJ01000162.1 GCA_003552075.1 Bacteroidales bacterium
CAGGTGTCAAAGTGAAGCCCATCCCTTCCACCATAGAGGACGGTTTTGCCCTGCCGCCGATCGAGGAGTTTGAGAAGGCCATCACGGACAAAACCAAGGCCATCATGATCTGCAACCCCAACAACCCTACCGGGTATCTCTATTCAAAAGAAGAGCTGGAGATATTGCGTGAGATCGTGAAAAAACATGATCTGTATCTTTTTGCTGATGAGGTCTACCGTGAGTTTTGCTACGACGGGACCACCCACCACTCAGTCATGAACCTGGAGGGCCTTGAGGATCACGTAGTGCTCTTTGATTCGGTCAGCAAGCGTTTCAGCGCCTGCGGCATCCGTATCGGCGCGATGGTGTCCCGCAACAAGGAGGTCATGCAGACCGCACTGAAGTTTGCCCAGGCACGGCTGAGTCCACCCTCATTGGGTCAGATTGCCACTGAAGCGGCGATGGATACACCCGACAGCTATTTTGAAGAAATCATTGCCGAATACCTGGCGCGCCGCAATACGGTGGTGGAAGCCTTGACCAGTATGGAAGGCGTGATCTGCCCTACCCCAAAAGGTGCATTTTACGTGGCCCCCAGCCTGCCAATCGACGATAGCGACAAATTCTGCCAATGGCTGCTGGAAGATTTCAACTACGAGAACCAAACCGTGATGCTGGCACCCGCCACTGGCTTTTATGCCACTCCCGGCGCCGGAAAGAAGGAGGTAAGGATCTCTTACGTACTCAACGTGGAAAACCTGTCCAAGGCCATGAAGTGCCTGGAAGTGGCCCTCAAAGAATATCCTGGCAGAAGGGTCTGAAGGCAGGAAAAATCAAGATCGTAAAATATAACTATAAAAAAGGGTTAGTGGGTTCAACCCCCATTAACCCTTTTCTTTACCTAGAAGTGTCTTGTCAATGCGTCATCAACCCACAATCCAAACATCAGAACTTGTCTTGTAAAAACCGGCCAGTAAACGATTCCTCGCACGCTGCCAGACCCTCCGGTGTGCCTTCAAATACCAGGTGACCACCTTCATCGCCGCCTTCCGGCCCCAGGTCGATGACCCAGTCGGCGCTCTTGATCACCTCGGGATTGTGCTCGATGATGAGCACGGTATGTCCATTGTCGATCAGGGCATTGCATGCCATCAGCAATTTGTCGATGTCGTGGAAGTGCAGACCCGTGGTGGGTTCATCAAAGATAAACAGGGTTTTCTCGGGCGTAATCCCCTTGGTCAGGAAGGAAGCGAGTTTGATCCTTTGCGCCTCTCCCCCGCTAAGCGTACTGGAGGGCTGTCCAAGGCGGATGTAACCCAGTCCGACATCCTGAAGGGGCTGCAGCCGGGTTGCAATGCGGCCGCAGATGGCGCCACAGGATGAAGCATGCTTGAAAAACGGGATGGCATCATCCACTGTCATGTCCAGGATGTCAGCAATGGTCTTCTCTTCAAAAACCACATCCAGGATCTCCTCACGAAAGCGTGTACCTTTGCAGGATTCACAGGCCAGCACAATATCTGCCATGAATTGCATCTCGATCTTCACCTGGCCTTCACCCTCGCACTCCGGACAACGTCCGCCTTCGATATTAAAGGAGAAAAACCCCGGTTTATAGCCGCGCGTTTTGGCGAGTGGCTGTGCAGTATAGAGTTGCCTGATCTCATCATATGCCTTAATATAGGTGACGGGATTCGATCTGGAGGATTTCCCAATGGGGTTTTGGTCCACGTATTCCACATCCTTAAGGCATGCGGTATCGCCATTGACATCGTCGAAGGCGCCGGTCCGTTCCCCGTAGCCGCCATACAATTTTTTCAGTGCCGGAAACAAAATATTCCGCACCAGTGTGCTCTTGCCCGAGCCACTAACCCCGGTGATCAGCGTCATGACCTGCAGGGGGACCTTCACATCGAAGCCCTTCAGGTTATGTTGCCTGACCCCTTGCAGTTCAATGTATTCTTTCCAGGTACGCCGCCGATCAGGCACTTTGATCGCCATCTGTCTATTCAGATAAGCCGCCGTAATACTGTGCTTGTCCTTGACTAGCTTGTTTAAAGGGCCCTGGAACACGACCTCTCCGCCCTTTGTGCCTGCCAGCGGACCGATGTCGATCACCTGGTCCGCGGCGCGGATGATGTCCTCATCGTGCTCCACTACGATCACCGTGTTGCCTACATCGCGAAGCCGCTTCATCACCTTGATGAGGCGATGATTGTCGCGCTGATGCAAGCCGATGCTCGGCTCGTCCAGGATATACATCGAGCCGACCAGGCTGCTGCCCAGCGAGGTGGCAAGGTTGATCCGCTGCGACTCGCCACCCGACAAAGTGTTCGATAAACGATTGAGGGTGAGGTAACCCAGACCCACATCATTCAGGTACTCCAGCCGGTTGTTGATTTCTACGAGTAAGCGCCTGGCCACGGCGCGCGCTTCAGCTGACAGCTCGATGTTTGCAAAAAATCGCTGCAGTTCATCGAGCGGCATCACGACCAGCTCGGTAATGGCACGGCCAGCCACCTTTACGTAGGAAGCATCTTTGCGCAAACGGGTGCCCCGGCACTCCGGACAAAGTTGCTTGCCCCTATACCTGGAAAGCATCACGCGGTACTGGATCTTATAAGTATTTTCCTCAATCATCCGGAAAAAGTCGTGTAAGCCTTTAAAGTACTGGTTTCCCGTCCAGATGAGCTCTTGCTGCTCCGGCAATAGCTCCCTGTAAGGTTTATGAATAGGGAAATTAAACTTGTAAGCGTGCCTGACCAGCTGTTCCTTCCACCATCCCATCTTTTCGCCTCGCCAGCAAGCGATGGCATCCTCGTACACAGAAAGCCGCTTGTTGGGAATGACCAGGTCGGGATCAATCCCGATCACGCTGCCAAAACCTTCGCAGGAAGGGCAAGCACCATAGGGGTTGTTAAAGGCAAAGAGGTTAACGGATGGTTTTTCAAAAGTCATTCCATCCCGTTCAAAACGATTGCTGAAGTCGCGTTGTACCGTATCACCTTCCAGGTCTTGCCATAGCGTGCATTCACCTTCTCCCTCATAAAATGCCGTTTGCACCGAATCGGCAATACGAGCCTGCAGATCAGGGTCTTCAGGGTCCACGCGGAAACGGTCGATGATGATGAACAGGTCAGCCGAGGCAGCCAGCTCTTCACCGGATTGCAATAGCTGTTCAATCTTGTAGACCTGCCCATCGGCCATGATGCGCGTGAAGCCTTGCTGCATGAGGATGACCAACTGCTGCTCGGGCGTCCGGTCTGTTTTTAGCTTCAGGCGGGCAAGAACCATCACCATGGTGGCTGGTCTCAACTGCAAGCAATAATTGACCACATCGGTCACGGTATCCCTTTTTACCTGTTCACCCGATATGGGAGACCAGGTTTTCCCGATGCGGGCATACAGCAACTTAAGGTATTCATAAACCTCTGTGGAAGTGCCTACGGTAGACCTCGGGTTGCGCGTGTTCACCTTTTGTTCGATGGCGATGGCGGGAGAAATGCCTTTGATATAGTCTGCCTCGGGCTTGTGCATGCGTCCGAGAAACTGCCTGGCATAGGCGCTGAGGCTTTCCACATAACGGCGTTGCCCCTCAGAGTAGAGGGTGTCAAAGGCCAGTGACGACTTTCCGCTGCCGGAAAGCCCGGTGATCACCACGAGCCGATTGCGTTCAATGGCCACATCCACGCTCTTCAGGTTGTGCACGCGCGCACCCTTGATCAGGATGTATTCCTGCGGATCCAGACGGTCAATTTGATGCATGGCGGTCCTTTCTGGGAGAATTTGCAAAGGTACAAATAATTGATGTGCTGGAAAGGGGATTGATGATGTGCTGGGACGGACATGGGCGGATTGGGGAGAACCAGGGCTGGTGAGCATCTCTGGGGAAGCGGCGCGTTAAGGTTGAGGTTGAGGTTAAGGTTGAGGTTAAGGTTGAGGTTAAGATTGAGGTTAAGGTTAAGGTTAAGGTTAAGGTTGAGGTTGAGGGTTTATGGGGTGATCATAAAAAACCATAGGGGCGCAATCCGTATTCATGGGCTTTTGGAATTTTTTGTATCTTGCAGCAGTAAGTTACGTATACATCAGTAATAAACTAATGGGAAAATAACAATTCTTATGATGCAGGAGAATCTGAGCGAGTTTATTTTAAAAGCCATCCGGCACAATTGGAAAATCACGGCTTTTGCCGATTATGGTGGTAAAAGCTACACCTATAGTGATGTGGCAGGTTACATCGTCCATTTACACACCCGTTTTGAAGTCTACGGCATCAAGCCTGGTGAAAAGATTGCGCTGCTAGGTAAAAACTCAGCTCATTGGGGCATGTCCTACCTGGCGATCATCACTTATGGTGCCGTGGTTGTGCCTATTCTGCCGGATTTTAAGCCCAACGATGTACACCACATCGTAAATCACTCAGAAAGCCGTTTGTTGATGAGCAGTGACGTGCTTTTTGATGCGCTTGACCCGGAAAAAATGGATAAACTGCTGGGCATTGTCTCCATAAATGACTTTTCAGTACTGGCAGACGGTAAAGAAACCTCTTTGCGCGGGAAAGCAGAAATGATTGAAGACCGCCACCAGGAGCATTATCCTTACGGGGTACAATCCGACAACCTGCATTTACCCGTCATTCCAAATGAAAACCTGGCGGTGATTAGTTATACTTCAGGAACCACAGGTTTCACCAAAGGCGTGATGCTCCAGCACAATTCACTGGCTGCCAATGTGGTTTACGCAAACAACAACATGCCACTGAGCCCGGGCGACCAGATCGTATCCTTCCTGCCACTGGCACACGCCTATGGGTGTGCCTTCGAGTTTTTATGGCCGTTTACACTGGGTTGCCACATCACCTTCCTCACAAGAACGCCATCACCCCAGACCATTTTGCAGGCTTTCAAGGAGGTAAAGCCAAGGCTGGTACTTTCCGTGCCGCTGATTATAGAAAAGATTTACAAAAAACAAATCCTTCCGGCCATTGAAAAACCTGCCATGAAGCGGCTAATCAAGACACCCGTTATTGGCGGCATCATCAAAAAGAAAATCCGAAAAAAGCTGGTGGATGTCTTTGGCGGCAACTTTCATGAAGTGGTCATTGGTGGTGCCCCACTAAACAAAGAGGTAGAAACTTTCCTGCACAACATTCGCTTCCCCTACTCCATTGGATATGGCATGACGGAGTGCGGGCCACTGATTAGTTATGCCAACTGGGATAAAACCCGTTTGGGCTCAGCAGGTAAAATCGTAGACACCCTGGAAGCTAAAATTGACAGCCCGGATCCCGCCAAAGAGGCAGGAGAAATCCTTGTGAGGGGAGAAAATGTAATGATGGGCTACTACAAAAATGAAGAGGCCACCAGGGAAGCCCTTGACGAAGAAGGATGGCTGCATACCGGTGACCTTGGCCTGATAGACGAGGATGGCTTCATCTATATCAAGGGCAGAAGCAAAAGCATGATCCTGGGTCCATCCGGTCAAAATATCTACCCGGAAGAAATCGAAGCCAAACTTAACAACATGGGATTCATCCAGGAGTCTCTGGTCATTGAAAACAAGGGACTGCTTGAGGCTTTGATATATCCCGACTATGAAGCTACCGACAAAGCAGGGATGAAGGAGAAAGCACTCCAGGATACATTGGAAGAGTACAAGCAATTGCTTAACAAAAGCCTGCCTGTTTACATGAACATCTCAAGCATAAAAATCGTACCGGAAGAGTTTGCCAAGACACCCAAGAAAAGCATCAAGCGATTCCTCTACACACTCGACAGATAAAAAATTGGCAATTTTTTTTTGGGGATTTAAAAAAAACATATCTTTGTGTTGTCATATCATTAAAATGACATACCAATCAATATTCTTTGCAAACCAAAACAAAGGAGGACGAATTATCGAATAGACGCTTACGCTGTTTAATCATTTAAGGAGGCCATTATTATGAATGACCGCACAGCGATTAGCGATCAGGAGTTGATTCGTCAATTCATCGCCGGTGATCACCATGCACTGGAATTACTTATCAACCGCCACGAGCGAAAAATTTTTTCCTACATCCTGCTGATTGTCAAAGACAAGCATCTTGCCGAGGATGTCTTCCAGGACACTTTTATTAAGATCATCAAAACCCTGCGGGCTGGAGCCTATAATGAAGAAGGAAAGTTTCTTCCATGGGCCATGCGCATTGCCCACAACCTGATCATTGACTTCTTCCGCAAATCAAAACGCATGCCTTTCAAGGAGAATAGCGAAGAGTATGACCTCTTTGAAACACTGAAGGTATACGAAGACACCATCGAAGACCAGATGATCACCGGACAGATCCACCAGGATGTACGCAAGCTGATCGAACACCTGCCGGAAGAACAGAAGGAGGTGCTCAAGATGCGTCATTACAAGGAGATGAGCTTCAAGGAGATTGCGCACGAAACCGATGTAAGCATCAATACCGCCCTGGGCAGAATGCGATATGCGCTGATCAACTTGCGGAAGATGATTGAGGAAAAAAACATCATCCTCACACGCTAAACATGTGCCATCCCGTCCAGACCAATAAGGATGCGGGCGTTGAAGTCATGTCAGCACATGGATCAGATCAGCAGCAAAGGAGGATTTGCCAAAGCCCGGCAGGCCTATCAGACCGTTCAGGGCACCTTCGAGAGAACTCCGATTGCAAGATACCGGCCTGGCCGGTTTTTTTTGTTACTTAAACATCGTATTACCTGCTCAAGACAAGCCTTTTTGCATTACCTTTGGATGTTGCATCATATTCAACATCTTTCCATAAGCCCACATTATGCAAATCAGTGAAAATCATCCGTTGAAGTCCCTGAATACCTTTGGGATAGATACGCATGCCAGTTACTACACCGAATTGCATGATCGAGAGGCACTCCAGGCATTGCATGCGGACACATCTGTGTTTCGTGGAAAACACCTGGTGCTTGGAGGAGGAAGCAATATCCTTTTCTCAAGGGACTTTAACGGCACCGTGATCAGAATGATGTTTGGCGGGAAAGAGGTCATAGACAGGAATGAAAGCCATGTTTTTTTGCAGGTCCAGGCAGGTGAGCATTGGGACGACCTGGTGGCATATTGCGTATCCAAGGGCTGGGGTGGGCTTGAAAACCTGTCTCTAATTCCAGGGCAGGTTGGGAGCAGCCCGATCCAAAACATCGGCGCTTACGGGGTTGAACTGGAAAACACACTGGTATCACTCGAGGCCTTCAACAAGAAAACAGGAAAGACAGAGACTTTTACCCATGATGATTGTCAATTTGGTTACAGGACAAGTTTTTTCAAAAGCAACGGCAACAATCAATATATCATTACGTCGGTCACTTTCCGGCTTGATGCACATCCCAAATTGAACACAAGGTATGGCAGTGTAGCAGAAGAGCTAAATAAAATGAGGGTTTCGTCACCCACGATCGCAGATGTGCGGGAAGCCGTCTGCCGTATACGCAGAAGCAAGCTCCCTGACCCTGAAAAATTGGGTAATGCCGGCAGTTTTTTCAAAAACCCGTTGGTCTCTGAGAAAGACTATCGGGCCTTGAAGAACGAATATCCACAAATTGTAGCATATCCGACGGCGCAAGGAATGAAGCTTGCAGCAGGATGGCTTATTGAACAGGCAGGCTGGAAAGGCTACAGGAAGGGCGATGCAGGGGTGCACGACAAACAAGCACTCGTACTGGTCAACCATGGCAACGCATCAGGAAAAGAGATCCTCAACCTGGCAGATCATATCAGGGCATCTGTTAAACAGCGTTTTGGCGTGCCCCTGCAACCGGAAGTAAATATTATTTAAAGCATGTGATGATGAGAGGATAAGAATACCAGAGACTGAGCGAATGAGAAGATGTATGGGGCATCAAGGAGTTCAATCAGTGCAACACATGACACTAGCTTATAGCCTTTTAGATATTTCGACAATACCTCAATATATGAACAACGACACCCTGGTTAACAAGTTTGAAAAAGCAGGCATGGTCACGGTAATCATCATCTGGCTGTTGCGGGCGATAATAGGGCCGATGTTTAACTTTACACTGTTACTGACCACTACCCTGCTGGCGATTTATTACCTTTGGTTTGGATTCTTCATTTTTAACAAGATGCAGCCCCTGGACCTGCTTTATCAGCATAAGCACAGGCAAATCAGCCGGTTTCATATAGGTGCCGGCATTGCTATGGGGGTTGTGCTTTCATACAGCCTGATTGCCATCACTTTTGGCTTTCTTTTCTTTCCAGGCATCCAGGCTGCCATGCTTAGTGCTGCTGGGCTTCTGCTGCTGTTTACCATCTATGTGCTTGCCTACGACCTGGTAAAAAAAAGGCATCAGATATTGTGCAGGCGCTTCTACCAGAGAGCTGCCATCATTGGCGCCATCCTTTTTGCATTATTGTTTACACCGCTTGAAACCAGGCTCTCCATACTATTCCGCGACCACCCGGATTTCCAGGAAGCCTACCTCGAATATCGCGAAAATCCCGACGACGAAGAAGCTTTAGAAAGACTTCGTGAAGAAAGAAGCAAATTCAGGTAGAATATGCTCAGCCTATGCCCAGCTCATCTTGTATGCGCTTCGTCCGTTGAAGTAAAGCCGCCCTTTCTTGCTCATAATCTTCGATTTTCTCGAGACTGCTCCGGCAACTAAAGTAAAGCTTGATCTTTGGTTCGGTGCCAGATGGTCGCATGGTAAGCTTGGTGCCATCTTCCAAGACAAACTGGACGACATTGGCATTGGGCAAATCGATGGGAAACTTCTGGTCGAGGTAAAGGTCATGATCGATTCCTGATTGATAGTCCAATATGCGCGCAATGGATCGTCCATCAAGGCTTTCAGGCGGCTCATGACGGAATTTTTCCATCATGGACCTGATCTCTTCAGCACCTTTGATGCCCTTCCGGGTAACAGATACCAGCGTCTCAACATACAAGCCATTCCTGACGTAGATGGACCGAAGGAGGTCGTAGAGGGTCATACCCTGGGACCTGGCCCATGCTGCAGCTTCCACTACCAAACAACAACTGATCACGGCATCTTTGTCACGCACAAGGTCACCTACCAGAAAACCATAACTCTCCTCACCACCACAAAGAAATTGCTTGCTGCCTTCAAGCAGTCGCATCTTTTCTGCGATGTATTTAAACCCGGTAAGCACATCCATGGACTCCACCTGGTAATCAGCAGCTATCTCGCTAAGCAGGTCCGTTGTCACAATGGTCTTCACAATGTACTCATCACCCTGCAGCTTGCCCTGCTGCTGCATCTGCTCCAGCACATACCAGGTGAGGATGCTGGCACATTGATTGCCGTTCAAAAGGATGAATTCGCCTTTATCATCCCTGACGCCTACCCCAAGCCTGTCCCCATCCGGGTCCGTCGCCATCACCAGGTCAGCATTCACTTCCTTTGCTTTTGCAAGCGCCATCTCAAAAGCAGCCGGTTCTTCCGGATTGGGTGATTTAACCGTAGGAAAATTGCCATCCGTTACATCCTGTTCCGGCACATTATACACTGATTTAAAGCCAAAAGCCTCCAGGGCCTGGGGCACCAGCCTCACCGTAGTTCCATGAATCGGCGTAAACACGATCGGAAGGTCACTGTGCGCACGGTTGTTTTCCGGGTTAAGCGAAAGGGCACTGATTTGCCTGATATACTCACGGTCAAAGGATTCGTCCAACTGGGTGATCAGGCTCATATCGCCATCAAAGCGC
>PUOJ01000193.1 GCA_003552075.1 Bacteroidales bacterium
GGAAATTCAACTATTGGACCCTTACCACACCATTCCCGTTGAAATAAAAAAAACCAGCCTGGCCATCTTCCTTGCAGAAATCCTGTCCCATGCCCTGAAAAACCAGGAAGCCAATGAAGGCTTGTTCCTCTTTCTTCGAACTGCCCTACTGCATCTAGACAACACCCGGGATGCTGTAACCAACTTCCACCTGGTATTCCTGGTAGGCCTGAGCAAATACCTGGGTTTTCATCCCGGGAACAATCATGGCAAACATCATCGCTTCTTCAATCTCCGGGAAGGCGTTTATCAACCCTCGCCGGACGCCAACCAGAACATGATGGACGAAGAGGAAAGCCAGGCGTTTATGACAATCACCGGGTCCTCACTCGAAAACCAACACCAACTAAACATCTCCAAAGCCCTGCGCAAAAGACTTTTGCAAAAAACCATCGATTACTACCGCCACCACCTGGCAGGCATGCCAGAAGTCAAATCACTCAGCGTCCTGGAAACCATTTTTTCCGATTAGCAGCCCCGCTACCATTACCCCTTTTCTTAGCACACACCCGGACTTTTCGACCTCCTCCCTCTCTTCCCTTTCGTCATTTCGTCTTTATGTCCTGTCCCTCCCTGGTTATCATCTTCGCAGCACAAAGACCATCAAACCTCCCCAGGCCCAAGGCATACCCGGACTTTTCGACCTTTCGACCCTTCGACCTTTCGACCTCAGACATTTTGTCTTTTTGTCCTTTTGTCCTTTAAAACAACTTCAGCACCAACGCTTTGTTTCCAGGAATTGCCCAGCTGCCGAAACCGTCAAACACTTCCCCGGTAAGCAGGTTTTCCGCGCCGGTGTATCCTTCCCAACCTTCGTAAAAACGTGCCATGTCGAGCGGCATCTCCCGGTCGTTGTTGTTCAGGATCACCAGCACCGCGTCCTGCTCATCATACCGAAAATATACATATATATTATCTTCCGGCACGTATTGAAGCAACCAGCCTTCGTATATGACGGGGTTCTCCCTGCGGATGCGGAGCATGTCGGTGATGTGGTCCACCACCTCGTTTTGCTCCGCGGTTCTTTCTTCCCGGTTAAACTTATTGACCGGGTCGCCGGGCCATCCGCCCGGGAAGTTGGTACGCATTTCACCATGCCCGTCATGCTCATAGGCCGACTTGAGCAGTTCCGTGCCCGTATACACCTGCGGGATGCCCCGTGTGGTAAAGAGGAAAGTGAGGGCCATTTTCAGTTTATCCAGGTCCTCTCCCACCCGGGTAAAAAACCTGTCGGTGTCGTGATTGCTTCCAAATATGACCAGGTTATAGGGGTCAGGATAAAGGAAATCCTGTGCCAGGGTATTATACAGGCGCATCATGCCTGTTGACCATCCCTGCTCTTCATTAAAGGCCTGGCCAATATCGTCGTAGATGGCAAAATCAAATACCGAGGGAAAGTGGGAGTCGTAGCCGTCGTGGTTATCCTTGCCGCCCTGGTAGTAGCTCACCATGGCCGGCACGCCCATCCAGGCCTCTCCGATAATCATGAAATAGGGATATTCGTGCATGATGTAGCGGGCCCAGTCGGACATGAAGAAACGGTCGGCGTAGGGCTGGGTGTCCATGCGGATCGCTTGGATGCCACTATATTCGATCCACCACACGCTGTTTTGCTTGAGATAGCGCGCCAGCAGGCGGTTTTCCTGGTTCAGGTCGGGCATGTTGGTATCGAACCAGCCCCTTACCATGCGGTCGTAATCATCCTGTGAGCCATGGGGATCTGTAATGGTGGTCATGCGGTAGGTGGTCCGGGTAAAGCCCTCCCACTGGTTCAGCCAGCCTTCGGTGGGCAGGTCATCCACCCACCAGTGGTGGTGGCCGCAATGGTTCAGGATCAGGTCCTTCACGATCTTCATGTCCCTGTCGGCGGCCTCTTCGATCAGGCGCAGGTAGGCCTCATTGCCGCCAAAGCGGGCATCCACCTGGTAGAAGTCGGTGATGGCATAGCCGTGATAGCTATACCGGGGTTGGTCATTTTCGAGCACGGGGTTAAGCCAGATCGACGTGAAACCCATGCCAGCAATGTGGTCGATATGGTCGATCACCCCCGGGAGGTCGCCGCCATGCCTTCCGGATGGATTTTCCCGGTCGCTGGCCTCAAGCATTCCGGGCTGGTCATCCAGCGAAGGGTCGCCATTGGCAAAGCGGTCAGGCATCAGCAGGTATATGGCGTCGGACACATTCACGCCCTCACGGTAGCGGCTTTCCGGGTCCCGCTCCCTGAGCTCGTAGGTGTACTCGTACACCAGGTCCTCGTTCCGGAAAAACTTTACCGGGAAGGACCCCGGGGCAGCCTTCTCCACGTCGATATAAATAAACAGGTAGTTGGGGCTCTCCACGGCCACCACCTCCTTGATACTGACACCCGGATAGTCGATGGCCACACGGGTTTTGCCAATATCTTCCCCGTAGGCCATAAGCTGCAGTTCGGTATGCATCATGTCCGCCCACCAAAAAGGCGGCTCCACGCGCTCAGGGGCTTCAGCCGCCTGCAGGCCCAATGTCCAGGTAAAAATCAGGGTAAAAACCAAAGGGCGCACTGCAGCAGTGAGCCAGTAATTCATCATCATTCGCTTCATTTTGTTAGATATTTAATTGGTGATTAATGACCACCCACAGCAGCATACCATCTCCCATCATGCCCGGTTTATTGCCTACTCCACGTCGAAATCAAAATAGGTGTCCGGGTATGGCTCATTATCCAGTGTATAATGCCACCATTCATAAGGGTACATCAGGTAGCCGTGCCGCTGCATGGTTTCTTTCAGGATATTTCTGTTTGCTTCTTGTTCTTCATTGATCAGATCCGTACCATGGTGAGATATCGGTCCGAAAAAGTCGAAACCGCTTCCCATATCCACCTCCTCGCCCGTGTCAAGATAGGTTAATGTAAGATCCACGGTGCTGCCCCGGGTGTGGCTCGACTGCTCGGCGATATATCCAAGGTCAAACAGGTCAGCCTTGTCCACATCGGGATAGTACTTATGTTTGGTGAGGGTATCGGCTGGGTCCTGTGCCCATCGGACAAAATGGTCAACCGCCTTCTGTGGACGGTAACCGTCAAAAACGATCATTCCATAACCCTGCTCCTCCAGGTCATCAGCCACGTTCACCAATGCATCCAGGGCCTCATCGGTCAGGATGGCCACAGGGGCATTGTATCCGTCAACAGGAGCTCCCACAAAGTTATCATGGGTATAATAACGGATATCGTATTCTACTTCAGGAATGGCATCATGCACATATCCAAAACCGTCAGGAAGTACAGCCGTGTCATCCGAATCGCAGGAGACCACAAACAACACACTGACAACGATCAGAAAAGATAAAACCAGGCGTTTCATAATTGAAAAATTTTTGATTAAACAATATATTTAAGCTGTCCCTGATGCATCAGGAGTCAGGGTCAATCAAATCCTGGATTTCGGCAATGACTTTCTTCTTCTTGCCCGGCTTGAGGCCTAGCTGATCCAATACGCCCTGCCGGCGATACAGTTGCCGGCACAGGACAATCTCCTGCTCCAGAAGCTCCTGTTTTTGCTTCCTGGTAAGATGGGTCAGCACCGTAACAGGAAACAAACCAGTCTGCTGAATCATGTCTTTCAAGCCTTCTTTGGGTGGATGGTCCCAGCTGACCATGCGCAGGCCCACGCAGCGGGCATATTTCATGGCATCCTCCGTGAATCGCGTGTTTGTAAACACCCAACCGTGGAAGCTTCGCTTTTCCAATCCTGGCGTTGACTTCCAACGCTGCTCGATGTCCTTGAAACGGGAGTGGATGTAGAGGGGTACACGCACATTACAATACTTGCCCTGGCTGTTGTAGTACTTGCATTCTACCATGAATTGCTGGTGGTCGTTGTGTGCCACCACATCCACCTCGTGCGCGATGCACTGCCCCTGCACCATCCTGCCCACCTCGATCTGGTATCCCATGTGGGCAAGCAATTGACCGACAAAGTGCTCAAACGGATACCCGGAAGGCCCCAGTTCCATGATGGCCTTCTTCAGGCTGTATCTTGCAGCTGTCGCACGCTGATGCTTTCGAAGCGCCTGAAAGGCTTTCCTGTAGACCGCCGAAGTGGTCATGCCGTCTTCGAGCATCGGCCGGATGTCCTCTTCCACCTCACGGGCAAGCCTGGGAGATGCCCCTGCCCTTCGCAGCGAAGCTTGCAGCTTATCCGGATCAAAAGCTTCTTTCTCGCCGGATTGTTTTCGGATGATCACTTGCTTCGACATATCCCCATTTTAATCAATGATCGCCGTAAAATTACATATTTTACGCAAAATGACCCTTCATTCCGAGTTTCAAGCCCCCACGAAAAGGACGGTGGCCAAAATGCATGAATGACATTTTTGTTCTTTTCTTTGCGTGCGTGTTTTTGTCTTTGCGTTTTTTGCGTGGAACAAATATATCCACGCAAAAGCCGCAAAAGGGGTTCACGCGAAGCACGCAAAGATGTCATTAGTAACGCGAAACGGAGGAGCCGCTTCAAACCAACCCTTAAAACGTCACTCCGAGCGCGAAGCGGAGGAACCGCTCACCCACCACGCCAAAGTCCCCACTTTCTTTTATCTTTACGCTGACCCAAGCACCCCAATCCCATGCAAAAAAACTTTCTCGTATACAAGTCTGCGGCCGGAAGCGGAAAAACATACACCCTGGTGAAAGAATACCTGAAACTGGTCTTGCCGGACCCATCCCGTTACCGCCATATCCTTGCCATCACCTTCACCAATGCGGCTGCGGCAGAAATGAAAGCGCGCATCATCAGCTCGCTGGGCGCCATTTCCCGGGCGCAGGACCCGGGTGAAAAGGACGGGAGGAAGCTGATTGCGAACCTTACAGAAGATTACCAGGAGGATGCCCGCGAGGATCCCCGGCGCATCGTTCCCACGGAGGAGCATCTGATTGCCAATGCTGGCAAGGTGTTGAAGCTTGTGCTCCATCACTATACCGATTTTGCGGTAAGCACCATCGACAGCTTCGTCCACCGGGTGATCCGGTCCTTCTCCTTCGACCTGCACATTCCCTATAATGTGGAAGTGGAGCTGGACACCGAAAGCTTGCTGAATAAAGCCGTTGACCTCCTGATCAAACAGGCGGGGCAGGATGAAGCGCTTACCCGTTTGCTGGTCAGCTTTATCCTTTCCCAGGCAGACCAGGAAGAGGATACACGCATTGAAAACAGGATCACCCAGCTGGCATTTAACCTGGTGGATGAAGACAGCACCCCCTATGTCGAAAAGTTGAAAGAGATTCCCCTGGAGGAGTTCGGACGCGCAGCCGGCAATCTGCGACAATCCATACAGTCATTTGAAGGACGTGTTCAGCAGGAAGGCCAGGCAGCCCTTGACCTGATCAGGAGTCAGGGGCTCACAGCCCAGGCATTTTACCAGGGAACCAGGGGCATCGTATCCTATTTCCAACACATGGCTGCCGGCCGGGTTCGCGAAAAAATTGAGCCCGGCAAGACGGCCGAAAAAACCATCCATGAAGACAAATGGTTTGCAGGCAAAGCCACCGATGAAGAAAAGGCCGCCATTGAAAGCATCAAAGACCGGCTCATTGGCCACTATGAAGGCATCCAGCAGGTTGCTGCACGTGAGCTGGAGAACTACCGTTGTGCACACGCCCTGCTATCCACGATTTATCCCCTTGCCCTGCTCAGCGAGGTGGAACGCATGGTGGAGGAGATCAAGACGGAAGAGATCACGCTGCATATTTCCGATTTTAACAAACGGATTTCCGCCATCATCACCGATCAACCGGTTCCCTTCATCTATGAAAGGCTTGGTGAACGGTATCAGCATTACATGATTGATGAGTTTCAGGACACCTCCCTGCTGCAATGGCAAAACCTGCTGCCCCTGGTGTCCAATGCGCTGGCAGGGGGTCACAAAAGCCTGGTAGTGGGTGACGGCAAGCAGGCCATTTACCGTTTCCGGAATGGCGATGTCGAACAGTTTGCCAGCCTGCCGCATCTGACCGAAGGCATACGAAGCGTGAGCAAGTCCGAATGGGAGGTGGCGCTTTCGAATAACTTCATGCAGATCCCCCTGCCGTTTAACTGGCGCTCCGCCAAGTCGATTGTCTATTTCAACAATGCGTTTTTCGACTTTGCCAAAAACCTGCTGCACAAAGACCTGCAAAACATTTATGGCAAGGTGGAGCAGAAGGAACGTCCGGATAAGCCTGAAGGCTATGTGTCGGTTCGCTTCCTTGACGGCACGGACCGCCAGGCTTATCAGCAAGCGCAACTGGCGGCTGTGCTGGATACCATCAACACCTGCCGTGAGGCAGGGCATCCACTCCGCGACATCACCGTATTGTGCCAGACACATAAGCAGGGCAGCATGATAGCCCAGGAACTGCTGAAGCACCACATCCCGGTAATCTCGGAAGAGTCGCTCCTGCTCAGCCATTCTGATGAAGTGAATGTGTTTCTGGCTATTCTGCGCTTGCTGGCCAACCCCGAAGATCCCATTGCTGCTATAGAGATCATCACTTTGCTACACCGCTCGGGAACGCTCCACACATCTTTGAGCCTTCATGAATGCCTGGATATGGCAGGACTTACGGGCAAACAACACCACACAGCATCGGCAGCAAAGGCCATGGACGGCGTAGAGAAGGTCTTGCACCACCACAAGATTCCCCTTTCCTTTAAGGACTTCACGCACCTGAACATCTATGACACCTGTGAAACCCTGGTGCGCATCTTTTTTTCCTCCCAGACGCCCCCTGATCCCTTTGTGGCTTTCTTCATGGATGCCATCTTTGAATTCACCCAAAGGCAAGCCCTTGCTTATGATGACTTTCTCGACTGGTGGGAAGAGACGGGGAAAAGCCGGTCGATTGTCGTGCCCGAAGGCGTGGAGGCAGTGCAGATCATGACCATACATAAGTCAAAGGGCCTGCAGTTTCCGGTGGTGATCCACCCTTTCGCAGACAAAAAACCCAACAAGCTCACCCGGAGCGGCTTATGGACCGATGAAAGCAGGACAGGGATCCAGGATCCTCCCGTGCAATACCTGCGGATGAACAAAAAAGACCTCGAAGGAACGGGCTTTGAAAGGGACCTGGAGTGGGAGCAGGCCAAAACCTTCCTGGACATGCTCAACGCCACCTATGTGGCCTTTACGCGGCCAATTGAAAAACTCTTTATTATCTCCAGGCAACCGGAAAAAAAATATGATCCACTGAGCGTGCACGGCATGCTTCACGACTTTTCCAGCCAGGAAAATGAAGCACCCATGGGAGAACACACTTTTGCACGAGGGCGTTTTGAACAGCCGGCAGGTAAAAGCAAGGACCAGCAAAAGCAAGCAGAACAGCCTTTCCGGCATATGCTTTCCGGCTTGTGGAGCCGCAACCTGCGGATGCGATCACACCAGAAGGAGCGCAGCATCCTTTTCAATGAGGAAGATCCCATGCAAAGGGGCAACCTGCTGCACCGGGCCATGGAAGAGATCCACCATCCTGATGACATTGCACCCGTGATTGACCGGATGCAAGCCAATGGAGAGATCAACGGGCAACAGGCCGCCACGTGGAAAGGCAACATCGCCAAGTTGCTCAATGATCCGGTGCTGGCACCCTATTTTGCCAAAGGAGCAAAGGTGAAGACAGAGGCCGCACTCATGGACCAGGATGGAAGGTTCTATCGCCCCGACAGGGTGGTATTCCTGGAACAGGAAACCGCCATCATCGACTACAAGTCAGGCAAAGCCCAGTCATCCCACCAGCAGCAAATGGAGGCCTATGCAGACATTTTGCAACAAATGGGATACCCGGCAGTGAAGAAGCTCATTGTATACCTTGACGAGGTTACCACGAAAACAGTCTAAATAAAAACTACTGAGTTACAGGTATTTTAGTATCTAGATATGGTATCTATTTAACCAATTATTTGTAATTTGGCAGCCACATTTGCGACACAATGATTTAAAACGGAAACTGGCACGCCCATTGCAACCAAGGCATCGCAACCATCATTTTTTGCTTTTTGACTTCATGTAAAGACATCATAAACAGCGCACTACCCAATATCAGACAAATCCTGATCACCACCTGCGACTCCCTTCACCCCGCCCGGCATTAATAATAAAAAAAACCACGACATATGTCCACACAAGAGATCATCCAGCAGTTTGAGCCAAAGCAACACAACCTGCTGCATATTTTACACGCCCTCCAGGACGCGCATCCTGAAAATTACATCACGGAAGAAGCCCTGGAGGCGGCGGCCGGCCACCTGGGCGTGACCAAAAGCACGGTATACGGCGTGGCACGCTATTACACCATGTTCAGCCTGAAACCCCGGGGAAAACACATCATCCGGGTCTGTGCCTCCCCCGTCTGTGAGCTGCTGCATGTCAACGACATCATTGCCGCACTGGAGGAAGAGTTAAGTATCAAAACGGGAGAAACGACCAAAGACGGGCTGTTCACCCTGGAGCTGAGCGAGTGCCTCGGACAATGCCAGGAGGCACCATCCATGATGATCAACGATAAAATTTTCAACAATTTGACGTCAGCGCGTATAAGGGAGGTCATTCAATCCTTTAAAGATGAAGCCCGAAAGTAAAAAAGGGCCATTGGCTGCTGGCGATTAGCCAGATTCCTTACAGGTTGAGTTTGTTCTCCCGGCAACCTTATCAAAAGCCAATGATTACACGCAGGCCCGGAATTTTGACATTTCGACCTTTTGACATTCAGACATTCAATAACACACCATAATCACCAAGCAATGAGCATTCAGGAAACCAGGATCGTTTTAAAAAATGCCGGAAAAATTAATCCATTAAGCATCGATGACTACATCAGGGCCGGTGGATATGCGGGCTTGCGCAAAGCCTTGCAGATGAATCCCGCCGATGTGATCGATGAGTTGATGGAGGCCGGGCTGCGTGGCCGGGGAGGGGCTGGCTTCTCCACGGGCATGAAACAGAAGTTCACCAGTGAATCCTGTCAGCGCTGCCCGCAGCGCTATGTGGTGGTCAATGCCGATGAAGGCGAACCAGGCACCTTCAAAGACCGGATCATCATGGAACAGGATCCGCATCTATACCTTGAAGGCACCATCATAGCCGCCTGGGCGATACAGGCCACCCAGGCTTACATATACATACGCGGCGAATATCACGAGTCCATTGACAAGACGCAAAAAGCCATTGAGGATGCCTATGCGGCCGGGTTCCTGGGGAAGAACATCCTCGGCTCGGGCTTTGACCTTGACGTAGAGATCCGGCTTGGGGCCGGCTCTTACCTTTGCGGCGAGGAGCTCACCATGCTGGAATCGCTCGAAGGGAAACGCGGCAACCCGCGCATCAAGCCTCCATTCCCGGCCGAAAAGGGGGTCTTTGGCATGCCCACACTGGTCAACAACGTGGAGACCCTCGCCAATGCACCCCTGATCATTGCCAATGGCCGGGAATGGTACCGGCAGTTCGGCACTGAACGCTCTCCGGGCACCAAGATCTTCACCATCAGCGGCCAGGTCAATAAGCCTGGCCATTATGAAGTACCGCTGGGGGTGCCACTGCAAGACCTCATAGACCTCGCTGGTGGCATGCGAAATGGCAAAAAGTTCAAGGCGGCCTTGCTGGGAGGCGCAGCAGGCACCTTCGTGGATGCCTCCATGCTCGGGGAAAAAATGACCTATGACAACCTCCGGGAAAAAGGGGCTACGCTTGGTTCTGGCGCCATCATCGTGATGGCCGAAGGCGACCCGGTGTATGACATCCTGCACAACTGCCTGCGCTTTTTCAGGCACGAGTCGTGCGGAAAATGCGTGCCATGCCGTGTGGGCACCACCCAACTGGTTAAACAAGCCGATCAGCTAAAATCCGCCAATGGCGACAGGAAAAAGATCCTGGAGCAGATGGTGCTGGAATCACAGATCATGGCAGGCACCTCCCTCTGCCCGCTAGGCCAGTCCCCCATCCTGCCGCTCGAATCGGCTGCAAAGTATTTCAGCAAGGAACTATGCACCACACATCATTAATGAATCTGTTGATTACATATAATATTTCGATCAGATGAACCGGGTACTTGCGAGCTCGGCGAAGCCAATGGCCCATGACTGGATTTTTGACACACTGGAGGATGATTATTGTCGAGGGGACTTTTGGACTAAATAGGCTTTTGGCTATTGGCTATTGGCAAGAAAGCCAAAAGCCAAAAGCTAAAAGCCAAGAGCCAATAGCAAACAGCATTTAGCCCGAAAACACAAACACCAGATAAACAATCAGTTGGAAAAATATAAACACATGAACAAACAGGTCACGATTACCATCGACAACCAAAAAATAACCGCCCCCGAGGGCGCCAACCTGCTGCAGGTTGCCAAAGACAACCAGGTGGCCATCCCCCACCTTTGTTATCACAAAAAGCTTACGCCCACCGGCGCTTGCAGGCTTTGCATCGTCAAGATTGAAGGGCAGCGGGGCATGGTGGCTTCCTGCGCAGTGCTGGTCAGTGAAGGCATGCAGGTGACTGCTTTTGATGACGAACTGGAAGAAGCCCGCAAATATCTGCTGGATTACCTCTTGTCAGAGCATAATGAGGCTTTCGACGGCAGCTATTCGGACGAATTCAGGGAGCTGGTGCACGCTTATGGCCTCGACAAAGCCGAAAACAGGCGCTTTCCTTCGATCTGGAAGGAGCTGGGCTATCCCAAAGACGAGACGTCGCCGGTGCTCAGCTACGATGCCGCGAAGTGCATCAAATGTTTCCGTTGCATCAAGGCCTGCGATGAGGTACAGGGCAAAAACGTGCTCTCCTTTACCAACAGGGGCATCATCTCTTACATCATTGGGGGCTTTGACAAGTGGGGCGAAAGCGAATGCGACGGCTGCGGGGAATGTATACAGCTTTGCCCTACCGGTGCCATCGTAGAAAAACCGCATCGTGGTGAGATCCATATGGACAACGGCATCCGCAAGGTGCGTACCACCTGTCCCTATTGCGGCGTGGGATGCCAGCTGGAGCTGCTGGTACAGGACGGCAAGGTGGTGCGCAGCAATGGCGTGGAGGGTGTCAGTCCGAATGACGGCCGTCTCTGCGTAAAAGGCCGCTTTGGCTACGACTACGTGAACCACCCGGACCGCCTCACCAAGCCGTTGATCAAAAAAGACGGCAAGTTTGAGGAGGCTTCCTGGGACGAAGCCCTCGACCTGGTAGCAAACAAGTTCAGTGAGATCAAACAGAAATACGGACGCAAGGCCCTGGCAGGCTATGCATCGGCCAAAACCACCAATGAGGACAATTACCTGTTTATGAAGCTGGTCCGCACCGTGTTTGGCAACAACAATGTGGACTATTGCACACGCCTGTGCCATGCCTCCACGGTGACGGCCATGTTGCGTTCGCTCGGCGACGGTGCCGGAAGCAACTCCATCGAAGACTATGAAACCAGCGACTGTATGCTGGTTACCGGTAACAACATGATCGAAACCCACCCGGTGACCGCGACGTTTGTAAAATACGCAGCACAGCGCCGTGACGCCAAGATCATCATCATCGACCCAAAATGGACGCCCCTGGTCAAGGATGCCCACATCTGGCTGCAGCCCAGGCTGGGAACCGACGTAGCCTTGCTTAACGGGATGATCCGGGTGATCGTGGAAGAAGACCTGATCGACCGGGACTTCATCGAAAAACGCGTGGAGGATGGCATGGAAGCTTACGAAGCGCTGAAGGCCCTGGTGGGAAAGTACACCCCGGAATACGTGGAGGAGGTTACCGGCGTTCCGGCAGACCTGATGCAGGAGGCGGCACGCATTTATGCAAAGGCTGAACGTCCGCTGATCGCCACAGGAATGGGTTACAGCCAGCAGGTCACCGGCACGCACAATGTGTTTTGCCTGATCAACATGATGCTGATCACCGGCCAGATCGGACGCGAAGGCGCCGGCCTCAACCCGCCACGCGGACAAAACAACGTGCAGGGCGTTTCCGACGTAGGCGCGTCCCCCTTCACCTATCCCGGCTATATCTCCGTGGAAGATGAAGAAAACCGCCGCAAGGTCGCCAAGGTCTGGGGTGTTGCCCCCGAAGAGCTGGATGGCGAAAAAGGGCTATCCACGGTAGAGATCATGCAGGCCGCCTATGACGGCGACATCAAGGGGATGTACATCATGGGGGAAAACCCGATGCTCACCGACCCCAACCTGAACCATACGGAGGAATCGATCCGGAAGCTGGAGTTCCTGGTGGTGCAGGACATCTTCCACACCGAAACCACGCCTTACGCGGATGTGATCCTGCCGGCCACCGCCTTTGCCGAGTCGGAAGGAACCTATGTCAACAGCGACCGGCGTGTGTTGCGTGTGAGGAAGGCTGTTGGCCCGCCGGGAGAGGCCCGGCAGGACTGGGAGATCGTGGCAGAGATTGCGCGACGCATGGGCAAGCCCCTTGGAAACTACCAGCACGAAAGCGACATCTGGGATGAGATCGCCAGAACGGCACCGATTTTTGCAGGCATCTCCTATGACCGCCTCGAGCATCACGGCATCCAGTGGCCCTGCCCCGACAAGGATCACCCCGGGACGGCCACGCTCTTTGAAGAACGCTTCAACACGCCCAACGGCCTGGGTAAACTGCACCCGGTAGATTATGCCGAACAAAGCGAAAGAGCCACCGATGCCTATCCCCTGATCCTAAATACCGGCCGCATCCTCTACCAGTATCACTCTTCCACCATGTCGAGACGCAACAAGGCCCTCACGGATTTTGCCAACGAGGCTTACGTACTCATGCATCCGGGAGATGCCGAAAATCAGGGCATCATAAACGGGCAAAAGGTAAAAATCATCTCACGAAGGGGAGAAATAGAGGACATTGTAGTGAAAGTCAGTGAAGAAGTACTTCCCGGAGAACTTTTTATGCCCTTCCATTATTCGGAAGCGCCCGTAAACAAGCTCACCCGCGATGAGCTGGACCCCTATTCAAAAATTGCTCCTTTTAAGCTTTCGGCCGTGAAGATAGAAGCCTGAAGGCGGTGATCAACATCCAACAAATTGCTATTTTTGCAGGCGAAGGAACTTTTGCCGACCTTTGCCTTATCGGATTTTGATTGAAGTTGATTTATGACAGAAATGAACTATGCCAGCCAAATCAAGGCGGCCAAAGAAAAACTGGGGGCCGTCATCCTGGCGCATTACTACCAGCTGCCTGAAATTCAGGACATCGCAGACCACGTGGGCGACTCCTTTGCGTTGAGCCGACTGGCGGCCACCCTTGACAATGAGGTGATCGTCTTTTGTGGCGTTGATTTTATGGCGGAAAGCGCAAAACTTCTTAGTCCGGATAAAACCGTGTTGCTGCCGGTAAAAGATGCCGGTTGCCCGATGGCCGACATGGCAGGGGCAGCGGATGTAAAAAAGATGCAGGAACTGCACCCGGATGCAGCGGTAGTCTCCTATGTGAACTCTACCACAGAAGTAAAAGCACACAGCCACATATGCTGCACCTCTTCCAACGCGCTCAAGGTCATCCGCTCCCTTCCACACCAAAAGATCATCTTTTTGCCTGACAAAAACCTGGGTGCTTATGCGGCAACACAGGTTCCCGAGAAGGAGTTCATCCTGTTTGACGGCTATTGTCCGCCACACAACGAAACCACCGCAGCGGACGTGGCCCGTCTCCGCAAGGCACATCCTGTGGCCCGGCTGCTATTGCACCCGGAGTGTCCGGGTGAAGTGCGCCAGGAGGCTGACTTCATTGGCAGCACGGCACAGATCATTGCGCACGCTGACGAATCATCGCATAAGGAATTCATCATTGGTACCGAGGAGGGGATCCTTCACCCGTTGCAACAACGCAACCCGGATAAAACATTTCACCTGTTGAGCCGCGAACTGACCTGCCGCGACATGAAAAAAACAACGGCGAGGGAGCTGCTGGACAGCCTGGAAAACATGCAAAACGAAATCCACGTAGATGAAAACCTGGCCAGGATGGCCCGGAGTCCAATGGAAAGGATGCTCGCCGTGTAAACATGCTATAAATACGCGGAGTAAAAAATTCGCAGGAATCGGACCATTTACCAGGAAAGGAGGTGGCTTTTGCCCCGATTTTTGCTTGGCATCGCAAATTTTTTTCTGCCGCACAGGCTTGCGGGCAAAGCCCCGCCAGCAAATCACCACGCCCAAATTAATCGGGTTTTCAAGTTAAAAAAAATAACAGCCCCCCCGATGCGACGGTACCTGTATGATCATTCTACGCAAGAAAGCGAGCCACGGCACCATGATGTGATCATTGCGGGGGCCGGACTTGCAGGGTTGTATGCATCACTGCTCCTGGACGAAAGGCTTTCCGTGGCACTGCTGGTCAAGGATCGCCTGATGCAATGCAACTCTTCCCTGGCACAGGGGGGCGTCGCAGCCGTCACACGCAGTTCAGACCACACCCAAAAGCACCTGGATGACACGTTGAAGGCAGCCAAAGGCCTTGCCAATGAAGCGCATGTGCGCCTGATGGTGGAACAGGGTCCCGGCGAAATCCGCCAACTGGCCGACCTTGGCGTGCCTTTCGATATCGATCACAGGGGCGATTATTATACCACCAGGGAAGGTGGTCACACGGAGAAACGCGTGCTTCATTGCGGGGGCGATGCCACCGGGGAGCACATCATGCAAGCACTGATCCGCAAGGTAAGGGAAAAGGCCAATGTGCAGCTCATGGAAAACTGCTTCCTGCTGGATGTGCTGACCACACACAATGGAGAGGCTTGCGGGGTGGCGGTAACCGGCAAAGAGACCACACAGCTGCTGGCGCCCCATGTAATCATTGCCACCGGCGGCATCGGACAGGCATATCAAAACACCACCAACCAGCCGGGCATCACCGGGGACGGTATCGCTGCAGCGCTGCGTGCCGGAGCCCTGGCAAAACACATGGAGTTTGTACAGTTCCACCCCACAGCATTCTTTGACACCAGTGAGGGAAAAACAGCCTTTCTGATATCCGAGGCAGTACGTGGCGAAGGAGGCCTGTTGCGCAACCACAAAGGCGAAGCTTTCATGGAAAAATACCATCCCATGAAAGACCTGGCCCCGCGCGATGTGGTATCCAGGGCCATTGCCACGGAGATGCACCAGGCCGGAAAGCCCATGGTGTTTCTTGACATCACCCACCACAGCAGGGACTTTCTTTCCAGGCGCTTTCCCACCATTTTCAACAACTGCCGCGCAAAGGGCTTGGACATGTCGCGCGAAGCTTTGCCCGTGGCACCCTCGCAGCACTATATCATGGGCGGTATCCACACCGACAGCAAGGGCAGAACCAATATCCCCGGATTATATGTGGCCGGTGAAGCGGCCTGCACGGAGGTGCACGGCGCCAACAGGCTGGCCAGCAATTCCCTCCTGGAATGCCTGGTCTTCAGCCGCCGCTGTGCCACACACATCAACCACAGCAAGCCCCCCATCAACAAGCTGCAATTTCCACAAACGCTGTCTTCCGGACCAGCTTTTGACGGCGACACCGGAACGCTCCGCCAGGAGATCAAAAGCCTGATGCAAATACACGGCGGGATTGTGCGGCACGGCGAGGGAATGAAATATGCCATCAGCAAAATACAGGAAAAAATCGCACCCCTCGAACAGGCAAACATGCGCACCATAGCGGAAGCTGAAACATACAACATCGGGCTGATCGCCCTGGAAGTTTTGCAGGCAGCCCTCAAACGCAAGAGGAGTGTGGGAGCGCATTTTCGCACGGACTAGCACAAGTTTTGTCCTTTCGTCATTTTGTCTTTTTGTCTTTTTGTCATTATTAAAACACCCTTACCATGACCACACATTCCATCCACACCGATCAGATCATCAGGCTGGCCCTGGCAGAGGATATTGGCACGGGCGACGTGACCACGTCCAGTGTTGTGCCGGGCGGCAAGACCATCGAAGGACAGCTGAAAGCAAAGGAGGGTGGCATTGTTTGCGGCCTTCAGGTGGCTGCAAGGGTTTTTGCCATGCTGGATGATGGCATTCGCTTCGAGGCCCATTGCAATGATGGCGACAAGGTAGAACCCGGCCAGCTGCTTGCCGTCATCAGTGGTCTGGCGCAGGGCATCCTTACGGGCGAACGGGTGGCATTAAACTTCCTGCAGCGGCTCTCAGGCATCGCCACCAAGGCAAACAGCTACGCGGCCAGGGTGCATGGCACCGGCGCGGTGGTGACCGACACACGTAAGACCACACCAGGCATGCGTTACCTGGAAAAATATGCTGTAAAGACAGGTGGTGCCAGTAACCACAGGATGAGCCTGGCAGATGGCATCCTGATCAAGGACAACCACATCCGGGCTGCCGGAAGCATTGCCGAGGCCGTAAAGCTGGCCAGGAAGCACGCACCACGCATGCTGAAAGTGGAAGTGGAGACCGAGACCCTCGACGACGTCAGGGAAGCATTGGCCGCAGGTGCGGACATCATCATGCTGGACAACATGGACATCGCCACCATGACGGAGGCCGTCCGCACGATCGGCGGAAAGGCACTGGTGGAGGCTTCAGGCAACATGGATCAGCGGGACATCAGGGAAGTGGCCCTTACCGGGGTTGACATGATCTCGGTCGGCGCCCTCTCACACAGCGTGCAGGCACTGGATATCAGCCTGAAGTTTATGGAACATCCTTCACTGTAACCGATCGATGGCATCAGCAAGCTGGCGGTCCTTGTCGGTGACCACATCACCCGCATCGTGGGTCGACAGACGGATCTCTACCCGGTTATATACATTGCTCCACCAGGGATGATGCCCGTGCTGTTCAGCCAGCAAGGCCACCCGGGTCATAAAGGCAAATGCTGCTGAAAAGTCTGCAAATTCAAACTGCCTGATCAGCTGGTTGTTTTCTTCTTTCCACATGATAAGCTCCTTTTATGCTTTTTGCCGATGAAGCGAGCCATGCCAGTCAAAATTGATACACGCGATCATGATGATTGCATGGCGGGCTCCACCTGGCCGAAATACAATGATGATTCATACAAAAAACAAACAGGCATCATTAAATGTTTAGGATCCAGGCGTGCCTTTAGCCAGGCCGCTGGATGCTGTTCGCGTGCCGCCAGCATAGGCTTGCCTTCACAGCTGTTAAACGCATTTGTTTTTGTACCTTTGTATGCACCGCAAAGGGTTTGCTGATATGGGAAACACACCGGAAGACAAAAAAGGAAAGGGCAATTCCGCACTCAAGGTAAACAAGGGCATTCCGCAACCTTCGTCGTTGAATCAGCAGGCTGCAGATTCATACAGGCTTCGCAGGCGGAAGGTGTTGCCTCCAGAGGAATATGTGGAAGGCATTCTTGCCGGCGACCGCGTGATGCTCAGTCGCGCCATCACCCTCATCGAAAGTGCCCTGGACAGCCACTATGAAAAAGCGCAAAAAGTCATTGAGCAGTGTGTGGCCTACTCTGGCAAATCCCTGCGCCTGGGCATCACCGGTGTTCCCGGTGCCGGGAAAAGCACCTTCATTGAAGCCATGGGCAATCACTTAATAGAGAAAGGGCATCAGATTGCTGTCCTGGCTGTGGATCCCAGCAGCGAGATTTCCAAAGGCAGTATATTGGGTGACAAAACGCGCATGGAGACTTTATCGGTGAATGAAAATGCCTTTATCCGGCCTTCGCCATCGGCAGGGTCGCTGGGAGGGGTTGCCCGTAAGACCAGGGAGATCATCATCCTTTGCGAAGCAGCTGGTTACGATGTCGTCTTTGTGGAAACCGTGGGCGTGGGTCAGTCGGAAATAGCCGTGCATTCCATGGTGGACTTTTTCCTTCTCCTGATGATTTCCGGTGCCGGAGATGAACTACAGGGGATCAAGCGGGGCATCATTGAAATGTGCGACGGGATGGTGATTAACAAGGCCGATGGCGACAACCTGGACAAAGCCCGGATCGCCCGCTCACAGTATGAAAATGCCTTGCACCTGTTTCCACCGCAACCTACAGGATGGACACCCCGGGTGAAGACCTGTTCTTCCATCACCCACGATGGCATCGCCGAAGTGTGGGAGATGATCAGGGACCATGAAAGCCTGATGAAGGCAAAAGGCCATTTCGAGGAAAAACGAAACCGTCAGCAGCAATACCGTTTACATGAAAGCATCAACGAAAGCCTGAAAACCCACTTTTACAATCATCCTGTCATAGAGAAAAAAATACAGGAAGTGGAAAGCATGCTGGCAGAAAGGCAGATGACCTCATTCCAGGCTGCGAAGGTCTTGCTTGACACCTATTTCGCACAAAGTTATAGTGAGCAGGACGATAAGAAATCCGGTGATTCATGACGTTTGCCTTGTTGTTAAAATACTCCATATGTTTGTACGTCTTGCTCTCAGCAAGCCAGGCCAATGCCATCGACCTGCTCTTAACGCATGCGCAGTCCCCATCTGATCAAATGCACGAGGGTGAGCAGGAAGAACCCCGGGGTATCAGGTATACCTATGGCCTCAACATGGGGGCCTATTTTGCCCATGACGGCACGGCCAACTATTACAATGGCAGCGGTCGCCACAGCCTCGAAGCCGCCATCAACAGACAACATAACTACAACCGCATCCGGGAGTCACTGGGATATGATTTCAGCCTGCACGCCCTTCCGCAGGATATGGGCTATTCGCCTGCGATGATGGTTGGTATCTTTGGCACCATCTTCATTGGCGAGCGGACAGCCGTGCTTGGAGAATTCAACTACGCAAGGCTGGAAGCCGAAGACGCTTTCAGCCTTGAGCTCGACCGTCCCAGCTTCATTGAAGGAGATAATGTATATCTCTTTCCGCTGAGGGGCTCTGAAGAGCGCGCTGAGATCCGCCTCGGCTTACAACATACCTCTGAGGCGACCGGAAGCACGGTGCATCCTTATTTTGAGGGCGGTATGAGCTTTGTGAATACCACGGTGCGCCAAAACACGGCAAGGATAGAAGGCCGCTCATATAGCATCAGGAACGTCAGCGACACCTATTACGATTTTCGTGATGATGGCATCGGCTATGGTGGATATGGAACTGTCGGGCTCCGGATGGACATTGGAGAGGCCTATGCCCTGGCCCTGGGAGCAACCGGCAGCTTCATCAATCTCAACCTGGGAGACAATGATGCCTTTCACCTCAACTACAGCATTTTTGCAAGAATCTTCCTCAGCCAGTAAGATGGCTGTTGGCTTTTGGCTTTTAGCTATTGGCCGGCATATGTCTCTCAGTTTGGCCCTTGAATGGCCAGGACTTCCCTCCAAAACAGGCTGTAAACGCATCCCTGGTGGCATGCCGAATTATGGGCACACCAAACCACAATCGAATAAACCACAAGGCGCGGTCTGGCAAAGGGATCAACCATCTGGCTGGTCTGACAAATTAAAGTTTTCGGGATGGCGCGCTGTTTTGTCCCTGTAGAAATCTTCGATGATTTTGAAGTCGGCTTCAAAGTCGCCACTGGGATGAAGCATTTTCCCCACCCCGCCTTCCTTGCGGCGATAATCCAAAAACCCAAGGAATATGGGCACTTTGGCCGTCAAGGCAATGAAATAAAATCCTTTCTTCCAGCGCGCAACCCTTCGTCTTGTACCTTCGGGGGTGATCAGCAGATAGAACCGGTCGTGCCGTTCAAACTCCTGCGTGATCTTTTTCACCGTGTTCTGGCTCTGTCCCCGGTCTACCGGTACACCACCCATCCACCGCAAAATCGGCCCGAGCAAACCCTTGAACGCTTCCTTCTTGATCAATATCTTGGGTTTAATCCCATATACAAAGAAGGCCAGCCGGCCAATCACGAAGTCCCAGTTGCTGGTGTGTGGCGCCATGATAATCACCGCCCTGGGAATATCCAGGGAAGCCCGGGTATAGATATTCCATCCGGAGATTCTGAGAATCATACGTGCAAGATGCTTCATCATCGCCTTTGCTGATTAATTCATGGTTGTTTGCAATTCATTACCCGGGGAGGTAACCCTGTAAAGACCCCCTGCAGCAAATTTAAAAGAAAAAAGCCAAAAAATTGATCATCCCATTTCTACAATTCTCATTGAACAGGTATTGCAAGACTGCAGATAAAATGCTATATTTGAACGCTGCAAAATGATTTCAGGCATGGAGCGTATTTACACACCCAAGCGCATCTATCTCAACCTTAAACGGCGCGACACCTGTCATTATTAAGGACGGTTTGGCCATGCCTTTTATCCGGGCCACGTTGTCATGCATGCCCAATCATGCCCGGCTTTCCATTTTCATTTTTCAATTTTCATTTTCCATTTTCCATTTTTAAATGATTCCACATGGAACTTCCTTTTGCAGAACCTTATAAAATCAAGGCAGTAGAACCATTGCGCCGCAGCACGCGGGAAGAGCGCGAGCAATGGATCAAAGAAGCCAAATACAATTTGTTTAACCTGCCTAGCGAACAGGTGTTCATTGACCTGCTTACTGATTCCGGTACCGGGGCCATGAGCGACCAGCAATGGTCAGAGATGATGCTCGGCGACGAAAGCTATGCCGGCTCTGCCTCCTATTTCAAATTGAAGAAGGTGATCGGCGAGTTGCTGGGCATGCCATATTTTGTCCCCACACACCAGGGGCGTGCGGCCGAAAACCTGTTGTTCAGCGCCATGATCAAGGCGGGTGACCTTGTTCCGGGCAACGCGCATTTCGACACCACCAAGGGGCATATTGAGTTCAGGCGTGCCACAGCTGTTGACTGCACCATTGCTGAGGCTGCCGACACCAACCTGGACCATCCCTTCAAAGGCAACATCGACCTCCACAAGCTGGAGGAGGGCTTCAAGAACAATCCGAAAGACAAGATCCCACTATGTATCATCACCGTGACCTGCAACACCTTAGGCGGACAACCGGTGTCCATGCAGAACATCAGGGAGGTAAGCGCCCTTTGTAAATCTTATGGCATCCCGGTATTCTTTGATGCAGCCCGTTTTGCTGAGAATGCTTATTTCATCAGGGAGCGGGAAGCGGCTTATGCCAGCCACAGCATCAAAGAGATCGTAAGGGAGATGTACGACCAGGTAGACGGGGCCACAATGAGCAGCAAAAAGGACGCCATCGTGAACATCGGCGGATTTTTAGCTTGCCGTGACAAGGAGCTCTTTGACAAGATCTCCATGTATTGCATCCTGTATGAAGGCTACCTGACATACGGGGGACTAGCAGGCCGTGACCTGGCTGCCATGGCCCGGGGGCTGGAGGAAGGCTGCGATTATGATTACCTGGAAGCGCGTATCGGGCAGGTGGCCTATCTTGGCAAGCTGCTCAAAGAGTATGGCGTACCTTTCCAGGAACCCACCGGTGGCCATGCGGTATTTGTGGATGCCAAAAAGGTGCTGCCGCATATTCCCAAAGAGGAATACCAGGCACAAACGCTGGCCATAGAGCTTTACCTTGAAGGTGGTGTACGGGCCGTGGAAATAGGCGCCCTGCTGGCCGACCGCGACCCGGAAACAAGAGAAAACCGTTATCCGGCACTGGAGCTGGTCAGGCTTGCCATCCCCCGCAGGGTATATACCAACAACCACATGGCCTTTGTGGCAGCATGTCTTGGGAATATTTATGCACGTCACGAAAAGATTACCAGGGGCTTCCGGATCACAAAAGAAGCCCCGATCATGCGACATTTTACCGTGGAGCTGGAAAGGGCCACATAGTTTCGACATTTTGACCTTTTGACATTATTTTAAACACATGGAGCTCATTATCACATTTGTCATTGCACTTGGTTTGGCGATGGATTGTTTTACCATCGCCATATCCAACAGCAGTGTAAGTGGCGAAGTAAGGCCCGGGATCCCTTTGAAGGTGGCCATCGCCTTTGCTTTTGCACACGTGCTGCTACTTTATCTAGGCCATGCACTCGGAGGAGCCATTCGGCACCTCTTTGAAGGTGCAGAAGCCTGGGTTGCCTTTATTATCCTCGGGATCATCGGGGTCAAGATGATCCTTGAAGCGCGCAGACGGCATCCTAAACAAAAAGTATTCGACATCAATCAGACCGGTATCATATTGGTCCTGTCGCTGGCCACAGCGATGGATGCTTTTCTTACGGGTGTGGCCGTGGCCATGACCACCATAGGATTGAATATGGCGGCCATCCTGGTAGCACTTGCTGTATTTGTGCTCACCCTTGGCGGGATGGCTGGCGGCAAACAACTGGGCGTAGCCTTTGCACAACGAACTGCTTATTTTGGCGGCGCTTTCATGCTGCTGGCAGCCGCCACATTCCTTGCGATGATCCTGTAGCTGTCAATGACACCTGGGTTTGCCGGGACGTTTGAGTCACCGTTCTTTTACAGCTCACAGTCAGCTGCACCGAGCCATGCCAAGTGTAATGGTGCACAGGGGAATGATTATCCGATGGAGGGTTGGCTTCGCCGAGCTCGCAAAGTGCTCGGTTCATGTGACCTGTTCAGACAAAGATCAGGACCCGGGCCGGTGAAAGCAATGCTGCCATGAGCGGAGGGTCAGGAATACGGACAGGTATTGATTAGGAAGCGCCGGACCAACGGGTTTAAGCTTATTCCACCATCAGGTTGCATCCCCTGACATCGCTGTGGTCGAAGCGCCCAAGCACCTCAAATGTGTTTCCTAAGCCTGATTTTCCCAAGTCCTTTGTGGCTAAGAAGCTGCAGCTGTAAACATTTGCCAGGTCGACCACCTGGATGCCCCCGGCCCGTCCATGTCCGGTTAAACGCAGCGGATCGTTGCTGTCACGTATCAACACGCGCATCCACGGGGGACAGGAGAACACCCCCTCCTTCTTTGCATAGGCCTGGGACAACAGTTCCGTCATCCCATATTCGCTATGGATGGCCTTTTGGTGAAAAGCCGCGCAGAGGATGTCATGCAGCTCTTCCCGGACCATCTCCCTGTGTTGTCCCTTCATGCCGCCAGTCTCCATTACTACGCCATGTTCAAGGGGCATGGGGTGGCGCCTGGCAAAGTCAAGCAATGCAAAGCTTACGCCGAGCAACAGGGTTTTCTGACCCTTCGACATCAACCTGTCCAGCACCACGGCCAGCCCATCCAGGTCATCCAGGTAAAAACCGCTGTCCGGATGCCGGCCTGCTTCCATCAGGCGCCTTGCCATATAAACAAGTGATGCATCCTGCCGTTCCAGGTATCCAGGCAACAACGCAAGCACGCAATAATCCTCCGGTGGGCCATAAAACAAGTGAAAGCCCCTTTGCAGGCTGTGCTCGTAAACCTGCAAGTCGGCCACATGGTGCCTGGAGGGCACACTTCCGCTGGTGCCTGAACTTACAAACACTTTTTCGGGCTTTGTGGCTGTACTAAGTACCTTGCGGTATTTAAACACTTCAACCGGCAGAAAGGGAATGTCAGCGACCCGGGTTACCTCCGCAGGATCCACCTCCAAATGTTGAGAAAACTCACGGTATACGTCGTTATGCCTGTATTGGAAATGAAACACCTCCAGTGCTTTGCGCCGGAATGCTTCTTCATCACCACGTGGCAGGGAGAATATTTCTTGCGTATCCATCATCACCCATTTTGATATGTCTGACGCTGCATTGTTGCACCAATCAAAGATAGAGATAAATTTTTGGTGAACCTCCAGGTTAAGGTTAAGATTGAGGTTGAGGATTTTCGTGGGGGATCGAAAGCTGACTAATCTGACTTGATGGGTTTTTCCTACCTTTGCAGGTAGCGGTTTCATCGTTGGGTAGAATGAGGTGATCATCAGCCCTGGAAGGGCAATTCGATTCAGTCCGGCTGCAAAGCACGGGTGTGTATAAAGACCGCATCAAAACGTGCAACTTGAACGGGGCCATGCCGGGCGGATTGACAAAACATACATAATGACCAAATAAATGAGCTCTTCTGTTTAGATTTGGCAAAATTTGACACTACATTCTTGACTTTTTGACGTTCCGACTTTTTGACATAATCTTTATCTATGAAAAATGAAAACCTGGATCCCTCTGCAGACAAGCTAAGCAAGGAAGAGCGCATCATAGAGCAGACATTGCGGCCTGGTAGCTTCTCCAGCTTTACCGGTCAGCATAAGGTCGTGGAAAACCTGAAGGTTTTCGTGGGGGCGGCTTCCCAGCGGGCTGAAGCGCTCGACCATGTGTTGCTGCACGGTCCTCCCGGCTTGGGCAAGACCACCCTGGCCCACATCATTGCCAACGAGATGGGCGTGGGCATCAAGGTCACATCAGGTCCCGTGCTCGATAAACCCGCCGACCTCGCCGGCCTGCTCACCAACCTGGAATCCCGGGATGTGCTGTTTATCGATGAGATCCACCGCTTAAGTCCGGTTGTGGAAGAATACCTCTATTCAGCGATGGAAGACTTCCGTATTGACATCATGATCGAAACGGGTCCCAATGCACGCAGCGTGCAGCTGACCCTCCACCCCTTCACCCTCATTGGTGCCACCACCCGGTCCGGCCTGCTCACCTCACCCCTTCGCGCACGCTTTGGTATCAACGCAAGGCTGAATTATTATGATGCCGACCTCCTGCAACAGATTGTCAAAAGGTCTGCCGGCATCCTGAACGTAAAAATTACTGATGAAGCCTCACGCGAGATATCCCGCCGCAGCAGGGGAACACCAAGAATCGCCAACGCCCTGCTCCGCAGGGTGCGCGACTTTGCCCAGATCAAAGGCAACGGAGACATTGACATGGACATCTCCCTATATGGCCTGGCGGCACTTAATGTAGATAAGTTTGGCCTGGACGAGATGGACAACAAGATCATCTCCACCATCATCGACAAGTTCAAAGGGGGGCCGGTGGGACTGAGCAATGTGGCCACATCCGTCGGAGAAGATGCCGGCACGATTGAAGAGGTATACGAACCCTACCTTATCCAGGAAGGCTATATCATGCGTACCCCAAGGGGACGGGAGGCCACACAGCTGGCCTACCAGCATCTGGGACGAATAAAAGCTTCAGGACAGCATACCTTGTTTGATGATGTATAGTCATGTTTACACTTCGCCCCCGGATGATGAAAGCACCTTCGATGTGAGCGGCCTCATTGATTACGGGCAAAGAGGATAAGCTGTTGTAACATGCTGTGTTTTACAATGATTAAGGAGGCAGGTATTGATCGGGTCAGAGGCGCTGATTGATGGGGTTTGCAATGCATGCCTTGATATGCGTCACCCCAGGATATAGCGGCTGCATGCATTGATTGCCGTCCAATGTATTACAAGGAATCATGGGCTGAGAGCTGCCAGTATTGCCTGGGGAGAACCGGCGATATCAGGTTATGGTGATGTGTATCTGGGTCAAATAAGTACGTAATTTGAGCAAAAGAAAAGAAATAACGGCAGCACTGAAAACAAAGGCCCTGGAGCTTGGCTTCGCGGCATGCGGCGTGGCCAGGACGCGGCGTTTAACACACCAGGAAGGCTTTTTGCGCGAATGGCTGGAAGCCAGATATCAGGGGAAGATGGCCTACATGGCCAATCACTTCGACAAAAGGCTGAATCCCGTATTGCTGGTCCCTGGGTCGGTATCGGTGCTTTCCCTTGCCCTCAATTATTTTCCTGCAGCAAATCAGCCTTCCGCTACACGTTGCCGGATTTCGCGTTATGCCTATGGCAAGGATTACCACTTTGTCATCAAACAGAAATTACAACTCCTGGCGGACTACCTGGAAAGCCTGGCCGGCCCCCATCAATACCGGATTTTTACCGATTCGGCGCCAGTACTTGAACGCGCATGGGCACAGGAGGCCGGACTTGGTGGAACAGGCAAGAACACCTGCTTGATCATCCCCCGGAAGGGGAGCTATTTCTTTCTTGGCGAAATAATCACCAATGCTGCACTTGAACCAGATCCGCCATTTGAAAAAGACCTCTGCGGCAAATGCACGCGCTGCATCGAAGCCTGCCCCACGGGAGCCATCATTGACGCGGGAAAGCTTGACGCAAGCAAATGCATCTCCTATCTTACCATTGAGCTAAAGGACAATATTCCGGAACCGTGGAGGGAAAAGTGCCGCGGCTGGATATTTGGATGCGACATCTGCCAGGAGGTCTGCCCGCATAACCGCCATGCCACACCACACAAACATCCGGAATTTCAGGCCATCAAGCCCGTGACAACCTGGAGTGACAATGACTGGCAGGGCATGACCAGGGAAGCTTATATCCAGGAGATCAAAAAAACAGCCTCCGCATTGGCCAGGGTGAAATATGAAAAATTGATGGACAACATCCGGAATGCTACCTGTGACGCAGGCTGTCGATAAGCATCTCAGGCACGCGCGCTTTCCTTTCCTGGATAAACAGCATAAATTCCTCTTCCGTAATGTTGTTCTTGTCCATCACCAACATCTTAATGGCAAAGGGAAAAGCAATCAGCGACAACATGTCCACAAAAAAGTGCGTCGGGTCCGTTCGGCGGATATTGCCTTTTTTGGCTTCATCAATCAACTGCTTGGTGAACTGGTCGGTGGCATAGAGGTTGCTGATGGCCTTCATCTCTGTAATACGCTCACGGCTGCGGTGCAGGATGGCCATCACAAAAGAAACCAGCAGCGGGTTCTCAGACAACATGTCTATGTAAACATACACATATTGCCGGATTTTTTCCTCCAGCTCCAGCTCACTGTTCAGGATCCGGATCAGCTCTTCCGAGTTCTTCTTTACAAGCTGGGTAAAGATGGCATCAAACAGGTTTTCCTTGCTCCTGAAGTAATAATTCATTAATGCCAGGTTAATACCGGCCTTCGTTGCAATTTCACGGACACTTGTTCGATCCACCCCCTTTTCCAAAAATAATTCAGTGGCCGCATCAAAAATCTTCTGCTCTGTGTTTCTGCTTTTTGCCATGGTACCAGGTTTTTTGCAAAGATAAGATTTTACATTGTTTTAAACGCTGTTTAAAACGATTTATGTTACCTTTGATTGGATTTTTTTAGAAAATTTACCATTACATTGCCGAAGTCGAATCAAAAATACTGGTTTAAACAAAGTGTGGACCTTTCGTTTTTTCGGCATTTTGACATTTTTGAAACATGTTCATATACAAATTCCGCACACACAAGTTGATATTGAGCATTCTTACGGGCTTGTTGCTGGTATTAAGCTGGCCGGCAAGGGGTTTTCCCTTCCTGATCTTTTTTGCCTTCATCCCCTTGTTGTTTCTGGAAGATCACATCAACAGCCTGAAATACAAGGTACGTGCACGCACCTTTTTTGTCCATGCATGGCTAAGCTTCCTGATCTTTAACCTGTTCACCACGTGGTGGATCATGTATGCGACCCTGCCGGGGATGATCGCTGCGGTGATCCTGAACTCGCTGTTCATGACGCTGCCCTGGCTGCTAATGCACCTGAGCAGAAGGATCTTGCCGTCGCGCCAGGGGCCCGTATCGCTGATCATGTTCTGGCTGGCTTTTGAGTTTTTGCATGGCCGCTGGGAATTAAGCTGGAGCTGGCTCGACCTGGGGAATGTGTTTGCAGGTTATCCCGCCTGGGTGCAATGGTATGCCTATACGGGTACTGCCGGGGGTGCCTTATGGATCCTGGCCATTAACATCTTGTTGTTTCTTGCAATCAAACAAATGCGAAAAGGCTGGTTTGAGGCTCGCAAGGCCAGGATAAATGCGTTGATGGCGCTCAGTTTGTTTATTGTCCCTGCAATGTTTTCCTTTCATACCTGGTTGCGTTATGAGGAAGATGCCAGTCCGACACACGTGGTTGTCGTTCAGCCAGCTCAAGATCCGTATGATCCGGC
Source organism: Bacteroidales bacterium (assembly GCA_003552075.1). Taxonomy (GTDB): domain Bacteria; phylum Bacteroidota; class Bacteroidia; order Bacteroidales; family UBA7960; genus PUPG01. The sequence continues at coordinate 27,765 of PUOJ01000193.1, forward strand.
CGTGAGCCAGCAGGAGGTCGCTGAACGGGTGGAGCACATGATTGCCCTGGCTGATGAGAAGATCAATCCTGCGACCCGGTTTGTTGTCACTCCCGAAGGAGCCAATCCACGCGGTATCTGGCGGCATGAAGCGGAAATGCATTACACGATCAGGCGCATCCGGGAGCACCAGGAGGAACACCCGGGTGTCACCTGGCTCCTGGGAAGCTTTGTGTATGCTTTCTACGATGATGAAGATGACATACCCGCCAGTGCACGGCTTCACCAGCAGCATAACAGGTTTTATGATGTGTTCAATGCGGCCGTGATGATCCCGCCCGCCGGTGACTTACAATACCATTACAAATACAAACTTGTTCCGGGCATTGAAAGGATGCCTTATTTCACCCTGCTCCGGCCCCTGGGAAGGCTGGTAGACCGCTTCGGGGGCATCGCCGGAAGCCTGGGCACCAGTGAAAGCCAGGAGGTGATGATCTCCCCTGAACAGATCCGGATTGCCCCGTCGATATGCTATGAGTCTATCTACGGCGATTACACGCGCGGGTTTATGCTCCATGGGGCTTCGATGCTGTTCATCATGACCAACGACGGCTGGTGGCGAGACACCCCCGGTTACCGGCAGCACAATCAATATGCACGGCTGCGGGCCATTGAGACGCGACGCAGCATTGCCCGGTCGGCCAGCACAGGAATTTCCGCCTTCATCAACCAGCGGGGGGAAACCATTAAGGAAACAGCATGGTGGGAAGCCACAGCCATCGCCGCCGACATCAACAAGAACCACCGCCTGACCTTTTTCTCACGCAGCGGAAATTACCTTGGGCGGTTTGCCACCTTCCTGGGCGCACTGTTTATCCTCTACATGATCTCCCAACGAATTATAGGTCGCCAGGGTAGTAAGAAGTAAGCAAAAAGCAGTAAGAAGTAGGCAGTAAGAAGTAGGCAGCAAGAAGGTAGCCGCTGCATCCCGGACAAGGATTGCCCTGGCACAACACGCAGCAGACCCGGACTTTTAGACCTTTAGACCTTTCGACTTTTTGTCCTTTTGTCTTTTTGTCCTTTTGTCCTTTTGTCTTTTCGTCCTTTTGTCTTTTTGTCCTTACGACGGCATCCGGAAATCCGGGGAGAGGTAGACGGGGTATTTATTGAAGAATCGCGAGGTATTTCTGGCAGCCTCTTCTATAGGCCGGAACTCGATGTCGAGTGCTTTTTTGATTTTTTCATTGGAAAAATACCGCTTGATGTTCGCGTTTCGGGCGGTTTCTTTCGAGAGCAGCGGTTTTTGTCCGGTGATAAAACTCCTGGAAAGCTCCAGGCGCCAGGCCATTTCACTGAGAAAGCGCCCTGCCCGGTATTTGGGTGGTTTCGCCCCGGAATAATGGGCAAACAGGGTGAATAAGTCACGGTAAGATAAGTTTTCGCTGGTCAGCACAAAGCGTTCATTGACAACCTCTGATTCCTGTAAATCAACCATGACGGTCGCCACATCGCGGGCATCCACAAAACCAGTTACGCCGGATGTATAAAACTTCATCCCGTTTTTCACCGACTGGTATAGCTGTGCGCTTGAACGTGCCGGATCACCCGGGCCGATCACCACGGTAGGATTGACAATGACCACCGGCAAGCCTTCTTCTGAAGCACGCCATACTTCACGCTCTGAGCCATACTTGGTGATGGCGTACCAGGAGTTCTTTTTGGAGGATTTCCAGGTAAGACCTTCATCCACCGCGCGGCCTTTCTGGGGGCTTCCAAGGGCAGCCACAGAGCTGCAGTGACAAAACTTTTCAATGTCGTTCATCATGGCCACGTTGACCAGGTTGGCCGTCCCCTCCACATTTATTTTTTTCATCAGCTCACGATCTTCGGGAAGAAAGGAGACCATGGCTGCGCAATGATAGATCTGCTTTACACCTTGCATGGCCTCTTGCAGGCTGACCAGGTCATTCAGGTCGCCTTCCACCCACTGGATGTCTTCAAAGAGGTCTTCGCCTTTATCCGGATCGTACCAGTAAAAGAGCCGTCTTACCAGGTCCGTATTGCTGCCATCGCGCTTCAGGGCACGCACGCAGCATCCGCGTTTTGCAAGCTCATAGAGCAAGTGAGAACCAACCAGACCCGTTCCGCCTGTGACAAGAATCATATGCATACGAATTTAAACAGATGCAAAAGTAGAAATTTTTTGTTTCTTTGTATTTTGCTAACACTTTAAATCCTACACACATGAAGATACCGCATGCATTGTTAAGCTTTTTACTTGTGCTCGGTCTGGGAACTCTTGCAGCCCAGGAGCAACATCCCCTCAACCCGGAAACGATGTGGGAGATGGCCCGCCCTGGAAACCCGGTTTCATCGCCCGATGGACAGTGGTCCGTCTTTCCGGTAACGGAATATGATGTGGATGCCAACACCTCGGCCACAAACCTGCATCTGCTCAACAACCAGACAGGCGAGTACCGCCAGATCACCTTCAGTGACAGGGACAGCGGCCCCGCCTGGAGTCCTGACGGCAACCGCCTCGCCTTTGTGTCGCGCAGGCACGATGGCCCCGGACAGATCTACATCCTCGACCTGGAAGCGGGAGGCGAAGCACGGAAAATTACTGACTTGCCCGTTGGGGTTTATGGCCTGAAATGGTTCCCTGACGGTCAGCGCATCGCATTTGCCGCCGACATCCTGCCCGAATATGACGGTGATTGGGATAAGCAGCGGGAGCTGCAACAAGAGATGGAAGAAAGCAAGGTGACGGCCAAAGTCACGGAGAATAACATGTACCGCTACTGGGATCACTGGCTGACTGACGGCTATGTGTCCAGGCTCTTCACCGTAAACCTTGACAGCAAGGAAGTGACTGACCTGATGCCAGAAAACGGGAACTTCTTTGGGCTGATGGGTGGTGTTTCCTATGACATCTCGCCCGACGGAGAGACCATCGCGGTAAGCAAAAACTCCACACAGCCTCCTTTTGAACGCACCAATCACGCGATCTTCCTTGTTCCCACCGACGGCAGCGGCCAGCTCACCAACATCACGGCAGATAACCCGGCCAACGACCTGAACCCGGTCTACAGCCCGGATGGCCAGTATATCCTCTATGGCCGCCAGTCGATTTACCACTTTTACGCCGACCGCGTTGTGATGGTACTCTATGACACCAGCGACGGATCGGTTACCGAACTAACCAACGATATTGACTTAAGCACCGAACAGTGGTTTTGGTCGGAAGAAGGAAGTACCATATATTTTCACGCGCAAGACCGTGCCATGACATCCATTTTCAGCATTCCGGCTGTGGGTGGTCCGCATACCGAGGTCTTCAGGGGTGGCACGAACAATGGGGCTGCACTTGCCGGCGGACAGCACCTAGTGTTCAACCACCACAACCTCAGCGCACCACCGGAGATTTACAGGGTTGACCTTCGCCGTGGGGATGTCGACAAAATGACAGGCTTTAATGACCACATCGTGGAAAACATCCATTGGGGGGAGATCGAGAACGTCACCTACGCTGGCGCCAACGGAGAAGACATCCAGATGTTCATCAATTATCCCCCTGATTACGATCCCGATAAGGAATATCCCCTGGTGATGATGATCCACGGCGGCCCGCACGGCATCTTTGGCGACAGTTTCCACTTCCGCTGGAACAGCCAGGCGTTTGCCGCACCCGGATATATCGCCGCCATGCCTAACTTCCACGGGTCTAGCAGCTTCGGACAGGATTTTGTCAAGAGCATCCACGGAAACCATTCCGAGCTTCCCTTCCGCGACATCATGAAAGCTGCCGATTACCTGATTGACCGTGGCCTGGTAGATGAAGACCGGATGGCAGCCACCGGCGGCAGCTATGGCGGATACATGGTAAGCTGGATTGCCGGCCATACCGATCGTTTCGCCTGCCTGATCAACCATGCCGGCGTGTATGACCTGCACCTGCAGTTTGCCTCCGACTTCTCAGCAAACCGCAAATACCAGTATGGCGGTTCCCCCTGGGAAAACAAGGAGCAGATGAATGCCATCAACCCTTCGCAGTTTGCGCACAACTTTTCCACACCCATGCTGGTGATCCATGGCGAACTCGACTATCGTGTACCCGTGGCCCACGGCTTCATGGTGTACAACATTTACAGGAATATGGGCCTGGAGGCCCGGCTGGTTTATTATCCGGACGAAAACCACTGGATCCTTTCACCGCAAAACTCCATCCACTGGTTTGGAGAGTTCAAAGGCTGGCTGGAAAGATACCTGAAGTAAAGGGTGCTTCTGACAAGCAATTGCAAAAAAATGGAGGTAACTAGGTTGATGAGTTACTACGTCAAAGAGTTAAAGGGGGTTGCCAGTTTTGGGGTTAAATGGGTTGCCTGCTAAACTATATAACCATCACACGCTAACAGCATCATTCCTAAATAACCCCAGGACCCTGTAATATAAAGACCCTAAAAAAAACCCTGTATGTTGATCATCATACAGGGTCTTTTTTTAGGACATGGCCAGCTCATGGTGCTGGCAATGGATATTTTAAGTCTGATTAAACCTGCATTATTTAAACAGGCAGCTATAGTTCTCACGCATCCGGTAAACCATGAACCAGTTCAGGATGAATACGAGTGCTGCGGGAGGCGTAACTGTTCCCATCAGGAACACGTCATACATCATGATGTTGACCGATACAGGCAGGATCAGCAACCAGGCAAGCGGTCGCTTGATGTTCAGCAGCAACATCAGGGCCACGACAATTTCAACGATTTTCACGCTGACCATAAACCCGCTGCCAGCGACTGCTCCCATAAATTCAGCTGCCCGGCCCTCCAACTCAGGCAAAGGGATGAAGCCAAAAAAGAAATTGAGTCCAAAGATCAGGTACACCAGGCCAAATACGTAGGTAATAATAGTTTCTGCAGTTTTCATAGGTTTTTAGTGTTGGTTCATACTGTCGTTTTAAACAACTTGATCCGGAGAATGTTCAGCAGGCCCATGACCCTTGCCTTCAGTCAGCGGGTTCACTCAGCTGCAAGCAGCGTGAAATTTTTTTCCCTTGTTTTCAAAAAATCCTTGCGGGATTAAAAAAAGGCAGTATATTTGCACCCACCAAAAAGGGAGATATCCCGGGCGCTTAGCTCAGTTGGTTCAGAGCACCTGCCTTACAAGCAGGGGGTCACTAGTTCGAATCTAGTAGCGCCCAC
>PUOJ01000180.1 GCA_003552075.1 Bacteroidales bacterium
AAAAACCACTTGCCATGGAACAGAAAAAAAGAAGCATCCTCTTTTGGGTAGTCAACGGCCTGATTGCCCTGGTAATCCTAATATTTATCATCCAGAACTGGGACAAGGTGACCTTTACCTTTCTATGGCTGGAGATCAAAGGGTATGGCTTTTTGGTCTATCCCGTGATTTTCCTGCTGGGCTTTTTGAGCAGCTGGCTGTGGTCGCTATACCGGGATCGCAGGAAACAGCGGGCTGAAAAGGACAGGCAGGAGACCTATCAGCTGGAGGAATAGCTCGCTGCTTGAATGGCTTCTCTGGTGGCCTGGCTTGCCTTATGAATGGCTTGCCTTTTGCAATCAGCCCCAGCCCTGCGCCTTTCATCTAATTTCAGGATAGCTTGCCCTTGTAATCTTCGTATCCGAACACCCTGAGCAGATCAAAGCGGCCATCCCTTCGAATGATGCCAATCGAGGGGTGCTTGACGCCATTGAAGAAGGTGGTTTTCACCATGGTGTAATGGATCATGTCGTCGAAGATGACCTTATCGCCGGGCTTGAGTGGCTTCTCAAAGGAATAATCACCCATTCCCATATAGTCGCCCGCAAGGCATGTCCCGCCGCCCATGCGGTAAACCGGCTTGCCGGGCCGGGCATCGGTGGCATCGAGGATCTGCGGTTTATAGGGCATCTCAAGACAATCGGGCATGTGGGCAGCAAAGCTGACATCCAGCATGGCGATGTGTATGCCCTGGTTTTCCACGATATCCTGCACGGTGGATACCAGGAATCCGGTTTGCCAGCCTACGGCCTCTCCGGGTTCCAGGATTACCTTTTCCAGGTTTGGATACCGGGCTTTAAACGCCCTCAGCAGCTGAACCAGGTGTTGCACGTCATAATCCTTGCGGGTGATGTGGTGGCCGCCGCCCATGTTGAACCATTTGCATTGCCTGATCAGTGGCCCAAAGGCCTCTTCCACACGCTGCAGGGTGCGCTCCAGTACAAAGCTGTCGTTTTCACACAGCACGTGAAAATGCAAACCATCGACGCCTTCCGGGAGGGTGTCGCCAAGCTTGTCGCGCGTAATGCCCAGCCTCGAACCGGGCGTCGCAGGATTGTAGAGCTCCGTGTCCACTTCTGAATATTCCGGGTTGATCCGCAGACCCACCGACACTCTTTCGGGATGGGCTAGCACCTGATCCACATAGCGCTCGTACTGCGCCAGGGAGTTAAAGGAGGTGTGGCTGCTGTAGCGGAGGATCTCCTCCATCTCTAAGGCATCGAATACGGGCGCATACGTGTGGGCCTTGCACCCCATCTCTTCAAAGATCAGCCGGGCTTCGTGCAGCGAGCTGGCAGTGGCCCCTTTCAGGTATTCCCTGATCTGCGGGAAGGTGCTCCACATGGCATAGCCCTTCAGGGCGCAGATGATGTCCACACCCGCCTCCTGCTGCACAAGGTCAAGGATCTGCAGGTTGATGTCCAGCAACTCCTCCTTCAGCACAAAACAGGGGGAAGGGATCTGATCAGGGTTCATGGATTTGGGTTAATTTCTTTCTACTTCTTACTTTTTACTTCCTACTTTTTACTTCTTACTTCTTACTTCCCACTTCCCAAATACATCACTTCTCCACCGGCAGCGGAATATCCACTTGCTCATGCCACGGCAACCCAAACTCAGGGAGCTTGGCCATGAAGGGATCCGGGTCAAATTCTTCCACGTTGAAGACGCCCTCTCCCGACCATTTGCCGGTAAGTGCCATCATGGCACCGATCATGGCGGGCACACCGGTGGTATAGCTCACCGCCTGTGCCTGCACATCCCGGTAAGCGGCGGCGTGATCACAGTTGTTCCAGACATAATAGGTGCGCTCCTTGCCATCCTTAACCCCTTTGATCTGGCAGCCGATGCTGGTCATGCCCTTATATCCTTCGCCAAGGGAGGATGGCTCAGGCAGCACGGCCTTGAGAAACTCCAGGGGCACGATGTCTACCCCCTTGAAGTTGATGGGCTTGATGCTGGTCATCCCGACTTCCTGCAATACATTGAGAAAGTTGATGTACTGATCGCCAAAGGTCATCCAGAAGCGCGCCCGCTTTAGGGAGGGGAAGTTTTTCACCAGCGACTCCAGCTCTTCGTGGTACAGCAGGTAAGATTCACGCGGCCCGATTTCCGGATATTCGATGGGCTTATGTATCTCAAGAGGGTTGGTTTCCACCCATTTGCCATCCTCCCAATAGCGCCCTTTCTGAGTGATCTCCCGGATGTTGATCTCCGGGTTAAAGTTGGTGGCAAATGCTTTGCCATGGTCGCCGGCGTTGCAATCCACGATATCCAGCGTATGGATTTCATCAAAATAATGTTTGGCCGCATATGCGGTAAACACGCCGGTCACCCCGGGGTCGAAACCACAACCAAGGATGGCCATGATGCCAGCTTCCTTATACCTGTCATGGTACGCCCACTGCCAGCTGTACTCGAACTTGGCCACGTCACGGGGCTCATAGTTGGCTGTATCCAGGTAATGGGTCCTGGTTTCCAGGCAGGCATCCATGATGGTAAGATCCTGGTAGGGCAAAGCCACATTGACCACCATGTCGGGTTTGAACTTGTTGATGAGGTGCACCAGCTCGGGCACATTGTCGGCATCTACCTGGGCGGTCTTGATGCGGTCACCACCCACGGCACGCGCAATCTGCTCACATTTTTCCAGGGTGCGGCTGGCCAGCATAATGTCGGAAAACACTTCCGGTAAACGTGCACACTTGCGGGCAACCACGTTGCCCACACCTCCGGCTCCAATGATCAGTACTTTGCTCATGGTTCTGTTTTTTTAAAGGACAAAATGACGAAAGGACGAAATGACAAAATGAATAAACAAAAATAAGAAAATACGCAGATCTTCTTTTGTCTTTTTGTCCTTTTGTCCTTTCCTCCTTTCGTCCTTCCTTCTCACCCCAGCGCCCAGCTGCTTCGATCGAGGCTGCGGTAATGAATGGCTTCGGCCAGGTGTTCTACCTGAATGTCATCGCTGTGGTCAATGTCAGCGATGGTGCGCGCCACTTTAAGGATCCGGTCATAGGCGCGGGCAGAAAGATCCAGCTTTTCCATGGCGGTTTTCAGCAGCAGGGACCCGGCAGAGGAAATGCTGCAGGCTTCGCGGAGGTGTTTGTTTTTCATCTGGGCATTGCAGTAGGTGCCCTTATCTGCGGCATACCGCTCTGATTGCCGCTGGCGTGCACGGATGACACGCTCCCGGATCTTCCTGCTCGATTCAGCGGGTTTATGGGCGTTCATCTCTTCAAAAGGAACGGGGGTCACTTCAATGTGGATGTCGATGCGGTCGAGCAATGGTCCGGAAATGCGGTGGAGGTATTTTTGCACATTGTTTGAGCCGCAAGCACAATCTTTTTCGGGATGGTTATAGTACCCACAGGGGCAAGGGTTCATAGAGGCCACGAGCATAAATCCGGCCGGATAGGAAACAGAGAAACGTGCCCTGTTGACGGTCATCACGCGATCCTCCAGCGGCTGACGTAACACCTCCAGCACCGAGCGCTTAAACTCCGGCAACTCATCCAGGAACAACACGCCATTGTGGGCAAGGGAAATCTCTCCGGGCATGGGATAGGTACCACCTCCCACCAGGGCAATGTCGCTCACCGTATGGTGGGGGTTTCTGAAGGGCCTGACCGCCAAAAGCGAGCTGTTATCCTGCAGTTTCCCTGCTACACTGTAGATCTTGGTGGTCTCAAGCGCTTCCTGCAGTGTAGGCGGAGGCAATATCCCAGGCAAACGCCTGGCGATCATCGTCTTTCCCGAACCCGGGCTGCCGATAAGCAGGATGTTATGGCCCCCAGCCGCAGCCACCTCCATGGCCCGTTTGATGTTTTCCTGGCCTTTGACATCGGAAAAGTCGACATCAATCTGATCCACGCGAGCAAAAAAATCAGCCCGGGTGTCGACGGTGACAGGCGTCAAGGTCGCATTTCCATTAAAAAAATCGATCACCTGGCGGATGTTTTTTACGCCATACACCTTCAGCTGATTGACCACAGCCGCCTCGCGGGCATTTGCCTCCGGAAGTATGAACCCCTCGAAACCGGCTTCACGCGCCTTGACTGCGATGGGCAAAGCACCCCGCACAGGCTGCAAGCCCCCGTCGAGCGACACCTCGCCCATGATCATATACCGGCCGACCCTGGCCGGCGAAATCTGCCCGGTTGCTGCCAGTATGCCAATGGCAATAGCCAGGTCATACGAAGATCCCTCCTTCCGGATATTGGCAGGGGCCATGTTCACCACAATGCGCTTCCCGGGGATCCGGTATCCATGATGCTTAAGCGCTGCTTCGATCCGGTGGTGACTTTCCTTGACGGCACTGTCAGGCAATCCCACCATAAAAAAATTGACCCCAGGAGCCACAGCGGTTTCCACCGTTACAATGGTCGCATGCACACCCTGAACGGTACTACCAAAAGTTTTGACAAGCATAAGCGGGAATTTTCCCTCAAATATACGTTTTATTTGTTATTTTTTATGTTTTATTTGTTATTTTTTTATCCCTATTTTTAACACCAGCAAGTTGCATATGGCTTCATTCCGGTTATACAAAACCAAAAAAGATCCGGCTGCCGGTCATCCCTGCCACCTCCCCCAGGAGGCTGGCAAGAATAACCAGCAGCCGGACACTAAAACGGATTGCCATGTCAATGGCGCAAAAATCACAGGCCTTTAGCCTGCAATGCAAAAGTTAATGGCACAAGGGACACAGTCCTTTACCCGGCAATGCAGCTGATCTCCACGTCCACAAACTTTGGCAGTGCGCCCACCTGGACCGTTTCCCGCGCAGGTGGTTCGCCTTCAAAATAGGACGCATACACCTCATTGATCTTCGGAAAATCGTGCATGTCGCTAATGAAAATGCTGCATTTGATCACGTGGGTAAAATCCATTCCCGCGGCTTCCAGAATCGCACCAATGTTTTTCATGACCATCCTGGTCTGTTCCTGCACGTCGCCCTGGACAAGTTCCCCGGTCTTGGGATCCAGCGGGATCTGCCCGGAAACATAAAGAATGCCATTCACCTTGATCGCCTGGTTGTATGGGCCTACAGGCTGTGCCGCCTTGTCTGTCTTGATGATCTCTTTCATATTCGCCTAATTTTTGTAGTGATTATTGATGTGTGGATGAGGGTGCGCCCTGCTGATTACACCCCCAATGATTAACATGTAAAAATGTCTAAAGGTCAAAAGCAGCCAACTCTCAACTTGATCCCGGATTGCATCCAAAATTACGTATTTTTGCCAAACAGACAGCCCGTTACCAGAGATGCATATCCTCATCATTGACAATTACGACTCTTTCACCTACAACCTGTATCATCTTGTCGAGGCTGTGATGCCCGCCAAAGGCAGGATCAGAGTGCTTCGTAACGACGCCGTCACCACCCGTGAAGCGGCGCAATATGATAAGCTCATCATCTCGCCAGGGCCCGGACTCCCAAAAGATGCAGGCATCTCTTGCGAATTGATTCGCGTGCTATCCGGACAGAAAAGCATCCTGGGCGTGTGTCTTGGTCACCAGGCCATCGGTGAAGTATTTGGCGGAAAGCTGATGAACCTGCCCGAAGTCCTGCACGGCACAGCCATCCGCACCAGGATCACCGACAGAAGCGAACCCTTATTCCGGGGATGCCCCGTACGTTTCGACACCGGAAGGTACCATTCGTGGGTGATTGAACCCGGCAGCCTGCCCGCAGACCTGCGCGTGACGGCCATGGATGAAAAAGGCCTCATCATGGCCATCAGTCATAAAAACCTCGATGTGAAAGGCGTACAGTTCCACCCCGAGAGCGTGATGACACCCACAGGAAGACAAATGCTCTCCAATTGGATCAATGGATAAAACGCACATAATCCACACCTAATACTTTTATTTCCAGGCACATTATCTCTCTCCAGCTCACAACGAGACAACTGCTGCCTACTGCTTACTTCTTACTGCTTACTTCTTGCCCCCTATTCCTGGTAATAAATCCGCTTAACCCGTTGCGAGACCGCGGTAAACACTTCATAAGGAATGGTTCCCAACACCTCGGCCACTTCCGTTACCGGCAACTCCTCACCGAAGATGATGACCGCATCCCCTTCGGAAACCTCCAGTCCCGTAACATCGATGGCACACATGTCCATGCTGATGTTTCCCACAATGGGCACGCGCTGCCCGCCAATGATCAGCTGGCCGCGTCCCCGGCCCAATTGGCGGTTCAGTCCGTCGGCGTAACCCACCGGCACAATCGCCAGGGTCATCTCCTTGTCGGCCACCCCGGCCCTGCCGTAACCCACGGTGTCACCAGCAGCGACCTGCTTGACCTGGGAAACCACCGACCGGAACGTGCTGACATTTTTCAGCAGGGGCGCAAGCTCCTTATCACCTGATACGCCATACAGGCCTATGCCGACCCGCACCATGTCGTAATGGGCTTCCGGGAAGCGCGACACGGCGGCAGAATTGCAAATATGCCGGATGAAATCATAGCCCAGGGCCTCCCTGATTTTTTCGGTGGCTTCTTCATAACACCGGATCTGGTTTCGGGTAAACGCATCATGGGCGGGATCTTCACTGGCGGCCAGGTGGCTGAACACAGAGGCCACATGGATGTGTGGGTTCTCCCGAAGGATCCCCAGGAGCTCATCCAGTTGTGCCATCTGAAATCCCAGGCGGTGCATCCCGGTATCCAGCTTCAGGTGCACGGAAAACTGCTTGGGAGTATCCTGCTGGCCGTCCTCCGCATATGCCCGTGTGGCCTTTAAAAAGCGGTGGAGCAAAGGGAAGCCATAGATCTCCGGTTCAAGGTCATAATCAAACAGCGTGTCAAACGTACGTACCTCCGGGTTCATGACCACCAAGGGAATCTGCACGCCCCCTTTACGCAGCTCCTTGCCTTCATCGGCATAGGCCACAGCGAGGTAGTCGGCATTGTAGTATTGCAGCATGCGGCCCACCTCCACGCTGCCACTCCCATAAGAAAAGGCCTTGACGATGCCCATCAGCTTCACCCCCGGCTTCAGGATGGATTTGTAGAGGCTCAGGTTATGGGCCAGGGCATCCAGGTCAATCTCCAGGATGGTTTCATGGTCTTTTTGCTGCAGGATGTTGCTGATGTGTTCAAAGCCGAAGGGCCTCGCCCCTTTGAGCAAAATGGCCTCATTGCGGAATTGCTGAAAATCCGTTTTATCAATAAAGTCGCCTGTAGATGAATAAAAGGTGGCTGGCACATCAAATAGCGATGCATGGTTTTGTATTTCAGGACCGATGCCTGCCAGCCGGTCTACCTGCTTGGACCGCACCAGGGCAGCCACCTCTGCGTAGAGCGCTTGCGGCGACATCCCGCTCTGCAAAATATCAGACAGGATCAGGAATTTCTTCCTTCCATGTGCCTGGCTTTGCAGGAAGTCCAATGCGATGGTCAAACTGTGAAGGTCGGCATTGTAGCTGTCGTTTACGATGAGGCTGTTATTGATCCCCTCTTTCATTTCCAGGCGCATCGAAACCGGCTGCACATTGCTCACCGCCTTGATGATGGAAGCATCATCAAGGCCAATATAATGCATGAAGGCGACCGCATGCATGGCATTTTCCACGGAAGCTTTATCCTGGAATGGCAGGCACAACATCTGCTTCTCATCCTGATATACCACAGAAACATAGGTGTTGCCCTCCACCATGTCTTGTTGGACAAGCTGTATGTCGTTTTCGGGGGAGCTGCCCCAGGTAAAGAGGCGCACATCCGGGTGCGCTTGCTGCCACAGGCTGATCTCTGCGGCCACATCTTGATGATCACTGCAGCAGATCAGTGTGCGGCAATGCGCAAAGAGCTTCAGTTTTTCCTGAATTTTTTCCTTGCGAGAAGCAAATCCTTCATCGTGCGCTGGTCCGATATTGGTGAAGAGACCAATATCCGGCTGCAGCACGGCAGCAAGTCGTTCCATCTCACCTGGCTGGGATATCCCGGCTTCAAACACGGCAAGGTCGTGGTGGTCATGCATCAGCCATACCGAAAGCGGTACGCCAATCTGCGAATTATAGCTTTTGGGGTTACGCACCATGTAGTGCTGGTCGCACAGCGCCTGGAAGATCCATTCCTTGACAACCGTTTTTCCGTTGCTCCCGGTGATCGCCAGCACAGGAATGGCGTGCCTGGAACGATGGAAAGCAGCCAGCTTTTGCAGGGCCTCCATTACGTCGTCCACCACAATGAAAGATGCCTCCCGGAATGACGCCACGGCATCCGGCACATGATCCACCACAAAGGCGCGCACCCCCTTTTGGATGAGCTCGGCAATGTATCGGTGGCCATCATCCTGCTTGCTGCGCAGCGCAAAAAATAAGCTTTCGGCAGGCAACAACAGCCTTCTGCTGTCAATCAGCAAGAAACGGACCATGGCACTGGCATGTCCGGTCAGCTGGCCGCCTGTGATCCCGGCGACCTCAGACAGGGCATAAGACCTGTTTTGATTGCCAGGCAAATCGTCCTTGCGCATCATATGGGCTTAATTGTCGTTATCGTCCTGCTCCTGTGCCACATCCAGGGGGTCCGCCGTGATCTCCTCATACATCTTCCGGTTTTTGACGACATCGATGGCCAGGTAGACCGATTCCCGGAAAGCATCCGGAGAGGCAATGTTTTTGCCAGCCATGTCAAAGGCCGTGCCATGGGCGGGTGAAGTACGCACTACCGGCAGTCCCGCCGTGTAGTTCACCCCGCTCTTAAACGACAGGGTTTTAAATGGGATCAGCCCCTGGTCGTGGTACATGGTCAGGATGCCATCGAAGTTGTTGAAAGACGCCGATCCGAAGAAGCCGTCTGCAGGATAGGGACCAAAAACCAGGATGCCTTCATCAAAAGCCTGCTTGATCGCGGGGATGATGATATCCTGCTCTTCCACACCAATCACCCCTTTGTCACCGGCGTGCGGGTTCAGACCCAGCAGTGCGATCCTGGGTTTGCTGATGCCAAAGTCGCGCTGCAGGGAGGCATTCAGGATCTGCACTTTCTTCAGGATGCCTTCGCGGCTGATCCGGGAAGGCACGTCGCGCAGCGGGATATGGCCGGTGATGACCCCGATGCGGGTTTCGTTGCTGACCATCAGCATGAGGCTTTCCGTGGCACCGAACTTCTTGGTCAGGTATTCTGTATGACCCGGAAAGTCAAAATCCTTGCTCTGGATGTTTTGTTTGTTGATCGGCGCGGTGACAAGGGCGTCGATATGCCCTGCAGCAAGGTCATCGGTGGCTTGTTCGAGCGAGTGGAATGCAGCCCGCCCTGCCACATTTGTGGTCTGGCCCAAATCGATCTTGATCTCTTCATGAAAGATGTTGACCAGATTGGCCTTGCCGGGCACAGCCTGATCTACCGACCGGATCACATGGAAGTTAAAGTCATGGACACCCAGGATCTTCTTGTGATAACTGGCCACCTTGGAGGATCCGTATATCACAGGGGTAAAAAAATCGAGCATGCGTGAGTCAAACAGGGTCTTCATGATGAGCTCATAGCTGATCCCGTTCACATCACCATGGCTGATACCTATTTTAATCGTATGATTGGAAGATAAATCGCGTGTCATTGCAATCGTTTTTTGCAAAAAAAATTTTTTATTCCTACAAAGGTACGTAA
>PUOJ01000152.1 GCA_003552075.1 Bacteroidales bacterium
GCTGCATAAGCAGGTATCTGATATGAAGTATAAAGACCCCGGCTTTGAACGCGAGCACGTGATATCTGTCACCAACCTCACTTCGGGTATTCGCGGAAGCTATGAAAGCATCAGGGCTGAATTGCTGCAGCATCCGCAAATCCGGCAAGTAACTGCTTCTCAGAGCATTCCCGGCCGCCAGCGATCCGTACAAACTGCACACAGACGGGAGGACTCCCCGGATCAAACCATCATGATCCACGAAAACCGCATCCAGCACCACTACCTCGAAACCTATGGGATGCAGCTGGTGGCAGGTCGCGATTTTGATCCGCAGATGCGAACAGACAGTGCTTCGGTGATTGTGAATGAGCGCGCAGTGAAAGAGCTTGGCCTGGAAGATCCCATTGGCACCGACATCGTGGTTTGGCAGCAACCCTGCCGCATCATCGGCGTCGTGTCCGACTTCCATTTTCAGTCCCTGCACCACCAGCTGGAGCCACTGGCCTTTACCATGTATTCCCCCTGGTTCAGCTACATAAGCATCAGGATGGAACCCGGAAGCACCAGGGAGGTGATGGACCATGTGCAAAACACATTCGAGTCGGCGGATCCCAATTACGTGTTTGATTACGTATTCATCGACAGCCTGTTTGAACAGATGTACCGGCGCGAGGAACGCATCAGCAACATGGTCACCGCCGCAGCGATTCTGGCCATCATCATTTCCTTCATGGGCCTTTTTGCCCTCACCTCTTTCACGGTATCCCAGAAAGTAAAAGAGATCGGCATCCGCAAAACCTTTGGGGCATCAACCTTTAGCGTGGTAACCAGCCTGACGAAAGAACTGGCACGCTGGCTCATCGCCGGCGCCGTCGTGGCATTGCCCCTGGCATACTGGGTCGTTGACAGCTGGCAGCAAAACTTCGCTTACCAGATCAACCTGCTGGAACACTGGTGGCTTTTTGCAGCAGCCGTGCTGATTGCAGCCGTGATTGGAGGCCTGGCCATGCTGTATCAGTCGCTAAGCGCAGCCAGGGCAAACCCGATGGATAGCCTGAGAACGGAGTAAAAGGGCTTGAAGGGGGTATTTGTGGAGCCCTTTTATGCGCATTTGTGGAAAAAAGTGTTTATTTGCAACTTCACATAATGCGCACCATGACAATGGAAACCTTCGCCGACAGGGTAATCGCTTTTAACAAAAATCTGCATCTTGACGCCAGGCTGCCAAAAGGCATCCGGGTCATGAACCCATTTGCCGAAAACCCTGAGGCCCGGTCTATATCATCTGCCTTTTACCGGAAGTTTTACAACGACAACCGAAAACGCCATATCATCCTGGGTATCAACCCCGGACGTTTCGGAGCAGGTGTTACCGGGGTTCCCTTCACCGACACCAAAAGGCTTGCAGAAAAATGCGGCCTGTCCATTGACGGGATACACACCCATGAGCCTTCATCTGTATTTGTGTATGAGATGATCGAAGCTTACGGGGGTGTGGTGGCATTTTACAAGGATTTCTACATCAATTCACCATGCCCGCTTGGCTTTGTCATCACCAACAAGAATGGGAAAGAGGTAAATTTTAACTATTACGACAACAAATCGCTTCAGGAAGCCGTAGAACCTTTTATGGCCAGGTCGGTCAGGGCGCATATTGCAAAGGGTATATACACTGATGTGGCCTTTGTAATGGGTAGTGGTAAAAACTACAAATACCTCACGCAACTCAACCAAAAAGAAGGCTTTTTTGAAAGGCTGATACCCCTTGAACACCCCCGCTACATCATGCAGTATCGTTCAAAGCACAAAGATCAATACGTTGACAAATACCTGCAGGCTTTTGGGCAACGGTCCGTATCTTCCTCCCAATAATTCACCGGCGCAACAAATTTTCAAAATATGCAATGGTTGGTACGAGGCCTTCTCTTAGGGGTACCTGAGCCTGCCAGTCCAGCAGCTCACGGGCATAAGCCGTGTCAGGTCTGCGTTGTACGGGGTCATTTTCGGGCAGCGGCATATAGGTAATCTGCGAGCGCGAATTGGTCATGTCGATTACCATTTCGGCCAGCTCCTTGATGCTGAATTCGTGTGCATTCCCCATATTGAGCGGACCAGTAATGTCATCAGGCGTGCCCATAAAACCGGTCATGCCCAGCAAGAGGTCATCCACATACTGAAAACTCCTGGTCTGGCTGCCATCCCCGTAAATGGTAATGTCTTTGTTTTGCAGGGCCTGGATAATGAAGTTAGACACGACCCGTCCGTCATCAGGCTGCATCCTTGGACCATAGGTGTTAAAGATGCGCAGAATCTTAATCACCACCCCGTTTTGGGTATGATAGTCCATAAAGAGCGTTTCAGCACATCTTTTCCCCTCATCATAGCAAGAGCGTCTCCCAACTGGATTCACATTGCCCCAGTAGTCTTCAGGTTGAGGATGTTGCTGCGGGTCTCCGTACACTTCGCTGGTAGAGGCCTGCAAAACCTTGGCTTTTACACGCTTAGCCATACCCAGCATGTTTATGGCCCCCATCACATTGGTCTTTACTGTTTTTATGGGGTTATACTGGTAATGAACAGGGGAAGCCGGACAGGCCAGATTATAGATCTCATCGACTTCCAGGAAAATCTCCCTGGTAATGTCATGCCTGATGACTTCAAACCGGTGGTCGTCCATCAAGTGAATGACATTGTCTTTGCTGCCGGTAAAAAAATTATCGAGGCACAGGACGTCGTGGCCCTGTTTCAACAGCATCTCGCAAAGATGCGATCCGATGAAGCCTGCCCCGCCGGTGACCAGAATTCTTTTTCGTTTGTTCATCTGTATGACTATTCCTGCTGATTATTCAAAACTAGCTCTGTGTAAGCCCGTTCCAAGCCTATTATCCAAAGATGTATGCTTCTTACAAATGTACATAAATTAACAGGTAGAATAACAGTACGCAGAATTCTGAAAGAAAACACTGAAGTGCCTTAGCCTCCAGCACCCCAGCAAGACCGGGGCTTTTGTCAGTGGTACGGGCAATGCAAAAGACAAAACACCGAACCATCACACCCCCTGAAAAACGCTATGCACAGCGCTTTCACAAACAACCCGTAAAGCTTTGAATGGCGAACACCTGAGTCAAGCCTGCTACCAGGATTCCCTGACGATTTGGGCACCTTCAACGCCGAGCCTGCGAAGGTCCGATTCCACGCTTTCCATCATGGCGGGCGGGCCACAGAGATAATAATACTTCCTGCTGCCATTGACATGCGCCTTCAGAAAGACTTCATCAATCCTTCCGTGTGCCAAACCTTCCACCTGTTCTGCAGAAAGTACGTTTATCAGGGCATCTCCAAGCATGTTGCCAAGCTCTTCTTCCAGCAGGATGTCCCGTCGGGTCTTGTTGGCAAAGATCAGCCGGTTTTCCGCAACGAGCTTCTTTTTTTTGAGATCCCGCAGGATTGACACGAAGGGAGTCACACCTGAGCCTCCTGCAATGAAAACGCCCTCACCTTTATAGGCAATGTTACCAAAAACACCTTCCACAACAAGCTCGTCTCCGGGCTGAAGGTCAGCCAGCTTTTTTGTCATGCCTTCATGTTCCGGATATACCTTGATAATAAACTCCAGGTAAGGATCATCGGGGGTCGAAGTAATGGTGAATGGTTGTTTTTGCGTCCTGTAAGCATCTGTATTGATGGCTACTTCCGTGGCCTGTCCCGGCCGGAATAAAAATCCGGATGGCTTGTCGGTGGTTACTTTTAGCGTATCGTGTGTGATATGAACAATATCCCGTATAGCTACAATATGTGGTGTCATTCGTTGATGTTTATTTTTCGTTTTCCTCTTCTCTTTTCTTTTGTCTTCGCCATATAACATACAATACAATGATCAGTAGGGGAATAATGATATAGAATACAATGTTTTCCCAGGATTCAAAAAAGTATACCGGATCACCGTTCCGGTCAGGCAAATGGGTGGGTACCTGTGCAAGTGCAAATCCCGCAAGGAAAAGGCTGAACAGAGTTGTGAGTATTTTACGCATGGCTATTTGTTTTTTAGTGAAACAGCAAGATAAAAAAATGGTTCAATAGGTGTGAACGCTACATGTTTTATTTGAATTTTACATGCTGGTTGACCAATGGGTGCCCTGCATGATGTGGATCATCCGTTCCGTCATGGTATGTAAAAGTTATCGGCTTTTTCTCAGGATGCTGTTTCTGATGAGGATGATGCCTTTGAACATCAGAAACTGCATGGTCAGGAAAAAGATAATGGCGGCACTGGTAGGGATATCCAGCATATAGGCCATCAGGATGCCTGCAATGGACCCGGTAATACCCCATAGGGCTGCCAGAGGCATCACCAGGAAAAAGTTGCGCGTAAAGAGCATGGCGGTGATCTGTGGAATGGTGAAAACGCTTAACACCAAAATGATACCCACCGTACGGATGCTTAGCACAATCGCAAGGGCCATAACCACAGACATCATATAGCGGTAACGTGCCACTGGAATGCCTTTTGTGCGGGCAAATTCAGGATCAAAGGCAGTATATAGGATTGGGCGGTAAAAGATGCCGAACAACAGGATCAGCAGGATGGCATAAATCAGCAAAACACGGATGTCTGCAAGGCTAACAGTAAGAATATTCCCGAAAAGAAAGCTCATCAGGTTTGGGGTATAGCCCGGGGTCATAAAGACAAAGATGATACCCACGGCCATACCCAGTGACCAGAGGATGGCAATGGCGCTGTCTTCGCGCACCTTTCCCTTATCACTGATCCACTCAATACCCAGGGCTGTCAGGATGCCAAAGACGGCAGCACCGGCAAAGGGGTTTAATCCCATATAGTAAGCCAATCCGATTCCGCCAAAGGAGGCATGGGTAATCCCGCCGCCTATAAACACGATCTTTCGGGATACGATGTAGGTGCCGACCATGGCTGCTATCACAGAAGTGAGCACGGCGGCAGCAAGGGCGTGCTGAAAGAACTGGTAATGGAATATCGAAAAAAAATCACTCATGGTCATGTGATTTTAACACACGGTGTGGCACCGGACCATGGGCAATCACATCCACCGGGCAGTTATACACTTTGAGCACCTCTTCAGAAAGCTGGTTGGAAGGATGGTAATGCAGGGTTTCATTCACACAGGCGATGGATTTGATCATGGGTGAAATGGTGCCGATATCATGCGAAACCAGAAGAATGGCCATGTTCTTGTTCAGTTGCCGGAGCCAGTGGTAGAGTTCCTGCTCAAATTGTTTGTCCACATGCGTGTTGGGTTCATCCAGGATCAGGAGCTGGGGGTCATCAATCAGGGCACGGCATAACAGGGCTTTCTGCAGCTGTCCGCCACTCAGCTCGCCAATGGGCCTGGCGGCATACCCGGTAAGACCGGCCTCGTCAAGCATGCGTTCCAATCTTTTCTTTTGGGATGCGGACAAAAAAGGCACCCAGGCCTTGCGGGTTTTCATCCCGGAACTCACCAGCGCCTTGACGGTGATGGGGAATGACCGGTCGACCTGCGAGGCTTGCGGCAAATAACCCATCCGCGGTCGCCCGACAGGGAAATGCAGTTTCCCGGAAAAAAGCGGCTGCAAGCCCAGAATCAGCTTGATCAGCGTGGTTTTTCCACCACCATTGGGTCCGATAATGCCAATGAAGTCCTCAGGATACACCTTAAAGTCCACATGTCGCAGGACCGTGGATGCATGATACCCGGTGGTAGCAGATTCCAGATGGACCAAAGGCTCTTTCATGGAGATATGGTTGTCAAAAAGCAAAACGATCAAAAGGGTTTGACTTCGAAAGTTTTTGGTTACCTGAGGTGCTTTTGTGCATCTGTGAAAACGATTTATACTTCTGGGTGGATTTTGTAAATGCCTCTGGCATCTTGAAACTTTAAACCCATGCAAGCCCAGTGCGCAGCGACCTCCAACCACCCCCTGTTTATCAATCCGTGGGCATGGCCATATGTTCTGCAAAAACATCCATAATGTGGTTGACGCTTCCGATCCAGTCATATGCCAGCGGGTTGATCTGCACCAGCTTCACATCCGCTTCGGCACCTACCAGTTCAGCGCTGCGCATGTCAAATTCCTGCTGAATAAAGATCACCGAAGCATTGTGTTCCCGGGCTTCTCTAATGATCTGACGAAGCAGGGCAGGCGAGGGCTCCTTGCCATGACGCTCGATGGGGATCTGATGCAGCCCGTAATCACGGGCCATATAGGTCAGAGCCGGATGAAAAATCAAAAATGTTTTTTGTTGCAATTCTGCGGTTAACTTTTGTAGCCGCTTATCGAGGTCTTCAATGTCGGCGCGCAGATCTGCTGCGTTGGCAAGGATATCCCCCTCAAGATCAGGATAGGCTTCCACCAGGGCATCCGTCATTGCCGGCAGCCTGTCCAGCATGACCTTTGGCGACATCCAGATGTGTGGATCAATCCCTCCTTCATGGACGTGATCCCCATGATCAATTTCTTCACCCCGTATCAGCCGGACATCTTCCGAAAGGTTGACCACCTTCATATCGGGATTCAGTGACTTGAGCCGGTGCACAAAGGCTTCCTCATAACCGAGGTGTCCGATCCTGAAATAGAGTTGCGAATCAGACAGCTTCTGCAGCTGGCTGGTAGACGGGGAATAGGTGGCGTGGCTGGCACCTGGTGGCACCATCACATTGACATCCACAGCTTCCCCGGTAAGCCTGTCAGTAAAATATTGCAAAGGCATGATGCTTACAGAGACAATGGGGTCATCCGTATCCCGCTCAGCAGGCACACAGGACAGCATAAGCGCAGCAACAACCCATGCCGCCAATAAATAACGTATCCTCATAATCCAAAATAATAAAAGAGGGCAAAATTAATATTTGACAAACAATTCATCCTCATCATCCCGCTGTTTTTCCTGATCTTTTTTTTCGTCCTTCGGTTTTTTACCCCCGGCAAACAACGCACCAAGAATAGTTCCTACTGAAAAACCGGCCAACAGCCCTAAAAATACTTTTCCTTTTATCATGATGACGTGATTTATAATGAGACAATCAAATGACCTTCCTGGTTCAAATGCAAAAAGAATCATTTACTGCCATGGCAGCAAGTCACAAGATACAAAATTCTGCAGACAATTTGGTAGGTTTTACGTAGCAGCCAGCAAACTTTCATACACAAGCCAGTAAGTTTTTCTTTGCAATCGCAGGGAAGCAATCAAAATAAGTGTTATTTTTATAGGATAGAAGGTTAAGGTTAAGGTTAAGGTTAAGGTTAAGGTTGAGGTTAAGGTTGAGGTTAAGGTTGAGGTTAAGGTTAAGGTTAAGGTTAAGGTTAAGGTTGAGGTTAAGGTTGAGGTTAAGGTTAAGGTTAAGGTTAAGGTTAAGGTTAAGGTTAAGGTTGAGGTTAAGGTTAAGGTTAAGGTTAAGGTTGAGGTTAAGAGTGCCCCTGGGGCGTTTGTACACTAAAGATCATAAAAAAATGAACAAACAGATTATTACAGCACTGGGCTTGTTAGCCATGATCCTTCTTTTTTATTCATGTGAGGATCTGCTTGACGTGGAAGAAAGCTTTACCTTCCAGCAGGATTTTGTGGTGGACACGCAGGAGCAGGAGTTTTCTCATCAGGAACTGTTTGATCTTGCAGCAGAGGAGGACCTCATAGATGAATATGGCGAAAAGATCAAGGAGGTGAACATTCAGGAGGTCAGGTTTTGGCTTACAGCACATGAGGGAAGCGAGGAGCAAGCCTTGACGGGTGGGACTCTTATGGTATCTGATCCTGGCGGAGAGTCACCGGTCGAATTGGCATCACTTGGAGAGCATAACCTGAACGCGCTGCTAAACAATCCAACAGTTCTGGACCTTAACAATGCGGGTGTGGAGCATTTACGTGAACTGGCGGCCGAGCCGCCGCACCGGTTTGTTCTGCACGCTGACGGCACTGTTAATGAAGCTCCACTGGACTTCACCATCCGGATTAAGTTCTGGGCGGAGATGTTAGCCAACCCCTTAAATTAATAAGCGATAGAGTTCCCGTGGGTTATTCCCCATAGCGCTCAACCACCTTCCTGATGTCGTCCATTTCAAGGCCGTACATCCTGACGAGGTTTCCCAGGCGCGTATCCGTTGCAATGCCGGCAGACAAGACAAGCGACTCCAGCACATGGAGCTCGCCATGACATAATCATGCTCGTATGCGTCAATATTTTGGCATGGCTCGGTTCATGTGTTTATGGTGAACAACATACTTGCATAATTTACCACTTCCTGCGAAGGTCTGACTTCTCCTGAGTGCCCCCGCCGCAGCATATACACACCATACCCGGGATCCTTCAATCCGGAATAGGCCATCAGGGCCATGATGGGGCCAAAGCCACATACAGAAACCTGGTGATGGTGAACGGCCTCTTCCACACTGACGGGATCTTTTCCCATGACAGCCTTTAACACCCGGTCATCAAGCTCCTTCGACCGCTCCGGACTTAAAAAATGAGAAAAATCCGAGGAAGCGATCACCAGGACTTTTTTACGCAACACATTTTCAGCCTCATGGATTTTTTGGGACAAGGCTTTTGCCTGGTGCACGTCCTGGTCGCGCATATTTACAGCCAGTACCCGGAACGGGTTACTGAAAAAATATTGCAGGTAAGGCAGCATCACCTCTGCGGAATGCTCATCTGCCTGGGCTTCAGGGGACTCTGGCAGCTCAAGGGCCTCAGCCAGTTCTGCATCGACGGGCACATGGCCTTCGGGAGCCTCCCATGCCCGGTGACCGTCGACAGAAACTGCCGGTCCCACACCGCGGTGGTTAGGATGTATAATGACCACCGTGTCCGGTGCAAGACCTGCCTTTCTGCATTGTTCGAAAAAATGCACAGCCTGCCGTGCACAATAGACCATCCCGGCATGCGGCACAACCCCGCCAGTGATTGTGCCGCGAACCTCAAAAGCCTTCATCTGGCTGACTTCTTTTTCCAAAGCTTTCTCTATGATCATCCTGATCTCCTGCATGCTTGCCGGATAGAACATCCCTTTTACAGCCGCGGGACGAATCTGGTTGTCCTTTTGTATCATGTCAGTTTGTTTATTTGATCATGCATTCATACTTCACCCGGAACGTTGCCAAGGTAAACATGCGGCAAATGAGCCAGGGCCAGATGTTTCATGTTGCGCATCAGGGTGATGGATGTCGGGGGCTGCTGCATCTTCCATGACGGATAATACCTGTTGATGTGCAACACCACCTCTTTTCCTGCATTCTTGGCTACCCACCCGATCATTTCCTTGAAGCAATCAAGGTCATCGTTGACCCCGGGGACCACAAGGAAAGTGATCTCCAGATGCTTTCCTGCTTCAGCAATGGCTTTTATTGAGTTCAGCACAGGTTCAAGCATTGCCCTGGCATACTTACGATAAATGGCATCGTCAAAAGACTTCAGGTCTACGTTGAAAGCATGACTGACATCCAGCAGCTCTCGAAGCGGTTCCGGGTTGATGAAACC
>PUOJ01000041.1 GCA_003552075.1 Bacteroidales bacterium
CCCGCGTGTCACTGAGGTTCAGGAATATTGCCGTATGGGCAAACTCATCCAGGAGGCCATCCTCGTTGGCGTAACCATCCTGCGTGAGTCCGTAAAGCAGGTATAACGACCGTTCAAAGCCCGCACTTCCCGGCTCGATCCTTACCTGGAAGCGGATCCAGTCTTCGCCGGGGTTATAAAACCTGTGAACCTGTCCCTTCTCCACGGTAAACTGCTCACCAGCGACTAACCGGTATGAATCCCCACCTAAGTCCACACTCAGCTCTCCCTGAACCGGAATGAATGTCTCGGTAAAGCGATTGTGGTAATGCATCGCATTGCCGCCTCCGGGCGCCAGGTCGATCTCCAGGAGCGTGTACTCGCCGCCGGTTTCGTGGGAAAACCTTCTGAAGTGGACCGTGTCCTTGAAGATGGGGTTGTAAATGCTTCTGACAACGTCAGGAGGGGTGTCAGCGCCAAGCTCGTACCCTTCGGGCACATCAAACTGGGTTCGGGATCCAGCAAGCCATGCTGCAGCGACAATGACTGCTAAAATTCCAATGATCACAAAGAGTTTCTTCATTGCCTGTTTTTTTCAGTTAGTAATTTACCAATGCGCATTTTATTCCTATTAAACATTCTTCTTATGCAATGGTTCATCCTTGCATAACTATATGGATCATAGCTGAGCAGGACTTTATATATCACCGGAGTGTTAAATAACATTAAAATAATCATATATTTTTATATAAAGACTTGTTTGGTATTATGGATTGAGGTACCTTTATGCTTGTTAATGTTTGGTTATTCAAGCAAAAAATGTGGAACAAAACAAAACTAAAGATTATGAAAAAGTTACTTTTTGTTGCAGTATTGGTTTTGCCAATGATGGCCATGGCTTCTGCAAACATGAAAACGGTAGAGTTTAAAGTGAACGGCAACTGTGGTGGTTGCAAGGCAAACATCGAGCAGGCTGCCCACATTGAAGGTGTGTCTGAAGCAGAATGGTCAGTAGAAACCAACATGCTTTCCCTTACTTACTGCACTGAAACCGTTGATCTCGATGACGTGTATCAGAAAATCGCTGATGCGGGCTATACCTCAGAAAAACTTGAGGCTACGGGCAGCAGCTGCGGGAGTAAAGAGGCTGAATCAGGATGTGATTCAGGCTCGAGTAGTTCAGGCTGTTGCTCAGGTGATAAATAGTCGTTTGCTTATACGCCCCACGTTAACCAATATTATTAGTTAACGGAAACGGTTACATAATGGCACATGCGCTCCAGATTAGCTGAGCGCCATGTGCTTTTTTTATTGTATGAATTTTACTTATTTTGCCACATGATATATCTGCCGGTCGAACCCATCTGGTTCATGGCAAACGCTTTTACCTGAGGCATTTAAAGACAAAATCCATCATGAACTTTCACCTGGTCAAACCTTCCGGCTTTCTGTCCTCCTACATCAGGCATTATTGCTTCATGGAGTCGGAAGTGGGAGATGCCGCCATTGCTGAGAGAGTGATTCCCGTTGACAGTATCCAGCTGATGCTTCATTACAAAGACCCCTTCGTGGAATCTCATCCGGACACTTCGGTGATCAGGCAACCCCGGTCATTCGTCAGCGGATTAAACGGCTCATGGATGGACGTTTCGACCAGTGGAGAGATGGGCGTGGTCTTCGTAAGTTTTTTCCCGGGTAAGGCCCGGCAGTTCTTTAACTTTCCGCTGGCAGAAATAGAAAACCAACGCGTAGGCTTGCGTGACATATTCCATCGTGAGATCTTTGAAGTGGAAGAAAAGCTATGTCTGTCAAAATCAATCGAGGATAAAGTATACTGCATAGAGGGTTTTCTGAAAAAAATATTTTGCCCGGTATCCAATCATGATGAGCTGTTCATTCAGCGATTCCTTGAAATCATTAAAGCATATAAGGGACAGATTGCTGCCAGGGATCTTGCAGATAAGCTTTCTGTTACCTGCAAAACACTTGAACGAAAATCTGCAAACTATCTGGGAAAAACCCCCAAACAATATATTCGGCTCATCCGATTTCAGGAATTATTGACAAACATCAGCACAGGAAGGCATACACACCTTACCGGTTTGGCTTATGATAGTGGCTATTATGACCAGGCACATTTTATTCATGATTTCAAACAGTTTTGTGGTTATACGCCCTCGGCATATGCAAAAAAGCATTGCAAATCCTATCTCGAAGCAGATTATCATTAATCAGACACCGAATCTTTTTGTCTGTTTTTTACAATTCCTCTCTACTCCCCCGAACTACTTTTGCTGCGAAATTCAAAAACGATCAACATGGCAGCAGAAATTCAGATTGCAAACCTGGTCAAGGCCTATGCCAACGGTACGAAAGCTCTCAAAGGGGTAAATCTCGAAATTGAAAAAGGACAATGCTTTGCTTTGTTGGGGCCTAACGGAGCAGGGAAATCTACCATGGTAGGCATATTGACAACGCTCGTTGAGACTGATGCCGGCAGTTTTTCCATTGCGGGCATTCAGCCTCAAAAGGATGCAGCGTCTCTGCAGAAGGTCATCGGCGTTGCATCCCAGGAAAACGAACTTGACCCGGTTGAAACAGCAGAAAACCTGCTTGTCTTTCAGGGCCGGCTTTTTGGAATGGACAAAGCACTTGCCAGGAAAAGAGCATCGGAACTCATACATACTTTCAGGCTTTCGGATGAAAGAGAAAAGAAAGCAGAATGCCTCTCGGGTGGCAATAAACGGCGGCTGCATTGCGCACTGGCCCTGATGCACAGACCCCGTGTGCTTTTCCTTGATGAACCCACTGTCGGCATGGATCCCCATGCAAGGGCAAAATTCTGGGAAGTAATCACCCAGCTCAACCGGGAGCAAGGTGTTACCGTATTTTTAACCACACAGTACCTCGAAGAGGCTGAAAAACATGCCTCCTCCATGGCCCTGCTTATCAACGGCCAAATAAAATATGCGGGAAGCATTTCTTGCTTTAAAAACCTGGTCAATCCGGCAGGTAGCCTGTCACTCGATGAGAGCTACCTTGCATTTGCAGATAGTATGAAAGCAGACTTATCCATATCATAATTAAAATATCATGCGATGAATGCAAACGGAATAATTTTAATTCACAGGGGGGTAACCAAACTCGTGAAACAACCCACTGCTCCATTGACCGGCTTTGCCATGAGTATGTTTTTCCTAATTGTGTATAATGCCGGCATCGGAGGGATCGGTTCAATGGACGCCTTTGGTTCCGGCGGCTATCTTGCCTTTGTCTTTCCCATAGCCATCATATCTTTGGCCATAGGCTCATCGGCCGGGGCCATACAAACACTTCAATCCGACATGCAATCTGGATATTTTAAAAGACTTTACCTTAGTCCGGCTCCCCGGTGGCTTCTGGTGGTGTCGCCTATGTTTGCCGACACCTTGTCATCCTTGTTTTTCACCCTGCTGTTAATCGGAATAGCTGCTTTGTTTGGTGTTGGCTTTCAGTTCGGATGGTTGTCTGTGCTTGGGGTCATGCTGCTATCCTTGCTGTGGTCACTGACATTGTGCGGGTTTTCAGCCGGCATAATGCTTCGCACCGGAAAACATCAGCGTGCAGCCATTGTGACCAACATTGTTTTCCCATTGCTTTTTTTGAGCACCACATTTTTACCTAGGGAGTTGATCACGGCTCAATGGCTGCTGGCCGTTTCATGGGCGAATCCGGTAACATACCTGCTGGAAGGCAGCCGATATTTGTTGGCAGGGACTTCAGACGCCCATTTCTTTTATGTCGCAATCCTTATCTTTGTAACAACATCTTTAGTTTCCCTGGCCTATGCTTTGCTTGGCGCGTCAAAAATAAAAGCATGACCTGCAGCATCTTTAACCTTCAAACCAAAGCATTGACTCACAGGAATATGATTATCACCCATGGCTATTCAACTCAGCGAGCCTCAACTAAACCATCAGCGAACCTCTGCGAGGAACAAAAATCACAAGGGATTGATTTACTGTATTTTGTAAAACACCAAACACATGACACGTTGGATCGGCAGATACCTCATGATCACAGGAATCATTCATGCTTTGCTCACCCTGCTGTTTTTTGGTTGTGAGCTGGAAGATATTTACAACGCTGGACTATGGAACTCAGTTAGTGGTCATACGGAGCGCATGGCTGCTTTCTGGTTTCTTTTTTCCGGTTTCTTATTGGTCGGATTGGGCGTTCTGGCCGATCACGTTGAAAAGGCTCATGACGCTCTGCCTGGATCATTGGGCTATTCATTACTCTTGCTGGCCATGCTTATTCTCCTCGTTCTTCCTCTAAGCGGAGGCTGGCTGTTGCTGCCACCAGCCATCGCTATAATATATCGCAATGCAAAAAGAATCAGGGAAAACGCGGATTGAATACACCTATAACCTTTATAGAATCTCGTCGATTCACGCAGAAAACGAAGCCCTTTTTATGAATAATGCAGGCTAGCTTATCTTTCAATGAAGTCATTAAACTCTTGAATGGCTGCTGGACTGTGAATGATTGCCCCGTGACCAAACCCCGGACATTTAAGGATATTTATGGTTTGGCAATCCGGGCAGCGTTCCACATCGGTATTGAACTGTGGCCATGAATGCATGTGTATAGGCCCGTCTTCAAGGCCTTGAATGAATAATATGTCGGATTGATAACCAGTTGTGAAATTTATCAAATACATGTCTCGTCTTGAAATAGGTTTGCGCTTTTTCAAAAAAAAATGGGACGGCTTGATCTGTGTTTGGATGCTAGTGAGGAAGATACTGATGAATTTTTTGTGTCAGCAAATCCTTGTTTACCGGTTTGGCAATCACATCATCCATTCCTGCCCGGAGAAAACGGGCGCTTTCTTCCTTGAGGGTTCGTGCTGTCAGGGCGATGACGGGAGTGCGACGCTCCCTGCCTTCCACAGACTCCTGCTTCCGGATCGCTTCGGTCGCCTGCACGCCATCCATCACCGGCATATGGATATCCATCAACACCAGGTCGGGGCTTGCTGACCTCCACAGCGAAATGGCCTGCTTGCCATCCCTGGCTTCCAATATCTCGCAATTCGGCAAGGAATGCCCAATCATTCTTTTGACGAGCAACAGGTTAGTATCTGCGTCTTCAACCACCAGGATCTTCGGACGGGAATGAGCTACAGAACCTGTTACTTCTACTTTTTCACTGACCTCAACAGGTTTTGTGTCGCTTGCAACCGGACTGTTGATGCGCCGCAGGCAGTCTATCAGGGCAGGTGGTTTCACTGGTTTGGTTATGCTGCAGGCAAAGTCATACTTTTTGCCTCCTTGCAGAACAGTTGCATCATCAGAAGAGCTGTGCAGCAAAATGATGGGTTGTTTTTCAGCCGGCATGGACAGTTTTTCCCGTATCCTTTGTGTGGTATCAAGGCCATTCATTTCAGGCATGTGGTAATCCATGAGGATCGCATCAAATACCTGGCCTTCACGAATCATTTCCAAAGCTTTTTTGCCGCTCTCACAACCAGTAAAACCAATGTCCCAGTAGGCCAAAAGATGCTCCAGGATAAGCCGGTTGTTGTCATTGTCATCCACGACCAGGATGTGGTTGACTTGCAGGGGCGTCTTAGGCACCAGCTTCTCTCCATCCTCATATTTCGTGCTTAGTCTAAAGTAAAACGTCGATCCTTTTCCTTCCTCACTCTCCAGTTCAATACGGCTTCCCATTTTGTCGGCCAGCAAGCTGGATATGGCAAGCCCGAGTCCTGTGCCCCCATATTTTCTCGTCGTGGAGGTGTCGGCCTGCGTAAAGACATCGAAAACCCTTGCCTGCTGTTCATTGCTCATCCCGATACCCGTGTCACGCACCGAATAGCTGAAAATTCCCCTATCGCCATCGGTGGCTTCAAATGTCAGCTTCAGCTCCACCTCACCTTGCTCCGTAAACTTGACCGCATTGCTCAGCAGGTTAATCAGGATCTGCTTGAGCCTGACAGGATCGGCATAAATGAACCTCGGTATGTCGGGCTGAATGTTCAGCAAGAGCTCCAATCCCTTTTTTGCTGCGTGAAATTGGATGATATCCACCGCCTCGCTGGTTAGTCCCAAGATGTCGGTTTTGACAATATCCAGCTTGAGCTTGCCGGCCTCGATCTTCGAAAAGTCGAGAATGTCATTGATGATGCCAAGCAAGGTTTGACCAGAAGTGTGGGCAAGTTGCGCGTATAATCGCTGTGTTTCAGATAACCCGGTGTTTTTCAGCAATTCTGTAAACCCAATCACGCCATTGAGTGGCGTCCTGATCTCGTGACTCATGTTGGCAAGAAACTCTGATTTGGCCGTGTTAGCAGCGTCGGCTTGTTTTTTTGCATCCCGGAGCTTGATTTCCATTTGCTTGCGCTCGGTGATGTCATCCACCATCTCAATGGCTGCATTGATCTGACCATCATGATCCGTGATGGCTGTTGCCGTAATGCCAAATACACGTTTTCCCTGGGGCGTCTGTACCTCCCTTTCCAGGTAATGGATATCTCCATCGCCAAGGCTTTTGGCCACGGGGCAATCGGCACATATCCCGTGCTTACTTGGGTAATTGAAGGCTTCATAACATTTCGGACAGCTCTCATACCCGCTCTCCGGAAACCATTTCCTCATCTGCGGATTAACCGTCAAAACCTCCATCTCCTTATTGATCATGGCTACTCCAACGGATAGGTTGTCCGTAAGGCTGCGGAACATGGCTTCGCTCTTCCTGAGTGCGGTTTCTGCTTCCTTGCGGCTGGTAATGTCTATGGAAATGCTTACGTGCCGGACCTCATCGCCAAAATGGACTTCCTGAACCAAAACGTCTTCCCAAAAACGATCCCCGTTTTTCGTGTGCGAAAGCCACTCAAACTGATGCGCTCCTTTTTCTCTTACCTTCCTGATGTTCTCTAGCACTTCATTGTACGAATAAGGGGGATCTCCCCAGAATTCCATTTTCTGCAACTCCTGGAGTGAATTCACTCCATAAGCCTTCAGCGTCTGCCGGTTGGCGTCCAAAATGAGTCCGGTTTGGCGATCGTGTACCATGATGGAAACGGGTGCGCGCTCAAATAATACCCTGAACTTTTGTTCTGATTGCGTCAACTGCCTGGAAAATTTCTTCGTGCGGCGTCTTAAGACGCTGATGATCACTCCATGAAAAATCGCAGCAATCAATAACAATAACAATGCGGTAAGCCAGGGCCAGTAATTGCGAATGGTCTCCCGGAGGCTGATGCCATAATCTTCGTAGGGGGGGAGCAGAAGTGAACGCAAGAGCCGGCGTACCTCCACGTAGTCTGCCGGAATGGTCCATCCCGCACCGCGTATGGCTTTTGCAGCCGGGTGGTCTGCGTTCATCATCAGCAACGCGATGGCCACCTGCTTGCTAAGCGCTTTGTTGGTTCCTTCCAGCACGGCAAAAGGCCACTCAGGGTATAAACGGGTCGATACCAGGTAGGGATAATCGGGGTATTTTTGTGACTGGTCGTGAAGAAGGCGAATGTCCTGCAGGTCAATCAGTCCCTCCGCTGCCATCCGCTCAAGCTGTGTGGTGCGCACCGTACCGGCATCCACCTTCCCGGAAAGCACATCAAATACCACCTGGTCGTGGGTGCCGGTAAAGATCACATCTGAAAAGAAACGATCCGGATCATAGCCTGCATCAAAGATCATCTTCTTTGCCGCATGCCAGCCACCAAGGGATCTTTTGTCCACCGCGGCGAAGGAGTGGTGCTGCAGGTCATTGATTGCGGCAATTTCATGATTGTCGGCCCTTGCAATGATCACGCCGCCAAAATGGGTCTCGGGCTCTTCTTGCCCGGGAATGAGCAATGTGGCAATCCTGCTGGCCAGGCCGTGATACTCCATGTAGGCATAATAGGAGGAGTTGGCGGAAACAAAGGAGATCCTGCGGTCCGAAGACCTGACTTCATCGAGGATCTCATCGAAACCCAGGGGGAGGATGCGAAACGTGTATGAATCGATTCTTTTGGTAAGGTAATCCGCCGTTGGCCCCCACTCCTGGAGACATACATCCGAACCCCGGTTGGCCAGCACGCCAATGTAAAGCACAGTGTCTTCATCGTGTTGCTGATGGTAAGCATCGTCCGTATTATTGCCATGAACACTTTGGGAAGCCACGATCAGACACCCTAAAAATACAAGCAATCTGCTTACCCTTATAAGGGCATCGCGACAACCGGGCGAGGCAATATGGTTGAAAAAGCTTACCATGAACCGTTCTTTGGATGAAACCTCCATGCGCATCGAAATCTTCAGCAGCACATCTGCGAAAAACAAACCTTCTTTGGGCATTATTTCATGATCAGCCAAATTGTGCCACTGACAAAGATAGGAAAATATACGGATAAATTTCAATGCCTGGTGACTGATGAAACCTTCCTGGAGTATTTGGAAACAATGAAGGGCTGAGCAATGAAGTACCAAATATTTTTTCGCGGGTTACCCAGGCTGACATTGCCGACAAGGAAGCCCGACAAGGTGCCGGACTGGGCCTGGCCATTGCACGAGCCAATGTCCTTTTACTCGATGGAAAAATCTGGCTGGAAAGCAAAGAAGGGGAGGGGACAACCTTTTACTTTACGCTGCCCTGCGAAGAAAATACCACCAAATGACAAGATCACAGAAATGGTTGTTTTAGGTGGATTGGCACAATGATTTTGACCCTGATTTACGCGATTTAATTATTTTAGGCACGGTTATTGAATATATTACTACCTGACATATGTAACATGGGTTTGGCTAGCACCAATCACCCTTAAAACAACAGGAGGTAATCATGAAACGACTTATCAAGACGTTCTTAATCAGCGGTGTACTCATAATCACTGGAAATCCTGTGTTCTCTCTTCCA
Source organism: Bacteroidales bacterium (assembly GCA_003552075.1). Taxonomy (GTDB): domain Bacteria; phylum Bacteroidota; class Bacteroidia; order Bacteroidales; family UBA7960; genus PUPG01. The sequence continues at coordinate 8,863 of PUOJ01000041.1, forward strand.
GGCGACAACGAATCCGTTGATACGTTAAACCTTGAAGAAAAAGTTGAAAAGGAGAACGACACCATTACCTATGAACTGGTGATTTTTGACCCTGGATTCAACACCTGGTACTTGCGTGAAAGCCGGCCTGCGAGTTTTTACAGCCAGGCTTACCTGGAAAGATGGAATAAAATCCTTACCGACCAGTGGAATCAGCTGATCCACTCAGCCCGCCGGCGGGATTGCATGCCGGGGGTATACCTGGACTACGATACAGACATCGACTACGGGATGCAGTTCAACCATGAGCTTTTTTATTACTTTAAATACATGCATCAAATTTGCAGGCTGTTCACCAGCACGCCGGGTCGATGGTGATCCGATCAGCGCGATGGATTAATATATCGTCATCACCCGCACATGAGGGGGCAATGTGGCTACCGTGTCGACCGTGGCCTCTTCAGTAAGTTCGTTGAGCCTGAGCAGATAATTATTTTCGCAATTCCGGTATCGGAAATAAACCTGGCTGCCATCAGCAGAAAACACCG
>PUOJ01000072.1 GCA_003552075.1 Bacteroidales bacterium
AGCACCATCCTGCCTTTTACGATACTCATGATTTATCCGATGATGGTCAACCTGCAAATCAAGAAAGTGTTTTCAGGGGGCGATGCGAAGGTGCAGCTGGTTACCCAACTCATCAATTTTGCCATCATCCCGTTTGTGGCATACGGTACCGGACTGATTTTTTTCCCGGATCAGCCTATGTTTGCGCTGGGACTCCTGCTCATCGGATTGATCCCCACCAGTGGGATGACCATTTCCTGGACGGGCATTGCCAAAGGGAACCTCGATGCCGCCATCAAGATGACGGTGTTCGGATTGGCCATTGGCTCGCTGGCCACACCGCTCTATGCCCAATGGCTGATGGGCGCAGCCATCGACATCCCACTATTCCAGATTTTTCAACGCATCATCCTGATCGTATTCGTGCCGATGCTTGCCGGCTTTCTGACCCAGCGCTTCATCATCAAAAAATATGGCCGTGAGAAATACCGCACAGACATTAGCAAGAAGTTTCCCATGCTATCGTCATTGGGTGTGCTGGGGATCGTAGCTGTGGCCCTGGCACTGCGCGCCAACGTGATCATTGCCGAACCCACGGTGCTGCTTTATGTCGTGTTGCCCCTGATCGTGTTTTACGGTGTCAGCTACGTGATCAGCACCCTGATCGGCAAATATTTTTTTAATCGCCAGGATGCCATCGCCTTGGTGTATGGCAGTGCACTGCGAAACCTCTCCATCGCCCTGGCGGTCGCCATGGCCGTCTTCGGACCGGAAGGTTCAGACATCGCACTGATTGTCTCGCTGGCCTTCATTGTGCAGGTGCAGTCTTCCGCCTACCACGTGAAGTATGTGGATAAGCTTATATAGGCTGATGTTGCTGATTGCCGGGATTATTGATGTGACGTGTTAAATTGTTGGTGCAGGCTGAGGCTGAGGCTGAGGTTAAGGTTGAGGTTAAGGTTAAGGATAGCGTGTACACAAAATACATTGTCATGGTAACCAGGAAACAGGTAGAAATAGCCCAGCAGCAGTGGGCGGATGGGCTGGTGCAGATCGGTTTACTTAAGGAAACCCGGCCTGCCTTTGAAGCCTATGCCCATACTTTTCTTGATGAGCTGTATGCCTTTGAGCTTGGGCCGGTGTTATTCAAACCCACCAAATGTACAGTGGAACCTTTCCGGCCGACAAAAAGCCGGGCCCTCTCATATTTCATTGCCGGAGACATTTGCGAGTGCAGCGAGGATAAGGACAAAGGCTTTGCCCTTGAACCCTGGAAAAAGGTGCGATTTTATAATGCGCACCTTATCCTGGAAGAAAACCGGGCCATCGCCATGGGGCATTATTATTTTACAGATAACCAGGATACTGAGGTAAGGGTAGAATATACGCTGGGTTACAAACGGGTGGGGAATAAGTTGAAGATTGATCTGCATCACTCCTCTCTGCCTTATAATCCATGGGCATCAGATAAATAAAAAGTTGACGATTCAGGCAAATGCTGCAATAGTATTCCCCCTCCTCGGCTTGAAAAAAAAGCCGCTGTGCTGAATACAAGGTTGCTGGAGTGCAGAAGCAAATCAAACGGTTTACCAAGGGGGACTTTTATGTATTCACCGGCCCTGTGGGTGAATAAATTGACTTAAGGACATTTTTTGCTATCTTTAATGATCATATTGCGAATCAGCAAAGCCTAAAAGACGCATGCATTCTACCCCTTTCGTCAATATCCGTTCCGCTGTGCAAAAAGCGCTGTCTGACAAAGCAGAAGCAGCGCCCCTGTATGATGCGCCTGAAAAGGTATCTCACCTGAACGACTTTGTCCTGTTTATGAAGCCAGAGATTACCTCGCAGATCGGGTTTGATGACTTTATCACGCTATTCTCAGAGGTCATTGATGTAATGGCATCGCATCGCATCCATATCAATCAAATTTTCCTGTTGAGCGCTGGTTACCTGGCACGGCATCATATACTTGAGGAACATTACAAAGCCATTCACGATGGGGCAAAAGATCCTTTGCGGTCTTTTACCTGTAAAGCGAAAGACACTTTCGTGCAGGTCTATGGCAGGCATCCCGGTGAAGCCAATGTGTTGGGCGGCTGGGAAATGCTGAAAAGATATCCTGACCTTGATCCTTTAAAGCTGCATGACTTATGGCTACGCAAGGCCTTCTGTAAGCTCGATAGTGGCATGTATTGCAGTAAAATTCGGGTAGATGCAAAGGAGGTCTTCCTTGTCAATGGCTTTGCTCCCAGGCAAATTGCCCATTATACCGCAGATGATCGTTTTATTATCTTGTTCGACCTCTCTGCCAACCTTGACTGGCAAACTATCCGATATGATTTTTGCGGAACAACCAATCCGTCGGATGCAAAACCCGGCTCCCTGCGAAATAACCTGTTTGCCAACCAGAAGCGCTACCAGTTGGAAATAGATATCAGCAACAATGGCTTTCACGTCTCAGCCGGCCCCCTGGAAGGCCTGAAGGAAAAGATGAACTTCCTCCAGATAAGCGATCCCGGCAGCATCCCTTTTGGAAAAAAACTCCTGCAGCATTTCTCCCAGGATGAGGTTCACGGTATGCTTTCTAACCCATCCTTATCTGTCAATGATTCAGTTAGCTCTGTGTTTAATATCACTGAGGACTTGAACAGCGATCAGGCATTGGAGCTGTTGATGAAACTTAAAGTGTAAATGGCATGGCACCAGCGAACATTCATTTTATGTAAGTGGTTCAAATATTTTTATTATATTGGTGATGAATTTTTTGTTTAATCATAAATCCAAGCCATCATGAAATTCGTAAAAACATTATTTGGTCTGGCTGCGGCCACAGGTATAGGTGCATTGATCGGTGTGCTGTATGCACCAAAAAAGGGATCAGAAACGCGCAAAGACCTGACTAAGAAACAAAAAGAGTATGAGAAGAAGTTGAAGAAGGAGTATAACAAAACAATTGACAAAGTGGCTGATGAAGTCCAAAAAGCTGATGATAAAATATCTGAGGCCACTGACAAGGTACAGGAAGAGATTAAGGACAAGAAGTTCTGATCTGTAATAGCTAAGCTTTATTTTCAGGCTAGGCTTTTGCAGGTTTGATGCAATTAAGGATGGCATTTGCATGTTAGCTTGCCCATGGAAGAAGTTTTTCAGGGGCCACCGCATGCACCAGGGCGCGGGCCAATACGGTGGTGGCATCCACAATGGGCAGTCCTTCTGCTGCAGGATCTTTGTGAGCCAGCGAAAGTTCTGTACATCCAAATACAAGGATCTCTGCACCCCGTCTTTTTAGCAGCTGACATGTGTCGAGAAGGTCCGCCCTGGCCTTGTCAGATACTTTGGTTCCTGTTGATTTGATCCCAAATTCCGGATGATAAATGGCAGCATGCAGCCTTTCCTGTTCCTGCGCTGTCACATGAATATTTTGCAAACCTTGTTGCGCAATCCTTTCGTATAGCTTCGACCGGAATGTGCCGCTGGTGCCCAGGACACCCACTTTCTTTACTTGGGGATGGTGCTTCCGGATAAAGGCAGCCACTTCATCCACAATATGCAAAAGACGGATCTGCGCCTTTGCCTCTATGAGCCTTTTGATGATCAGATCGTATATGGCCGGTGCATGTGCTGAATTACAGGCCAGTGCGGCTACCTGCACTCCAAAACTGTCCATTTTCAGCAACTGGCTGGCAATCGCGGAACCCGGATTGCGTGGCTCTTCTCCCAGAATAAATTGCGTGCGGTCTGTAATCTCCGGTGCCAGTGAAAACAAGATCATCGGCACATGTTCCTGGTCTGTTTTTGCCTTTGTCTGTGCAATTACCCTGGACGCCATCTCGATCCCCGATAAAGGCCCCATGCCGCCCAGAATTCCAATAATTCCTTTCGTCATCTCTCCCGATTTGCTGCTCACTACATTGCTTATTAATCCATCCAAAATACCGGCTCCCCCCCTGATGTACCTTCCAACCTAACCTCAATCCCAAATCGCTTTGCTCTCGGGACTTCGCTCTCGCTCAATCTCAATCTTAACCTTAACCTTAATCTTCTCCCGCGTGTTACATCTTCCACTGATTGCTGCTCCTAACTACTCTTCACCTGTCTTGTAGATCATGTCTTCATCTCCAATATAGGGCCTGTCCCATACACCACCCATCTCTCTTTCCATGTCGAGCGGGTAGAGGTACTGACCACCATTGACGAAATTGATCTTGGTGATGTCGGCCGGTCCCCACCCGGGCACTTCGATCTTGACAATCGTCCCGGGATAGTTCTCTCCGGCAATGCCGGTTTCATAATAGCCCCTGAAAAAGTGCACCCTGGTTTTATGTACGACGATATCCAGCGCATCGAAGTCAATCCCGACGCGTGCATGCCATTCAGGATTGGTGATCTGCATCAGGGCAGGGGTGACCACAATGTGGTTGTTTTCGCCAAACTCAAGTACGAGGTAATGGTCATCCAGAAGGCCTACTGTTGCGTCATCCAGTGATACCGGGTCACCTGAATACCGGTCGGTGGTGCCGCCCACGCTGATGGGGCCTGTGGCATCACCTTGCTGCCAGCCTTGCTCATGGGCCTTGTCAAAGATTGCCTGATCGGTCAACGTGCCAATGGCAAAGTTGGAGCCCCCCTGGCGTATCAGTTCGTTGGTGATCCAGGTGGCGCCTCCCGTGCGGTCACACCCATCGGCAATAACCACCGGTGTTTCACCTGCTGCAACAGCTTCCATTGCGCGTGCCACGCCATTTTCAGTATCATAAATATCCTTAAAAACAAAGTCCTCCCTGTGATCCCAGAAAAACGCATTCATGTCGTCGGCGATTTTGTCTGCCAGCTCCGGATCATTGTTGGTCACCACATAAATGGAGGCGCCGTTGTTGGGGACATCTGCATAGGCAAATCCAAAATTGACCGAAACATACACGTCCTTTTCACGGTTTTCCCAGCGCCTGGCTCTTTCCATGATCTCGCGTGCAGGATACCTTACTGTTCCCTGGAAAAAACTCGGTGTGATCACGCCTGGCTTACGGGTAGCCACAACCGGTTCATACGTACCCTGCAGCATGCGTATCATCACATCTGCTGCGCGCTGGCCCATCAGCGCGGCGTCGTAATGCGGAAAACGTTTCACGGCAAAGACAGCATCTGCCGCATCCTCATCCACCAGTTCGGCATCCACACAGGCGTGCAGATCCAGTGACACGGTGATCGCGGCATCAGGACCAAGGATGTCGCGTACCATCCTGGCAAGCGTTGCTTCAGGCCGGGCAATGCCTTCCACCGCCATGCTTCCGTGCACGGCAAGGTGAATTCCGTCGAAAGGACCTTTTTGATGCAGGTCTTCTACCATCTTTCCAGTGAAATATTCCCACACCTCCATGTCGTTCCAGCTTCTGGAGGTGCCTCCAACCGGCATGCCGGCCGGCGAGGTGATGCCCACCAGTTCTACGCCTCCATAAGCCGCCATCCGTTCTTCAAATCCGTCGATGTACCCGTAGCCGCTGCCTCCGCCAAGGATCTCATCCGTTGCCGGACCTGTGGCCAGCCAGTCATCAAGACCTGCCCTGTCAGGGCAATAGGTGCACGTTTCATGTACGAATGACAATACCGCAATCCGGTAAGTTGCTTCCCGCAAAGGAACCATACGTTCAGCAACAGGTCCGTCATAAGCAGTACCGGGGGCAAATCCGGTAAAAATCAATAACAATATCAAAGTCAGCACGCGATTTTTCATAATGGAAAGGGTTTAAGCATTGAATTATTGATTGCAGGTACTTCTAGACATACCAATGCAACAAATATATGTTTTTCTTATTTTATTGCCGGACATTTCAAAAAAAAATGCATCTTTGAAACGATTTGTTATTGGCTCTTAGCTCTTAGCTGTTGGCTATTGGCAAGAAAGCCAAAAGCTAAAAGCCAATAGCCAATAGCATTCCTGTTGAAAACGTAAACTTCAGATAGCCAATAATTTGAGAAAATATTAACACATGAAACCTCCATGCCAAAGAATTGACACACAGGGAAATGATTATCTAATGGAGGTTCCATCTGCCCGAAATATAAAAATTATAAACACATGAAACGAGCCATGCCAATCTATTGACACACAAGAGAATGATTATGTCATGGCGAGTTCCATGTGCCCGAAATATAAAAATTATAAACACATGAAAAAGACTATCCTCTTTATTCTAATTGCAATGCTTGCAGTTCCGGCTTTCAGCAATGATCTGACAAACCGGTTGGACAGCCTGATTGGCTTGTATCACGTGCACAACAACTTCCAGGGCACCGTGTTGGTTGCCCGGCACGGCGAAGTGCTGTTTGCCGAAGGGTATGGCTATGCAAACAGGGAACATCATATTCTCAATGGCCCGCATCTCAAATACCGGATCGCATCCAATTCAAAGCAGTTCACCGCCATGCTTGTCCTCCAAAAAGTGCAGGCTGGGAAAATGGATCTTGACGCGCCCATCAGAACCTATATCCCTGATTACCCGCAACCCCAGGGGGATAAGATCACCATCCATCACCTGCTGACGCATACTTCCGGGATGCCTCATTATGCAGGCATTCCCGATTTTTTTCCGCGTTTTGGCCGACAGGCCTTTGACCATAGGGACTTTGTGGAACTGTTCTGGGACCTGGAGCTGCAATCTGAACCAGGTGAAGAATACAGTTACAGCAGCTTTGGCTATTACCTCCTGGGCTATCTCCTGGAGCGTGTTTCCGGGAAGGATTTTGCTGACCTGCTGGAGGCAAGGATCCTCGGGCCGCTCGATATGCAAAACACAGGCATTGAGGATCACCGCCGCATACTACAGGGCAGGGCACAGGGCTATGATATGATATTGGACGGCTTTATGAGGGCTGAGTTCAGGGATCTCTCCACGGCCCTGGCAACGGGTGATATGTATGCCACGCCCTACGACATGGTAAAATGGGATGAGGCCCTGCATGCGCATGCATTGCTGGATGAGGCCTTGCAGGAAAAGATGTTTGCTCCTTACCTGGATGGCTATGCGTACGGATGGACCGTCGGCTATCGTGATCTTGGTGAGGATGACAGCTTATATTACCATCAGCACACGGGAGGCACCAATGGGTTTACCAGCATTGGCACAAGACTCCCTGAGGATGGTTATTACATCCTCGTGTATTGCAATACCCGGCCGGGGGAGATACGGCCCGTCATGCGCGACATCATCCATGTATTGTATGACCGGGAGATCGAATTTGAACCCTCCGTAGAAATGGCCGCCGCCCGCATACTTGCACAGGAAGGACTGGAAGAGGCCCTGGTTTTTTTGTCCGAGGCAGCTAAAGATACCCTGGATAATGACCGTGTTTCCGTGCAAACCTTTGGGCAGCTCACCCGCCAATTGATGTACCTGGACCGCCATCACGAAGCAAGCCGGATGATGCTTCTGGGCACTGAGCTATTTCCTGATTCCGCCCCGGCCCACAGAATATTAGGTGATACCTGGCATGCCAAAGGAAAGAAAGAAAAGGCCATAAAGTCATGGGCTCAGGCCCTCATCATAGATCCCAAGAATGAAGCCGCCCGAAGCCGCATTAAACACATTGATCTGTAGCGCTATAAATATCGGGTCAGGGTGTCAAGTAACACTTTTTTCCGAATCGGCTTGGTAAGGTATTCATTGCAACCTGCCTCAAGGGCAATGTCCTGGTCACCAGACATGGCCTGGGCCGTTTGCACCACGATGGGGATGTCCCGGTTAAATTTCCTGATCCTCCGGATGGCTTCAAGTCCGTCCATGACCGGCATCTTCCAGTCCATCAGCACCATGCCAATGTCTGGATGGTATTTCACCAGGTCAATGGCTTCCTGTCCCGTGCGGGCATGCAAAACCTGCAATCCTTGAGCTTTCAGTACAACTGCCAGGTAATCATAAGCCACCGGATCGTCCTCTGCAATTAGGATCCTGGCATCCCGTGGAATTTGTTTTTGTGCTTTCTTGAAAGGGGCAGCAACTTCTGGTACTTCTTCATCTTTTTCTTTCTCATGAATGGCCGGATTATAAGGCAGGTTGAAATAAAAGGTGCTGCCTTCACCTGGTGTCGACTCAACCCAGATCCTGCCACCAATCAATTCCAAAGAGGCCTTTACAATCGGAAGCCCCAGGCCGGAGCCTTCATGCATCCTGGCATCACTCAGATCCGCCTGCACAAAACGGTCAAAAATGATCTCCTGTTTGGCGGCGGGGATGCCCGGTCCGGTGTCCTTTACATAAAACATAAGCATGGCATCTTGCAGGTCACAGCCCAACTCAATGCTGCCTGATTTGGTGAACTTGATGGCGTTTTTCATCAGGTTGGTGATGGCTGCATCCAAAATATTTTTGTCCGTGTGAATCCAGGCTACTGCCCTGCAAGCTGCCTTATTTAAGCGGATCTCCAGTCCTTTTTCCCTGGCTTGTTGACTGAAAAAAAGATAATGGTAGTCCAGTTCTTCATCCAGGTTCACCTTGCTGATATTTGACTGGAACTGTCCGGACTCAATGCGGGAGAGCTCAATGATGTCGTTGATGGTGTTAAGCAGTCTTTGTCCGCTTCTATGTATGATGGAAATGTACTCCTCCTTTTCGTCCAGCGTAATGTCCGGCTCACGAAGCAGCTCCAGGAAACCCAGGATGCCATTCATCGGGGTGCGGATTTCGTGACTCATGTTGGCCAGGAAAGCAGACTTCAGTTGGTCACTTTCTTCTGCTTGCTCTTTGGCCTCCTTCAGGGCTTCTTCTGCCTCACGGCGATCCGTGACATCCGTGCAATACCCAATGTATTGGTCTTCTGTTAGCTTCACTGCGCTCAATACGGCATATCTCTTTCCACCTGAGCGCGTGGCCAGTGAGATTTCCTGCCTCACCAACTTGCCCTGCAACACATCATTAAGCGTTTTGAGGTCTTTTTCCTTGTTGTCATCGTGAACACCATCAATCACATTCATGTCCAGGAACTCTTCCTTTGAAAACCCTTGCAGTTCGGTTGCTGCAGGATTTACATAGGTGTAATCACCCCTGGCGTTGGTGACATAGACCGCAGTGGGTGAATTGGTGATGTAGGCGGTAAACTTTTCATCTGCCTTTTTGAGATCGGTAATGTCGATGATGGATGCCACGCTCTTGTCGGTGCCCGGAATGATGTCAATGTGGATGTATCCGTTCTTTATTCCTTCCGTAGGATGGAGGAAGCGGAACTCATACTCTTTGCGTGCTTTTTCAGGATCGGTTCGCCTGAGCTGGTGCTGCTTCATCATTTCGGCCAGGTCTTCTTCGTGTATAAACTCCATCCACTTCAGGCGG
>PUOJ01000128.1 GCA_003552075.1 Bacteroidales bacterium
ATTAAAATCATTACTTTTGAATGCAAATGCAAAATAACAATATTTTTGTGAAGAGGAAGCAATAAAAAACGCCTAAAAAGACCCATGGCCATCATCACCCTGACAAGCGACTGGGGAACAGGTAACCACTATGCAGGAGCAGTGAAAGGCGCTTTGCTGAAACTGTTTCCTGATGCACATATCGTTGACATCACCCACAACATCGCTGCCTTTGATATCATGCAGGCGAGTTTTGTGCTGAAAAATGCCTTTCCAAACTTTCCGGAGGGCAGCATTCACCTGATTGGGGTGAATACGGAGGCGGGTATTGATACCCCACATGTGGCCGCAAAATACCGGGAGCAATTCTTTATCGGCGCAGATAACGGGCTATTTTCCCTGCTCTTTGATGATGATGAGGTGGAAGCAGTAGAACTGGATGTCATACAAGATTCCGACTTTTTTACGTTTTCTACCCGGGATGTATTTGTAAAGGTGGCTGCCATGATCGCCGAAGGGAAAAACCTGCATGCACTTGGCCAGTCTTACTCTGCACTTAACCAGCGGTTTGCATTTAATCCTGTGGTGTATAACGATAAGATCATTGGAAAAGTCATTTTTGTGGATTATTACGGCAATGTGTTTGTAAATATCGATCAACAGTTATTTAAACGAGCGGGGAAAGGCCGTCAATTCATCATTAATTTCCGTTCGCCGGATGATGGCATCGACAGGTTGTGCACTTCTTATTCGGATGTGGTGCCCGGTGAGAAGGTGGCATTGTTTGGTGCTACCGGCTATCTGGAGATTGCAATCAACCAGGGCAAGGCATCCGCATTGCTGGGCCTCGAAGCCAATGATGCGGTTACGGTTACTTTCCACGATGACTAAACAGGCAATATGCTGGCATTATTTAAACGTGAGCTGAACAGTTTTTTCAATAGCCTCACCGGCTACATTGTGGTGGCCGTATTTCTTATCGTTACCGGTCTTTTCCTGTGGGTGCTGCCCACCACTTACAATGTGCCTGATGGGGGTTATGCTGATCTGAGCGGTCTGTTCACGCTTGCGCCATTTGTTTTTCTTTTCCTCGTTCCAGCATTGACGATGCGCTTTTTCTCCGATGAGATCCGTACGGGAACGCTGGAAATGTTGATTACCAAACCATTGACGGAGTGGCACATCGTGCTTTCCAAATACCTCGCCGGCACCATCCTGCTTCTTGCTGCCCTGTTGCCCACCTTGGTATACCTGGCTACCGTGCATTGGTATGCGGTTCATCCTGGGGTGGACATGGGCGGTACCTGGGGCTCCTACCTGGGCTTACTTTTTCTCGGCATGGTATTCGTTGCCATTGGTACTTTTTCATCTGCACTAACCGATAACCAGATCGTGGCATTCATCATCGCCCTCTTTTTGTCCTTCTTTATGTATATTGGTTTTGAGATGATCGCCAATCTTGGTTTTGGTGGTCGTTGGGATCTGTTTCTACGCGGTCTTGGCCTTGAGGCACACTATTCTTCCATGAGCCGGGGGGTGATCGACAGCAGGGACCTTTTTTATTTCCTCGGGGTCATTGTCCTTTTTCTCACCATCACCTGGTTAAAGCTGGCCTGGCAAAGCAGAAGCCGCCAATCGGGCTTGTTGCGGGCAGTGGTCGTTTTGGCTGCGGTGGTGGCAGTAAACCTCAGCGGAAGCCTTGGTTTTGTACGTTTCGACCTTACGAGCGAGAAGCGGTACAGCCTGACCGATGCGAGCAAACAGATGCTCAGGGAACTGGATGACATCGTCTATTTCAGGGTTTACCTTGACGGCGATTTGCCACCCGAATTCAGGCGGTTGCGCAACGAGGCCTCGGAGATGCTGGATGAGATACAGGCTTGGTCTGATTACATACAGGTTGACTTCATCAGCCCCACCCGGGCAGCTGGCGACGACCAGGAACAGCTGCGTGCACTCTATCGCAACCTATCCGAAAAAGGCCTTGAACCTGCCGAGGTCATGATTCAGACCAGCGATGGGGCTTCCAGGCAGGTGATCATACCAGGTGCGGTGGTCAGCTATAAAGACCGGGAGCTTGCCTTGCCCCTTATGGAAGACCATATCGGTCATGGCATCACGGAAAGCATACACAAGTCCGGTATGATGCTCGAATACAATATCGTTTCAGCCATTCAGCGTGTCACCAGGACGCATCGGGAGCGCATTGCTTTTCTGGAGGGACACGGGCAGTTCGAACCTCCATATGTGGCCTCTGTCACCAATGCCCTGGAGCAGTTTTACGACGTGGACCGGGTGCGTCCGGATGCAGGCATCGAGGCACTTTCAAAGTACAAGGCGCTGATATCTGCGCGCCCGCTGGATCCCTTTGATGAAGCGGAAAAATTCCTTCTCGACCAATACCTCATGCAGGGAGGCCACATGCTGTGGCTGGTGGATCCGGTGTTTGCCGACATGGACAGCCTGCGGGGGGCGCCGGAAACCCTCGGCATTGCCTGGGACATCAACATGGATGACTTTTTCTTTCATTATGGTGCCAGGCTGAACCCTGAGCTTGTCCAGGATCTCCATGCGGCGAGGATCCCGAAGCAGGTTGGCTCCGTTTCAGGCCGACCGCAATTTGACCTGCAGGAGTGGCATTACTTTCCGATCCTGAACCCCCGGGCCGACCATGTGATTGTCCGCAACCTGAACCTGATCCGCACCGAATTTTTGTCGAGCATGGATACGGTCCCGGTGGATGGTGTGGATGCACAGGTGCTTCTCCAGACTTCAACCAATACCCGGAACATCCCTGTTCCGGCGAGGATCAGCATCGAACAGCTATACAATCCACCCGACCCTGCAAGCTTCAGAGGGCCTCCGGCAACAGCTGCCATCCTGTTGGAAGGCCATTTCCCCTCACTGTTTAGAAACCGGCTGCTGCCGGATGTCGATCTGCCTGCCGACTTTGTGCGTCGTGACACCGGCGAAGAAGCGGCCATGATCGTGGTTTCGGACGGCAATGTGATCAAAAACCAGGTGCGGATGGACGGCAGCCCGATGCCCCTGGGTTATTACAGCTATACCGATCAAACCTTCGGGAACAAAGATTTTATTCTCAATGCGGTGAACTACCTGGCCGATGATTCGGGCATCATTGAGGCCCGCGCTAAGGACATGCGCATGCGCCTGCTTGACCGCTCGCGATTGCAGCAGCAAATCGCCGGCGTACAAGTGGTGAACGTGGTGGTGCCCGTCACGATCCTCGCGTTGTTTGGGGGGCTTCGTTTCCTATGGCGCAAACGCCGCCATGCTAAACCTGTTTGACATGATTGATATGAGAATCACCCGTTTTTGGATCGCTGCTGCCATTATCGTATTGGTGGCTATCGTGGTCGTTGTGCCTGGATTTGAGTGGGGAAAGCCTGGCGAGAGGGATTTTCGTATCGACAGGGAAGAGGTGCCTGTGCGCGTAAAGATGAAAAAGCAAGGGGAAGAAGCCGTTGTCCTGGAAAAGGATGCTGCCGGACACTGGTTTGTCGATGCCATGCACATGGCCGATGAACGGGCCGTAGAAGAACTTCTTGCCGCACTCCGGTTCATGGAAGTGCGTCGTCCGCTGCCATCAGAAGAAAGACAGCAGGCGATCCAAAAGCTGGGAAAACAAGGTACCCGTGTCCAGGTATATGTCAGGCGCCACTGGTTGAATTTTCCCGGTGGCTTAAAACTTTTACCCCGGCAACAGCTGCTGCGTGACTATATGATCTTGCCCGGAGATGATGCCGATGCAGTTGCCATCATGCAGATGAGCCATGCGGAAATGCCCTATGAGATGCACCTGCCAGGCCTGAGTGTTGATCTGCATGAAGTGTTTGTTCCGGAGGCGGTAGTTTGGCATACCTCCCGGGTGGTCATGCTCAGGCCTTCAGAAATTGCTGAAGTCAGGGCTACAGTACACCACAGACAGTCAGAAAGTTACAGCTGGCGTCTGAATGGAGAAGAAGAACCATTGTTATTCAACCATGCAGATGAACATGTACCACGGGAGCAAATCAACACGGATCAGCTCCCTGCCTATTTTCATCAGATCAGGCGGCTTCGCTATGAACGTATTCTGACGGGAACAGCCGATCAGCCCCCCGCAGATCTGCTTACAGGTGAAGCCTTTTTCACTTTGTCAATAGAAGACCTACATGGCAACAGGACAAAAATGGACTTTTTTAAGCGACTGCCACCAGATGACGGCACCTTGATCCCTGAAGAGCCGGATTTTGACCCCAACCGCCTTTATTTGCAAGTCAACAGGGGCGATTATGCACTTGCCCAATATGTGATTTTCCATCCAATGATCAGACCTTTGTCCTGGTTTTTGAAAAATGCTGACCATTCATGTCCTTTTTTTGAATAAACACACATTTTTATATCTGAAAAACAGCTTTCTTTTTTAATAAAAAGCTATATTTGCTGTTCATTTTAAATGATTTGCCGTATGAAATTTATTGTATCCAGCTCCTTGCTTTTAAAGCAGCTGCAAGCCATAAGCGGCGTGCTCAGCACCAACAACACCTTACCCATATTGGACAATTTTCTGTTTGAGCTATCTGATTCGGAAATTCATATTTCTGCTTCAGATCTCGAAACCACCATGACTTCACGCATCAATGTGGATATGGCAGAAGGCGAGGGAAAGGTTGCCATACCGGCAAAGATCCTTCTGGAAACCCTGAAAACTTTTGCGGACATCCCGGTCACCTTCGATATCGATGAAGACAACTTTGGGATTACGCTGACTGCGGGTGAAGGTAAGTACCGATTGGCCGGCCAGAATGGAGATGAATACCCGCAGGTGCCCGCGCTGGAGAATGCCAGCACGGTATCCATTGAGTCGGATATATTATACCAGGCCATTAGCAAGACCATATTTGCAGCCAGTACGGATGACCTGCGTCCTGTGATGGCAGGCATCTATTGTGAGTTTTCGGATGAGGGAACCATTTTCGTGGCCACCGATGCACACAAGCTGGTCCGTTACCGCCGCACTGACGTGAAAGCAGAGGAAACAGCCAGCATGATCCTTCCAAAAAAGCCGCTGAACCAGCTGCGACAGATCCTCTTGCATGATGAAGAGGCTGTGCGCATTGAATACAATGAAACCAACGCCCGTTTTACCTTCAAAAACATCATCATGACCTGCCGGCTCATAGAAGGGAAATATCCCAACTACTCAGCCGTGATTCCTGCAAAAAATCCAAATAAGATGACGGTTGACCGGCAGCCCTTCCTCAACGCCATCAGGCGTGTATCCATATTCTCCAATAAAACCACCTACCAGGTGAAGTTCAAGGTGGCTGGAACGGAACTGATCCTGTCTGCCGAAGACCTGGATTACAGCAATGAAGCGCAGGAAAGGCTTACCTGCCACTATGAAGGTGAAGACCTGGAGATCGGATTCAACAGCAAGTTCCTGGCAGAAATGCTCAATAACCTTACCACCGACCAGGTGCTGCTGGAGATGTCTGAGCCTAACCGTGCCGGACTGATCTCGCCCGTGGAAAGTGAAAACAAAGAGGAGGAAATTCTGATGCTGGTGATGCCAGTGATGCTTGGTGCGTGATGCACTTACAGCAACTCGGAAAGCTCCAGCCAGCGGTCTGATTTTTCACTGAGTTGTGCTTCGACCTCTTCAAACCGTGTGGATGCCTGCATGAGCTCATCGGGCGGCAAGGTACCTGCGTTCATTTTTTCCAACAGGACAGACTTTTCCGTTTCCAGCGCTTCAATATCCGCTTCCAGCGCCTCGAGCTCCTTTTGTTCCTTGTAACTCAGACCAGTCTTTTCCCTTTTCCTCGCGGGCTTTTGTGCCTTCTCCTTGCGGTCTTTCTGAGGGAAGGATTTTGCAATTGCCTTCTGTTTTTCTCTGAACTCCGTATAGTTGCCCGGATAGTCTTTGATGTCTCCCACATCCCTGAAGACGAACAAGTGATCAGAAAGGCGGTCGAGAAAATACCTGTCGTGCGATACGATGAGCAGGCATCCCGGAAACTTCAGCAGGAAGTCCTCCAGAATATTCAACGTTTCGATGTCGAGGTCGTTGGTGGGCTCATCCAGGATGAGGAAATTGGGGTTTTTCATCAGCACGGTGAGCAAATAAAGGCGGCGTTTTTCGCCCCCGCTGAGTTTAGCCACCCTGTCGTTGTGCGTGTGGTTGGGGAAATTGAAATGCCGCAAAAACTGGGCTGCACTGATCCAGTGGTCTTTGGCCAGCTTGATCCGGTCTGCAATGTCGGTGATCACTTCAATTACCTTCTTGTTTTCTTCGACGGTAATGCCATCCTGCCGGTAATATCCGAAATGGATGGTTTCGCCCGTGATCACCTTGCCCTGGTCGGGCCGCATTTGCTGGGTGATGATGTTCAGCAGCGTGGTTTTGCCGGTGCCGTTGGGCCCGACAATACCGACCTTCTCGCCGCGTTTGAACACATAAGAAAAATCGTTGACGACGCAGGTTTCGTCGAAACACTTGACCACGTGCCGGAGCTCCAGGATCTTTTTGCCCATCCGGGTCATATCCATCCGGATCTCGCCTGATTCAGCCGGTCTTAACTGGCTGGCTTCTTCATGCAGCTCATGATACGCCTGGATGCGTGCCTTGGATTTGGTGGTCCGGGCCGGCGGACTGCGACGCATCCACTCGGTTTCTTTTTTCAGCAGGTTGATCGCCTTTTCGCTTTGCACGGCTTCGGACTGCTTGCGCTCCTGCTTTTTTTCCAAATAATAGGCATAATTGCCCCGGTATTGATAGACCTTGCCGTGTTCGATCTCCACAATCTCATTGCATAGGGCATCCAGGAAATACCTGTCGTGCGTAACCATCAGCAGGGTGATCTTTTGTTTGCTGAAGAAAGCCTCCAGCCATTCGATCATGTCGATGTCGAGGTGGTTGGTCGGCTCATCAAGGATGACAAAGTCGGCTTCTTCGATCAGGATCTTAGCCAGCGCCAGCCTTTTGACCTGTCCTCCGGATAGTGTGGCTACGCGGGCCTTCAGGTCTCCGATCTTCAGACTGCTCAGGATCTGCTTCACCCTTTGTTCGTAATCCCAGGCCTGGAGGGCATCCATGCGTTCAATCAAGGCTTGCAGCCGATGGGCCTGTTTGGGATCCACTGCTTCCTGGAGGCATTGCTCATAGTCGCGGATGGTGCGGGTTTGCTCATTGTCGGCAGCCAGGAGGGCTTCCGCCACACGCAGCTCCGGATCAAAAGCAGGGTCTTGGGGCAGGTAAGAGATCCTTAAGCCCGACCGGTAGGTGCAATAGCCGCTGTCGGGCTCATCCAGGCCGGCAAGGATATTCAACAAGGTGGTTTTGCCGGTGCCATTCCTCGCGATCAGGGCTACCTTCTGCCCCTGGTCCACGCTGATGGAAATGTCCTCAAACAAAACCTTTTCGCCATAAGCCTTGCTGATGCCCCTTGCCTGAATGTAGTTTACTGCTTCCATCGCAGCGCAAAGGTAAAAATAATGGGTTGATGTTTGATGTTCGTCAATCCCGATCTCTGTAGTAATCTGTTTGCTTACCGGGATATGGTTGAAAAAATCTTATGCAGTTAAGGGGTTAAGGGATTCATCGGTTGTTATTTATTGTCTTCAACCAGGTAAAGCAGCTTGTCGACCATGGTGGAATTCCCGTACTCATCGATCACAATCACTTCCACGTGATATTCGCCCAGCGGAGCTTCGCCAGGGATAGCCAGGTGCTTATGTACGCTCGCATTTCTTAACCCCTTAAAATTGAGATCATCATCAAAGCGTTCATCAATAATTTTATATTCATCAGCAGGGTTCCCACTTTCAGGGTGGTCGTGAATTTCGATATGATATGCATCAAGCCTGCCATCATTTACCGAACGTGCATTAAAATCCACAATGATCTCTGCACCAGGTTTATGGACAATGGTGTCATTTACATTCGGGGGATGTGTTCCTGCTGCGAATTCATATATTTCCGGTGGCGTTGTGGTATCGGTGTCATCTTTTTCGCAAGAGCTCATCACAAAAGGAACCAGCAATAGCATGGCGAGCGTTTCAATCATTTTTTTCATTGTACTTTGGTTTTGACATCCTTTATCACTAAGGATTTGGGTTGAACGAATATAGTGTTTGATCATTTTGTTTATTATCAGCTTTTGTCTGTTTGTATTTTTACAGATTGCTGGTAATCAAAGTGCTGTGGTTTAAGTCCTCGAAGAGGATTTTGCAGGAGTGCGCACAATTAATTGTCTTTTTGGCATTATGGCTCCCATGCCCCTCATGACTATATGTGTTTTACTGCCAGGGGTCATCCGGGTGACCTTCTCGATACATCAGTTTATAGTCCAGCGTCGTAAAGGTTTGGTATCCCTGATAGTTTGTTACGTATATGTGGAAGTGGTAGTCTCCATAATCGTGGTAGGCATTTTCATTGGCAACTGAAGGGATGGTGATCTCCTGTTCAAATATGTAATCGGTCTCATCATCCGGCAGGTCGTGGATCCATACCTCTTCAAACGGACGCACAGCATCTTTTTTTGGATCCATTTCACAAGGATGATGTGATCCGTGTGTATGATGGTTGAAGTTGTGGTGGGTGTCAAAGCTCACTGCTCCGAGTCCTTCTTTACCCGGGTCGGTAACCCGGATTTTAAAAGTAAATGGTTCATCGAACCATATGGTGTCACAATAAGCCGGTGAGAGTACTTCAACCGTTGGTTGCAATTCTACGGTATCTTCATCTTCAGCGCACGCCCAGAAAAACATAGAAACTGTCAAAAAAAGCAATTTAGCGCCAATCAGGTGTTTTTTCATGATTCAATTTTTTTTTCACTTTTCATTATTCACTTATTGATGGGGATTTGTACAAACAACTGGATGTCCCTTCCCGGTTCCGGGATCCGCATCCTGCGGTAAAAGCTGACGTGATCGTAATACCGATTGTCGAGGGCATTATTCACCCGCAGGGTGATGTTTACCTCCTGCCTGCCCAGTTGGATCAGGCCGGAGGCGTGCATGTTCAGGCTGACATATCCTGGTGTGTTGAGCTCATTCGGCACCGTGTTGTTTTGTGCGCCAACCCACAGTCCTTCGACGCCCAGGTGCA
>PUOJ01000003.1 GCA_003552075.1 Bacteroidales bacterium
AAAGCCGGAGGAGGAGAAGAAGGACGGGAAAAGCCAGCAATAGATATCCATGAAAGAGAGCACGTCAAAGGAAAAGGTGTTGAAAAAGATCCGGGACGCCCTGGTCAACCATATGCCTCCGCCCTATGAGGATGTAGACATGGAGGCCCCTGTGATGTATGTACCTGAAGCTGAACGGCTGGATGAGGCTTTTGCTGCATCCTTTTCCGCTTCGCATGGCAAGTTCATCTTCTGTCGCGATGTGAATGAGCTTACCGAAGGCCTGGCCGCCATCATCCAACAGCATGACATCAAAAAACTGTATTGCAACGAGGATTTCCTCAAAGAGTTGCTTACAGAGCTTTCCATCAGCTTCGTATCGGATAAGCGCGAAGTGGCTCAAAGTGATGCCGCGATCACGGGTTGTGAGGCGCTGATAGCAAGGCATGGCAACATCATGCTTAGCTCTGCACAAGGCGTGAGCAGAAAGGCTTTTGTGATGCCCCCCGTGCATATCGTAGTGGCTGGCACACACCAACTTACCCAAGACCTGAAAGGTGCTTACCACGATATTACAGAAAAATATCAGGGAAAACTGCCTTCTTTGATTACCTTTGTAGGTGGCCCAAGCCGTACAGCGGATATCGAAAAGACCCTTGTTTACGGAATGCATGGTCCAAAAGAAGTCTATCTTTTTTTGCTTGACCTGTTGGGCTGACATGTTTTAAACAAATCGGCCATTTCATGACCGACAACTGGAAGAAAGTCTACAGCAACACCTTACAGCATAAAGTCGAGATCGTCCAGGCGGTCCTGAAAGACCAGGATATCGCCAGCGTGATCATGAATAAAAAGGACTCGGCGTATCTTTTTGGTGAAATTGAGCTCTATGTGCAGGCAGATAATGTGTTGAAGGCGAAACAAATCATTAAAAAGGAGGCGCTGTGAGCAACCTGGCAACAAGGACCATAACAGGCGTCGTCTTGGTGATATTGGTGATTGCTGCGATCATCTCCGGTCAATATTCCTTTGCATTGCTCTTTCTTATATTTACCATGATCGGGTTGTGGGAATTTTACACCCTCGTAGAGCGGGCCGGCGTCTTCCCCAATAAACCGGCAGGCATCTTTGCAGGAATTGTCTTGTTTGCAAGCAATGCCCTGGTCGCAATGGATACTCTTGAAGTGCAATGGTTGCTGCTCAACTTCCTCTTTATTTTTGTCATCTTTCTTTATGAACTCTACCGGAACGACCCCAATCCCTTTACCAATATCGCCTTTACTTTTTTTGGCCTGCTTTATGTCGCAGTACCCTTTTCGCTGTTGAACTATTTCCCCAACCCGGGGTTTACACCCGCAGGGCATCATTGCAGCATTCTTCTTGGGTTCTTTTTCCTGGTGTGGATCAATGAAACAGGCGCTTATGTACTTGGGTCGGCACTTGGTAAACACAAGCTCTTTGAACGGGTGTCACCCAAAAAAACGTGGGAGGGTGTCATCGGCGGCGGTATCCTCTCCCTTTGCACTGCCTGGCTGATCTCGTTGTTTTACTTGCAGATCAATTTATTCGATTGGCTGATCATCGCCCTGATAGTGGTCGTTTTCGGATCATATGGCGACCTTTTCGAATCGATGTTTAAAAGAAGCATCAATGCGAAGGACAGTGGCACCATTCTGCCTGGTCATGGTGGCGTGCTTGACCGCTTTGACGGGGTCTTTATGGCCGCCCCCTTTGTCTTTGTATACTTGCTGATGACATTCTAACCAACTGGTTTTTTGGTCTTTCGATATGTATATACATTTCAAAATAATCAAAATACAATAACCGTGCACATGCAAGCCCGGCGAAGCCAACAGCCAATAGCCAACAGCCAAAAGCCAAACACTTTGAAAAAACGGATACAAATGAAGATACATAAGGAAGGAAGAAAGATCGTGCTGGTTTCGACTCTAGTCACCATTTTGCTTGTGGCGGCCATCCTGTGGTTCGTACCGTCGCATCATTGGGCGTTTCCTGTCGCGCTGCTAATCATTGGACTGTTCTTCATCTGGATACTCTGGTTTTTCAGAAGTCCTGCGCGGCATATTAACAGGCAGGGAAATACCTTTCTTAGTCCAGCCGATGGCAGGGTGGTGGTCGCTGAAAAAGTACATGAGTCGAATTATTTCGGGAAGGAGATGCAACAGATTTCTGTATTTATGTCGCCACTCAACGTGCACCTGAATCGCTATCCCATCGACGGGAAAGTGTTGTCGTATCAATATTTTCCCGGGAAATACCTCGTGGCATGGCACCCCAAATCGAGCCTGCTTAATGAGCGCAATGCCATTGTAATGGAAATAGCTGATGGGGAACAGCTTATGGTAAGCCAGATTGCCGGTACGGTGGCTAGACGTATCGTATGCTATAGTCAGGCCGGGGAAAGGGTGAAACAGGGCGATGAGCTCGGTTTTATCAAGTTTGGTTCCCGCGTGGACCTTTATTTGCCGGTGGGTGTTGAACTGCGGGTGAAGGCGGGTGATAAGGTAAGGGCTGGTTTGAGTGTCCTTGCGATAAATGGCAGTAAGGAGTCCTGAACTGGCTGTTATCAGGCGACACGATTTTATGACTGGTAGTCAACCGCAACAAGTGGACATCATCATGGGCTCATTTGTAGCATCATGCGAAGACCTACTCCTTATCTCCTCCCTTCCAATGTAAGATGGTTTCGCTATCTTCCACAATATGCTGGTTATCACGCAGATGGCGCAGCACATTCATGGCTTTTTCTTCTGAGATGTTGATGTCAAGCTTCCTGATCAACTCCTCCATGCTGATTTGTTCCTCCTGGATGTGTTTCCTTATCAGGTTTGCCAGCTGTTTGTATTCGTAATCCGTCACGCCCGCCTTGTTTTGCTCCAGGCACACATCGCACTGGCCACATCGACGGGCGGTGGTTTCTCCGAAATAATTCAGCAGGTAGAGGCTCCGACATGTAGTTGCTGCCACCACATAATCAATCATGGCCTGCATCCGCTGTTTAGCAAACAGCTTGCGCTCCTTGTACACTTCCCTGGAAATGGTGAGGTCTGTGGCTGCCATGCGCCCCTGGAGGAAGGTGATCAACGGTTTTTCGTTCTGTGCTTTATAATGCAGTATCTGCATCTGGTGCAGTGCATTGAGCATCTTCCTGACCAGTTCCGTATCAATTCCTGATCGCCTAGCAATATCCTGCTCCCTGATCTTTGAGAATTCAGTAAACAAACCGCTGTAAGACCTCAGCAAGACCTTTATGAAGGGATCGTACCTGGGATTGGCTACCTGAAAGCGATACAATGCTTCATTGTTGACCATGAACATGATGCGCGAAGGGTTGGACAGGGCTTCCGAAACAGCCAGATAACCCTCTTTTTCGAGGAAGCCAAGGGCGTTAAAAACGAGAAACGGGTCCATGTGATAGTGGTTGGCAAAAGCCACCATATCAAAAGGCATGCTCTGATCCTTGCCGCTGCCCATGGCCAGCTGGTAATAGTTGCCAAGGCAGTTGTATATGGTCTTGATGTCTTTTAACGGGGGAAAGGATCTCTCGTGAAACTTGCGCAGGTCTATCAGGTCTGATTGGTTAAACAGGAGGATGGCATAGGCCTTGTTGCCATCTCTGCCGCCTCTGCCCGCTTCCTGGAAATAGGCTTCCGGACTGTCGGGCAGGTCCATGTGCACCACAAAGCGTACATTGGGCTTGTCTATTCCCATGCCAAAAGCATTGGTAGAGACGATCACACGCGTTCTTTCCTTCATCCAGGCATCCTGCCGGGCATCACGCTCCCTGCTGTCGAGGCCTGCATGGTAGAAGTCCGCACTGATCCCCTGTTGCATCAGCCAGTCAGCAATTTCGCGCGTTCTTTTGCGGTTTCTGACGTACACTACGCCCGTGCCATTGACGTTATTGGCCACTTTCAGCAGCTTGCGAAGCTTATCCTCCTCTTTGAAGACCACATAGGCAAGGTTTTTACGCTCAAAGCTCTTTTGAAACACTTTCGGTTTGCTGAACCCCAGCTTGTCCTGGATGTCGGTCACCACCTGTCGCGTGGCCGTGGCGGTCAGTGCCAGCAGAGGCGTATGCGGGATGAGTTCGCGTATCTCTGCGATCCGCAGATAGGGCGGCCTGAAGTCGTATCCCCACTGGGAGATACAATGGGCTTCGTCAATCGCCAGCAGGTTCACCTTCATCTTTACAATCCGGCTGCGGATCAGGTCAGTGGCCAGTCGCTCCGGACTCATATACAAAAACTTGACATCTCCGTATACGCAGTTGTCCACCGCATTGTCGATCTCTGCCTTGCTCAGGCCATGGTAGATACCTACCGCCTTGATGCCCTTATCGCGCAATGCCTGTACCTGGTCCTTCATCAGGGCGATGAGCGGGCTCACCACGATGCATAAGCCTTCCATGGCCATCCCCGGCACCTGGTAGCAAAGCGATTTACCACCGCCGGTGGGCAGCAAGGCCAGGGTGTCGTTACCGTCAACGGCCGACTGGATGATGTCTTCCTGCATCGGCCGGAACGAAGAAAAGCCCCAATATTTGAGTAGTACAGAATGTAGGTCCGGTTGACTCATCTGAATTGGCTATATACCAAAGATAAGGATATTTTTTTTGTATTTGTTTGTGGAATTTGTCTTTTGGTGGGCATTAAGAAGTAAGCGGAATAGATTTTCTTTCTTATGAATTACAATTTTTTTGTGCCAAGATATTGTTGAAATGTCAGGGTGTTTGGCTATTGACTATTTATTGGCTGTTGGCCAATCCCAAATAAATACCTCTATGCGCCAATTTGATGAGGTGGTCTTTGCTAACGCAATGCCAGGATATCCCTTGCCAGGTCTTCTGCATTGGTTTCCTGTGCGATGTAGGTGGTTGTCAGACTTCGTTTGTACCTATTGATTACGGCATCGATGCACGATGGCCTCACCACAAGCACCGCTGGTTTATTGAGTCCGGGGAGGAGGTTTTGCAGGACCTTGTCCCATCCTTGTCCCTGCAACTCAAACGGCCCGATCTCATCTACCAGGAGAACCTCTGCAGCTTGCAGCCGTTCTGATTGAAGAGCTGCTTCGCCCAGGGCGATTCCCGCATCAAGGAAGCGAAACTTTCCCGGGGCATCGGGTGCCAGGCTTTCGTCGCGCTGGCAAAGCACGGATTGTTTACCATGCTGGAGATCCCTGACCGCATAACCATTCCGTGCCTTGTTTTCAAACAGTGCCGGTTGCAGGATCCCGGCTAACATCACCCCGCGGGCAGCCAGGATCGCTGCTGTCTCGCTGAGCAAGGTGGTTTTTCCGGAGCCTTTTTCGCCGGTGATGATGACGGTGGGTGCGGGATTGGGAAACTGATCGCGCATGTACTCCAGGGCGTATTCCATGCCGGCTACCATCTGTGTCAGCACGCGTCCCGGGCGCCGCCAGGCCTCTTTTCCTGGAAGGGTGTTGATGATCAGGGGGGTAGTCTGGAAAGCGACGCGCACGGCAGCCAGGAAAGGCTGCATTCGGCGGCTGCCAAAGATCACCTGCATTTCCGGTCGTTGCAGCTCCTGGCTGATGATGCTGAACCCACCAATGACATATATGGCGCGCATGCCCATCTCTATGCCTACCCACATGCCGGATGTGCTAAAGCCCTGTGTATTTTCCAACAGCAGCCCGGACAGGCCGATCATGATGGCCAGGGCAAGCCAGAAACCCCGCTTCCTGGCCAGGCGCAGCATGGTTTGCTTGTTGTAGAGCCACCAGACCAGCAGGAATAGGGCCAGCACGGCCCCGCTTTGTCCTGCGGGAAGCAAGTTGATGCTGTACAAGCCACCTGCCAGCAACAGAAGGATGCCTCCGAGGCGCAGGAAAAGGTGATGCAAGGGCCTTTCTGTTGAAGTATTTTGTGGCATTTGGGGTGTTTCTGTCCCGTGTGGGGCTCCAGGATCCAGCCGCCAGGTGTGCTTTTGCTGCCTTGCCGCACGCGAAATGATGATCCCCAGGATGCCGGCAGCCGCGCCCCAGGCAAAAAACAAGGCCCAAAGGATCAGGATGGGACCCCAGTAGCTTTCAGTCTGCCAGGCGGTCTGGCTGACAAAATAATCAATGAGATGCTGGTATAGCTTGATCAGTGAACTGCCATACAGGATGATGGTGGACAGGATGCGGTAAAAAAGGTTCCAGCTTACTGCCAGGCCGCCCCCGAGGACATAGCCCACCTGGCTGCGTCGAGTGGCCATCAGCGCGGTTTCCATGAGCACGGCCTGCATGAAGATCGACAGCATCGGTCCCAGGATGACCGGGCTGGGCGACAAGGTCTTTAACGCCGCACAGATCAGTCCGGCGCGGATCAGCAACCCGCGCTCAGGCCACAACCGGTGCCCCGAAACCATCAGGATGATGCCAATGGCTGTCAGCATGTTACCGCTGAAAGGCATGCGGAGGTTGTGAAGGAAGCTCCCCAGCACGATCTCCGACGCACCCCAGAGGCTGCCGATGACCGCGGCCTTGATCCAGATATCACGGTTCATTTTTCTGCCTACTTCTTACTGTTTACTTTCCCACAAAAGCCAAATTCTCCAAACCACCCCACCTAAACGCCTACCCGGTAATAGCTTGCATAAAACAAATACCTCCCGGCCAATTCAGAGATGAACAGGCAAGCCACGGCGATATAGATCAGCATGGAAGTTGCACCACCGGGGTGGGGGAGCTGATAAGCAATCCAGTATGCCAGTGCGCTATAGCCCGCAAGCAGGAAAAATATCCTCAGGGTTTGCCAGCTAGCGTAATCGACGTTTGCAGGCAGGTTACCAGCCACGGCGCCCATGTCTGGTTGCAACAGGAACATGTTTAACAGGCCAATAAAGACTGCTGCCGTGATCATGAAAAATAAGACCGACTGCATTTGTGCAATGCCGGGGAGCATCGATTTTCCTGAGGCCAGCAGTGCCGTGACGACCAGGGCGACCCCTCCGCCGAGCATCAGAGCGGTGTTAAAAAAGGCAAGGGGCGTCGATGGCGTGTCCCACAATGGCACGGTAGGGATCATGTACACTTTCGGAATGGCCCACATAAACACCAGGCCCACGATGAGCGAGGCCAGGAACAGCTGGTTGAAAAGGTTGCGGTGTGGAATGTTATACCGGGCAGATGTGTAGCAGAGGATGAGCGTAAGAAGGAAAAGTGATGCCAGCAGGATTTCCCGGCTAAGCCATGACGTGCGGACGTTACTCATTGCATACATGGCGTGCTGCGGCATGGAGAGGTGCAGAAAGGACAACAGCAGGGCGATGCCCATGCTGCCCATGGCGGTCAGGAGCAACACCCGCTTAAGGGATTCTGCCGTTTCCGTTTCCATGTTCCGTATGGTAATCCAAAGGATCAGCATCCCAATCAAAATTCCCACGCTGATCTGCGACAGCATGGTGAAAAAAACCAATGGCCATTCGTTTGAACTCATCATATCACTTCCTCTTTATTGATGATTGTCAGTTCTTTGGTGTCGTGGTTCCGGGCATCCCTGTGTGGCTTGATTACCACGGCCGGTTTGGTGTAGGTATCTGCCGGCAGCGGAAAGTACTCCCGGTGGCGTCCATATTTTTTTTCCAGCTCTTCCAGCTCACCGAAATCGAGTACGCGCATCGGGCAGGCGGAAACACACGAAGGGGCCTTGTCTTCTTCCAGGTAATCGGCGCAGAAAGTGCATTTGGTCATCACTTTTTTATCGGAATCAAATTGCAGCGCACCGTAAGGGCAGGTCCATTCGCAATATTTGCATCCCATGCAGCGGTCATAGTCGATCAGCACGAGTCCCTTCTCATCTTTGATGATGGCTTTATTGGGGCAGGATGTCTTGCAGATGGGATCTTCACAGTGGTTGCAGGCCATGCTCACATGATAGGCCTGGATGTTGGGCACCCAGGCCGGCCCGTTGCGGATCCAGTCGCCGCCACAAACCTCATACACCCGCCGCCAGCGAACAGCCAGGGGCGAATCGTGCTTGTCCTTGCAGGCCACCTGGCAGGTCTTGCAACCCGAACACGCCGAGGCATCAAAATAAAACGCAAGTTGTGCCATGTGTTTGTTTTTTTTAAACTGATTGATTATAATATATTTGAGTTTTAAACAGGACTGTTATTGGCTTTCTTGCCAACAGCCAATAGCCAATAGCTAATAGCCAACAGCCAAAAGCCAACAGCCTTCTTACTCAGCAGCGCTCAACTTCGACCATGATCGTATGCTGTGCATTGCCAAATGCCAGTGGTGTCCACCGGTGGCTGGTCAGCACATTGACGTTTCCACGGCGATCCACGCCCTCCTCGTCGGGCTGCCACCAGGCACCCTGGGGGATGTTGACCACGCCAGGCATGATCTTATTGGTGATCCGGCAGGGCATGCGAATCTTTCCACGGTCATTGTACACCAGCACCTCTTCGCCATTGCGGATGCCGCGGGCCTCTGCATCCAGCGGATTTATGAACAGCCGCTGCGGGAAGGCTTCTTCCAGCCAGTCGATGCCATCGTGCGTCGAGTGCACCCTGGACATATAATGGTGGCCGATTGCCTGCAGGGGATGGCGTTTGCTTTCTTCGCCGAACGGGCTTTCCCACTCACGGATATACTTAGGCACCGCCGGGATCGTCTCCGGCTTGCCCATGTCGTGCAGTTGTTTGGAAAAGATCTCAATCTTGCCCGATGGCGTGTTGAGCGGATGACGCTCCGGATCCTGCCTGAAATCCCGGAATGCCACTTTCGGTTCGTGGATGGGACGGGTGTAAACGCCCCTGTTCATTTCGTGCAGCTTCTCCAGGTCGGGAATGTCCGGAAATCGGGTGTTTTTATAATATTTCACAGCCCACTCGATCCAGTCCTTCTCGTCTCTCCCTAGGGTATATTCGCCTTTGATCCCCAGTCTGTCTGCAATCTCAGCGGCGATCTGGTAATCGCTTTTGGTTTCTGCAGGCATTTCGAGCACCTGGGGCATCAGGATCACCTCATCGCCGTATTTCCAGCCATCTTCGAGTCCCCACATCTCAAACTGCGTGCATACGGGAAGCACCAGGTCAGCAAATTTTGCCGAGGGTGTCATGAACTGGTCCTGCACGGCAATGAACTCCACCAGGCTTTCATCCTGCAGGATCCTTGCGCTGCGGTTGGTATCCGCATGCTGGTTAATGAGGATGTTGGAGGCCACGCACCAGATCATCTTGAGGTTGTTGTCGAGCTTTTCGGCGCCGATCAGGCCATCCTCCGGACCCATTTCCTTGCCCCTGAGGATGGCTTCCGTCCACAGGAAGACGGGTATGGTGGCGCTTACTGGATTCCTTCCTGTGGGGAATATATTCCAGAAAGGTCCGCCGTCGTCGGCCTGCAGTGCAATGCCGCTGGCCCATCCACCCGGGATGCCCACATTGCCGGTGATGGCAGACAACACGCAGCCACCCAGCACGGGTTGTTCACCATAGGCCCGGCGCTGCATACCATAGCCCTGGTACAGCATGGCCGGCTTGATGGAGGCGTACTCGCGTGCAATCCGGATGATGGTACGCCGGGGGATGCCGGTGATGGCTTCCGCCCATTCCGGGGTCTTGGGTTGTCCGTCGCGCGTGCCGAGGATGTAATCGGAATAGCTTTCCTCATCCTCCAGGCCTTCGGGCATCTGGCTTTTGTCAAAGCCTACGCAGCAACGCTCGATGAAGTCTTTGTCGTGCAGGCCTTCCGAAATGATGACGTGGGCCATGGCACTCATGAGTGCCGTATCCGTGCCCGGACGTATGGGGATCCACTCGTCGGCAAGTGCGGTGGCGCTCATGCTCATCCGGGGGTCGATGCAGATGATGCGGGCACCGTTTTCGCGGGCTTTCTTGAGAAAATACTCTGAATTGGTACCATCGCGCATCTCTGCGGGGTTCCATCCCCACATGATGATGTACTTTGAGTTGACCCAGTCTTGTCGTTGGTTGCCTGTGACACCGGTACCATATACATAGGGCGTGGCCCGGCTGATGCAGGCCCAGCTGTAACTATTGTAGAAGCCTAGCGATCCACCATAAAGGTTCATTAGCCGGGCGGCAGTCTGCCGGCCGTTGGTCTGGTTATAGCTGCCCGTGCCGTAAGGCACCAGGATGGCGGAGTTGCCATATTCTTTTTTAATCCTTTTAATCTCGGAAGCCAACCAATCGAGGGCTTCATCCCAGCTTATCCTTTCGAATTTGCCTTCACCGCGTTTGCCCACACGTTTTAAAGGGTACTTCAGGCGGTCTTTGTGGTATTGGCGCCTGCGGTATGCGCGCCCCCGGATGCAGGCACGTAGCTGCGGGTCGCTGATGTCATCGCCGGGCCTGTCGTCGGTCTCGATACGGACGATCTTGCCATCCTTCACAAACAACTTGAGCA
This sequence comes from Bacteroidales bacterium, assembly GCA_003552075.1. Lineage (GTDB taxonomy): Bacteria > Bacteroidota > Bacteroidia > Bacteroidales > UBA7960 > PUPG01. Next base: position 10,384 of record PUOJ01000003.1, read on the forward strand.
CGCAACGTCCGCCGCAGTTGTGCGCAGGGCATCCGGCCCGGACTATCACGGTACCGTCTGGCTCCAGGCGCCCGGGTAAACGGATGCGTTTCCGGTCGTCGCCACAGCCAAGCAGGGAGCCAAAGGCGGCCATTCCACCGGCAAACAGGGCGCCGGTCTTAAGAAAACAACGGCGGTTCATCCCTTGCTCATCTGGGTTTCCCCCTGGTGCCTGGTAGTTTGGATCAAATTCTTTCATAAGACGAAAATGTCTAAAAGTCTAAAAGTCAAAATGTCTAATAGTCAAAAGGTTCCTGCGTACCAGTTTATCTGCGCCCCTGAGTTCCTGACCCGTCCTGATTTTTGTTTACAAAAAGTGTAAACCTATTTCAGGACGAGACATCCAAACCCCATTGTTACTGCTGCCTACTGCTTACTTTCTCCTCCAATCTCCCCGGCGCCCAATACCCCCCCCCTACGGTGTACCCAGCTCAATAGCATCCATGTTACCCAAATCAATAAGGCTCATGGTGAGCACCTTGATCACGTCGCGCATGATCTCAATATCGATCTGGCGCATGTCGTCTTCGGGCACGTGGTAAAGGGCGCGGGTTTCCGCGCCACGGGTGCCAAAGGTCACGGCCGGGATCTTTTCCATGTAAAACACCATGCCATCCGTACGCGGACGCAGCGGCATCTGCCAGGGATTTGCGCGTGTCATGAAATCGCGGTGCACCCAACGTTCGTTGTTACGTTCCATGACTTCAAGCAGCTGCTCCCAGGGCTCTGCCGTCCACGCGAAGAAGCTGTTTCCGCGGCCTACCATGTCCAGGTTAACCATCATCTTAATCTGTTCTTTCGGATGGGGGAAGCGTTCCACAAACTCCCGGGCACCGACCAGGCCTACCTCTTCGGCGCCAAAGAGCAGGATGACCACTGTGCGCTTCAGCTCCACTTCGCTGGTGGCCAATGCCTTGGCAATGCCCAGGGCGAGGGCGCTTCCGGAGGCGTTGTCGAGCGCACCGGGAAACAAGACCGGCATCATCCCCAGGTGGTCGAGGTGCGCGCCCACGATCAGGAATTCATCTTTTAGTTCGGGGTCGCTGCCCTCAATCATGGCCACCACGTTGTGCGTCCTGCCATCGGGGTAATATTCGGAAGTCAGCGCCATGGTAGCCTTTTTTCCTGTGGCAAAAGAGTTCGGGGTCAGGGTGCTGCGAATGCCTTCCCTCACTTCGGCAAGGTCTTTGCCGGTGCCGGCAAGGAAGTCCTCCACCACCTCATCGGTGGCGGCCAGGAAAAGGAAGTCGGGATCGGCTGTGGGGCGTGGACTGGCCACGTGGTAGGCAAAGATTAGTCCCACGGCACCATTTTCCAGTGCGAATTCCACCTTGTTGGAATGATCCACATAGGGTTGCCACATCGCCAGGCTGTCCGGGTCATCACCATCATAGGGGATGCCCAGCTCGGTGATGACGATCTTGCCCTCCACATCAATGTCTGCGTAATCATCATAGCCAAGCTCCGGAGCGGAGATGCCATGCCCGGCATAGACCACCTCTGCGGTCACTTCCCCGCTGCCGGAGATGCCCCAGGGCCAGTAATCGTCGCCATAACTATAGGTCTTGGTTACCGTTTCATCTTCATTCACGGGAATATGAATGGCCAGCGTGCCTTTGTCTTTGATGAGCGTGTAAGGCTGGTCAAACTCCTGGAAGTATCCTTTTTCTGGAAAAAACGGTTCTAGTCCCCACTGTTCCAATTTGTCAGCAGCCCAATCGGCAGCCTTGTCGTAGCCAATATCGCCGGCAAGACGTCCCCGCATTTCAGGCGAGATCATGGTATGCATCCAATCTGAAATATCATCTTCAGAAACGGCATGCAAGGCCTTGATCAGCACATCGCGGTCATTCCGGCCATAATGGTGCTCATGACCGATGATTTGTAAAGAAATCAGTACGAATAAGAAAAAAAACAGAACGGATCTCATTTTATACAGGAATAAAAGGTTAGAATTGAATCATTTGCTGCCCAAAACTACAAAATTTCTTTGGCTGGAAGCCGATTTTTCCTGTAATTTAGCCTCGCTCTGAATAGCGAAGGGCATGTACTGAATTCATACATCCCTGATGGGGATTTTACCGGTAGCTTTTGGATTTCTTGCCAATGGCCAACAGCTAATAGCCAAAAGCCTACTTAGTCTGAAAGCTCCCATAATTATTATAATTCCCTTATGCTCAAAAATCCTGTAATTTGCGTTTCATCATAATAATCAATTTGTATCATGCGTAAACATGTATTTTTAACCCTGGCCTTCTGGTTCCTGTCCATGGGATTGTATGCTTCTGAAGGAACCATGTTGCTGAGGCAGCCTGCCATCAGCGACCAGCACATTGTATTCGTCTATGCCAATGATCTTTGGATCGTGGAGCGTGACGGGCAGGAGGCCCGGCGCCTGACGAGCAACGAAGGTGCGGAAAGCCATCCGCACATCTCACCCTGTGGCACCATGCTTGCGTTTACGGCGCAGTATGACGGCGGCAGCCAGGATGTATATGTGATGCCTGTGACCGGCGGGCAGCCACGACGGCTTACCTGGCACCCGATGCCTGACCAGGTCCAGGGATGGACCCCGGACGGAGAGCAGGTATTGTTCACTTCGCGGCGCCAGGGCGTGCAGACAAGGGAGTCCCAGTTCTTTACCGTACACCGCGATGGAGGAACGCCGGAGGCCCTGCCCATACCACGGGCAGTAAATGGCCGGCTCTCAGATGATGGCCGTTTCATCGCTTACCAGGAAGTGGGCTTCATTGACCCCGAATGGCGCAATTACCGAGCCGGTCAGGCCAAGCCCATCTGGATCGTCGACATGGAAGACTACAGTCTTACCACCACACCTCAGCCGGATGGCGAACGCCACATGAGTCCGATATGGCTGGATAATCGCGTCTTCTTCATCTCCGAAAGGGATTATGCCGCCAATATCTGGTCCTTCGACATAGACACCGAGGAGCTTACCCAGGAGACTTTTCATGTGGACTTCGATGTGAAGAACATCGATACCGATGGGGAGCTCATCATATATGAGATGGGCGGCTTTTTGCACCTCCTGGATCCGGCTACCGGCGAAAAGGAACAGCTGACCATTGACGTGCGTGGCGACTTCCACTGGTCACGCACCCGCTGGCACGACATCCGTCCTACCGGCCTGGCAAACGCCAAACTCTCGCCAACCGGGCAACGTGCTCTCTTTGAATACCGCGGCGACATCTTTAGCGTTCCGCGGGAGCATGGCAGCCCAAGAAACATCTCTGACAGCCCAGGCGTGGCAGCACGCTTCCCCGTATGGTCACCCGACGGCAGCCAGGTGGCCTGGTTTTCTGATGAAAGTGGCGAATACGAACTCTTCGTCGGCGACCAGTCCGGGCTGGAAGACCCTACCCGGATCGCCCTGCCTGATCCTTCTTTCTTTTATCGCCCGGCATGGTCGCCCGATGGCCAATACATCGCTTATACTGATACCCACCTGAACCTCTACTATGTGGATGTGGAAAGCGGCGAAGCGACCCTGGTGGACACAGACCGCTATGTTCGTCCGGAACGCACCATGAACCCAGTATGGTCGCCCGATAGCCGCTGGATCGCCTATGCCCACACCCTGGAAAGCATGTTCAAGGCCATCGTGCTCTACAATGTGGAAACCGGTGAGCGCTTCCAGGTGACCGATGGCATGGCTGATGCGATCACCCCGGTATGGTGTGCCTCGGGTGACTACCTCTACTTCCTGGCCAGCACCGATTACGGTCCGAACACCGGCTGGCTCGACATGAGTGCCTACGACAGTCCGGTGACCCGTTCACTCTATGTGATGGTGCTTGCCGAAGATGGCGAATCGCCCTTCCTTCCCAAAAGTGATGAAGAGGAAGTAGCAGAAGAAGCCGTAGAACAAGAGGTTGACGAAGAGGAAGAAATGGTCATTGACATCGACGGATTGATGGAGCGCATCGTGGCAGCACCTTTGCCTGCTCGCGAATATGTGGGCTTGCATCCCGGTCCGGAAGGCTACGTGTTCTACCTTGAGAACGTGCCTAACCAACCCGGCCTGGCCTTGCATCGTTTTGACTTCGATGCTGGTGAGGCAATTCCTTTCATGGATCGCCTCCACCATGTCAGTGTTTCGCACGACCGTTCGGCCTTGCTTTATCGCAGCGGAAGCACCTGGGGCATCGTGGATGCCGCCGGTGGGAGTCCCAACGTGGGTGATGGCCGCCTGGATGCCGTAAATGACATGCGGATGCGGATAGAACCCAAGGCAGAGTGGGAGCAGATGTTCCGCGAAGGATGGCGCCTGCAGCGCGACTTCCTCTATGTCGACAATGTACACGGCGCCCCCTGGGATGACATCTATCACTGGTATCGCCCCTGGGTAGACCACGTCAGGCACCGTACCGATCTGAACTATGTGATCGGCATCATGGGTGGTGAGGTGGCCATTGGCCATTCCTATATTTCCGGAGGAGACATGCCCGACGTGGACCGGGTGCCGGTTGGGCTGCTCGGTGCCGATTATGTAATTGAAGATGGCCATGTGCGCATCGAGAATATCTATACCGGCGAAGACTGGAATCCACATATTCACGCACCCCTGGCTGTGCCGGGCATCCGGGTGCAGGAGGGAGATTTCCTGCTGGAGGTTAACGGAAAAGCGGTCGATGCCGATGAGAACCTGTTCAGTTATTTTGAAGGCACCACCAACAGGCAGACGAAGATCCGTGTGAATGACCGGCCCACACGCGAGGGCAGCCGCCTGCTTACCGTGGTCCCCGTGGCCAGTGAAAACCAATTGCGCATGATGGACTGGGTGGAAGGCAACCGCAGGCTGGTCGATGAGCTTTCTGACGGGCAGCTGGCATACGTCTACGTACCCAATACCAGTGGCTGGGGATACCAGTTTTTCAACCGCTATTACTTTGCCCAGCAGGACAAAAAAGGTGCTGTCATTGATGAGCGCAACAACGGCGGGGGTTCTGCGGCCGATTATATGGTCGACATCATGTCGCGGGAGCTCTTTGGCTATTTCAACTCCAAGGCAGCCGACAGAAGACCGTTTACTTCGCCAATGGCAGGCATCTGGGGTCCTAAGGTCATGCTGATCAACGAAAGTGCCGGCTCGGGCGGCGACTTGCTGCCCTATATGTTCCGCAAGGAAGGTCTTGGTCCATTGATTGGAACCACCACCTGGGGCGGACTTGTGGGCATCTGGGATACGCCAGCCTTCATTGATGGTGGTCGCATGATGGCACCCAGGGGCGGATTTTTTGATACCGATGGTGAATGGGCCGTGGAAGCCGAGGGCGTAGATCCGGACATCGAAATTGAACAGGAGCCCGCCAAGGTGATCCGTGGGCATGACCCGCAGCTGGAATGGGCTGTAGAAGAGGCCTTGCGCTTGCTGGAGACAGAAGCCGTGGAACTGCAGCCGGAACCAGAACCGCCCGTGCGCTATAAACGCCCCGATCGCGAAGAAAACAGATAAAAAGCAGGGAATTCTGATTGAAAAAGCTGTTATCTTTGCAGGGTATGTATATGATGGAAGCCGGATGCCATGCTTTCGGCTTCCATCAACATCATAATGCATTAAATTTTTAAATCCATTTTAAATTCAAAACCAATAATTATGAAACGCCTTTTTTTATTAATGATTCCTGTGATGATGATGATGTCTGGATGCGGACAGGGCCCTGCTGAGGGCGATCTTGCAGGCAATCCTTTCCTGGAGGAGTATGATACGCCTTTCGACGTGCCTCCTTTTGATCGCATTGATGATGAACACTTTCTCCCTGCCATAGAAGAAGGGATTCGTCAGCACAAGGAAGAGATTGATGCCATTGTTAACAACCCGGAAGAACCCACTTTCGAAAACACCATCGTGGCCTATGACCAGGCAGGTGGCCTTTTGCGTCGGGTGAACCCCGTTTTTGGTGGCCTGCGTGGTGCAGAAACCAATGAGCGCCTGCAGGAGATCGCGCGAGAGACAACGCCTATGCTTTCTGAACATAACAGCTCCATCCGGATGAACATGGACCTCTTCGAGCGCATCGAGGCCGTATATGAGCAGCGCCATGAGAAGGAACTGGACAAGGAGCAGGTCCGGGTGGTGGAAATGTATTATCGTGACTTTGAGCGAAGTGGTGCGGCATTGCCGGATGAGGAGCGTAAAAAGCTGGCTGAACTGAACGAAAGAATGTCGATGATCTCCCTGCAGCTCCGCGAGAACCAGCTGGCGGAAACCAACGCCTTTCAGCTAATACTGGAGACAGAAGACGACCTTGCTGGTCTTCCGGGAAGTGTGCGTTCTGCTGCGGCGGATGCTGCCGAAAGTGCAGGTGTGGATGCCAAGGGCATCGTGACCCTGCAAAACCCAAGCTGGATCCCATTCCTGCGTTTTTCCGAACGCAGAGACCTTCGTGAAAAGGTATTTACAGCTTACTTCATGCGAGGTGATAATGACAACGAGCACGACAACAAGGACCTGTTTGCCGAGCTGATGCAGCTGCGCCAGGAGATGTCCAGGCTGCTGGGTTATGACAACTATGCGGAATTCTTTACGGCCATCCAAATGGCAGAAAATCCGCAAAACGTATATGACTTCCTTTATGAGATCTGGGAGCCCTCACTGGCCCTGGCCAAGGAGGAACGCGATCAGATGCAGGCCATCATCGACCGCGAAGGCGGCGATTACCAACTTGAACCCTGGGATTGGTGGTATTATGCCGAGATCCTCAGGGAGGAACAGTTTGACCTGCAGGATTCCGAGTTGCAACCCTATTTTGCGATAGAAAACGTGCGTGAAGGAAACTTCCTCCTTGCCAATAAGCTTTTTGGCCTGACGTTTGAAGCACGCCCGGAAGTGCCTGTTTACCACGAAGAGGTAGAGGCATTTGAAGTCTTTGACCATGATGGCAGCCACCTGGGCATCCTGTTTATCGACCCGCATCCGCGGCCTGGTAAGCGTGGTGGTGCCTGGTGCGGGACCTATCGCACCGGCGCGTATGAGGATGGCGAAAAGATCCATCCCATTGTTACCATCGTAATGAACTTCACCCGCCCATCGGGAGGCAAGCCAGCCCTGCTCACATGGGATGAGACCACTACCTATTTCCATGAGTTTGGCCACGCCCTGCACAATTTCTTCGCGGATGGTCGTTATCGCCGCACAAGCCGCAGCGTGCCCAGGGACTTTGTGGAGCTGCCCTCTCAAATGCTTGAAAATTTCGCTGGTCACCCCGACTTCATGAAAGAATACGCCCTGCATTATGAAACAGGTGAACCAATGCCGGAAGAACTGCAGCAGCGTATGCGCAATGCGGAGTTTTTCAACCAGGGCTTCATCAACACCGAGTATATTGCCGCCGCCATTCTGGATATGGATTGGCATACTGCCGAGCATGGAGATGAGATTGACGTACGCGCCTTTGAGGAGGAGTCGCTGAACAACATGGGACTCATCCCGGAGATTAAGCCACGCTACCGGACGACCTATTTCGGCCATATCTTTGGCACAGGCTACGCAGCTGGCTATTATGTGTATCGCTGGGCCGGCGTACTCGACGCGGATGCTTACCAGGCCTTCCTTGATTCCGGCGACCTGTTCAACCAGGAGCTGGCCGAGCGCTTCCGTAAGTACATACTCGCGGAGAATGCACTCAGGGACGGGATGGATGCTTATGTCGAATTCCGCGGACAGGAGCCGGACATTGATCCTTTCCTGCGCCGCATCGGCTTGAAGTAGGTGAATTTGCTAATGTGCTGATGTGCCAATGTGCTAATTGAAGGGTCCTTTGTGCGCGATTATAAGGGTTCTTATCCTAATCCGAAACCCTTCATTAACACATTCGCACATCAGCACATCAGCACATCAGCACATTATCACATTCGCACATCAGCACATTCGCACATTATCAGATTAAACATCACTCATGGCTTTCGATACCATCATAGAGCTCAAAGAGGCGTCCGTATTTCAGAAAGACATCCTGGTGCTGTCCAACGTGACTTTTTCGGTTGACCGCGGTCAGTTTTGCTATCTGATCGGTCGCACGGGGTCCGGCAAAAGCAGCCTCCTGAAGATCCTTTACGCAGACCTTCCGATGGTGGATGGGTATGGCCGGGTTGCGGGAACGGAGCTGTATGGCATCCGCGACAAGGAGATTCCTTACCTGCGGCGTAAGATCGGCATCGTGTTCCAGGATTTCCAGCTGCTCAGCGATCGTTCGGTGCGTGAAAACCTCTTTTTTGTGATGCGTGCCACCGGGTGGCGCGACAAGATCGCCATGGAAGAGCGTATGGTCGACGTGCTTGAAAAGGTCGGGCTTGGCACCAAGGCCTTTAAGATGCCACACGAGCTCTCAGGCGGTGAGCAGCAGCGCGTAGTCATCGCCAGGTCCCTGATCAACGACCCAGACGTCATCCTGGCCGATGAGCCAACCGGAAACCTGGATCCTGAGACAAGCGAAGGCATCATAGAGCTGATGCATGAGATTAGCACGACTGGGCGGGCGGTATTGATGGCTACCCATGACTATTCCTTGTTTGGCAAGTTTCCTGCAAGGATTTTGAAATGCCAGGGAGGGAAGCTTGCGGAAGAACCCTATGCAGTGGAATCAGACAAGAATTCCTGATAGATTTCTATTATTGTCTGCTCTTCTTTTTCCCAGCAAAGTTCTTTCGCGGCTTCCAAGGCGTTTTGCTGCCAGCTTTTCATGCGTTCCTTGTCGGAGAGCATCTCCTGGATGCAATCCGCAATATGCTGTGGATCATGATTGTCAGCAATCATACCGGTTTGGTATGTGCTGACAATCTTTTCAAGCTCCGGCAGCCGGGATACCAGCTGGGGCACGCCGGCCATCATATAGTCAAATATTTTGTTAGGCAGACTGTAGCGGTAGTTGACATTGGTATCCTTGTCCAGGGATACCCCTATCTTTGCGTGTTTAGTGTATTCCCGCAAATCTTCGGGCGCCATCTTTCCCAGGAACCACACCCGGTCTTTCAACTGATGGTGCGCCACCATCTCCTGCAATTTGGGAATGACATCCCCCGATCCGATGATGAGCAGCAATACGTCCTTCAAGCCATGTTCGGGCCGCATGGCCATCACGAGCTCCTCAGCACCCCGGTCGATATTGATGCCGGTGCCTTGCAGCAGGATGAACCGCCTGTGCGGTGGGAGGCTCAGTTCTTCTGGTGGAATCGCGGCTTCCGGCTTGCGATACCTTGGAAGGTTTCTTACAACATGCAGGGTGTTGCCGTATTCCTCTTTATACAGCCGTGCGATGGAATCGTTCACTGTAATGATTTTTCGCTGGCGCGGGAACAGCCACCGCTCAAGTCTTTTCCAGACCTTCCACACGAAAGGACGCGACACCACCTCCGGGGTGCCGGTAAAATATTCGTGGGCATCATATACCAGTGGCTTTCTTTTTATTTGTGATACCAGGTGATTGGGCAGCAAGGTATCCAGGTCGTTGCTTACCAGCACGTCGTATTTCCGGAACAGCAGTTGAAAAAAGAGTTTGAGATTGAATTCGGCGTAAAACAGGAATTTTTTGTGAAAAATCAGTGGGATACGCCTGATGTGTGCATAATCTGGGGAAAATGGCTTGCTGTCCTTCCGCCTTACACCGCACAAGTAAACCGCGAAACCCATCTGATGCAGCGTGCGGGCCATCTTCAGGACACGCTGATCCGTGTACAGGTCGTTGGTGACGGATAAGTGTACTTTTTTCATGTTTTCGGATGTGATAAAAGGACAAAAAGACAAAAGGACGAAAGGACAAAATGTCTAAAAGTCGAAAGGTCAAAAGGTCCAAATGTCCGGGTATACAGCGTATTGTGCCTGGGCGAAGCGGTTTGAAGTTTGAGGTTGCCAGAGGCATTTGTGTACATCTGTGAAAACTATTTGTGTTAATTTGTGGATATCTTAACCTCAAACCTCAAACCAATCCTGGTATCTACAACGCCCCCCAACCTCTGCTTATAATCAGGATTCCGCTTCCTCTTCAGACTGTGCAATGGCCAGTTCTTTTTTGGTAAAACGTGAGATTTTGATGTTCAGGTATGCAAAGAGGATGGTCATGAAGGGACTGATCAGGTTAAAGAAGGCATAGGGCAGGAAGGCCACGGTAGGAACGCCCAGTACCGCTGACTGGGTAGCACCGCAGGTGTTCCAGGGCACCAGTACGGAGGTGACCGTCCCACTGTCTTCAAGGGTGCGGCTCAGGTTCTGGGGTGTGAGCCCCCGCTTTTTGAAGGTGTCTGCAAACATCCTTCCGGGCACTACGATGGCGAGGTACTGGTCGCTGGCGGTGACGTTGAAGAACATGCAGGTGCCTGCTGTGGAGGCCACGAGCGAACCGGTATTGTGTGCCAGTTTGATCACGGATTGGGTGATGCGCTGCAGGAGGCCGCTCGATTCCATGATTCCACCAAAGATCATGGCACAAATGATCAGCCATACGGTATTGAGCATGCCGCTCATGCCGCCGGTCGTCAGCAGGCTGTTGACCATCTCGTGGTCGGTCACCACGGCGATGTCGGTATACATGGCTTGCATCACGGCCACATAGGCTGCACGTGCAAAGTGATCCTCCACGCCGCTCACCTCATAAATAATGTGCGGCTGAAAGACCAGGGCAAAGAGCCCTCCGGCCAGGGTGCCGGCCAGCAGGGCTGGCAAGGCGGGCACTTTTCGCACGATGAGGGTGATGACCAGCGCAGGCACCAGGAACAGCACGGGCGTGATGCGGAATGAACCGTCAATGGCGCTAAGCACGGGTTCAATGTCGTTGATCGCACCATCCTGGGAGCGTGTAAGACCGATAATCATGAAGATGATGAGTGCAATGGAGATAGACGGCACGGTAGTCCAGGCCATGTAACGGATGTGCGTAAAGAGGTCGGTGCCGACCATCGCGGGGGCCAGGTTGGTGGTATCGGAAAGGGGAGACATCTTGTCCCCGAAATAGGCCCCGGAGATGATCGCTCCTCCAATGATGCCTTCGGGAATGCCCAGCGTTCTGCCAATACCCAGCAGCGCAACACCCAGCGTGGCCACGGTACTCCAGGAACTCCCGGTGGCAAGTGACACGATTGCACTCACGATACAGGCAGCCACCAGGAAGATGGTGGGATTCAATATCTGCAGGCCGTAATAGATCATTGATGGTACAATGCCGCTAAGCAACCACGTACCTGCCAGTGACCCGATCAGGAATAGGATCAGGATGGCCGCCATGGCCGAGCCAATAGCCTTCACAATCCCCTTGTGTAAGGTTTCCCAGCGGTGTCCGGTGCGGATGGCCACGATGGCTGCCACCGCGGCCGACAGGATGAGCACAATCTGGTTGGATCCTGCCAGGGCATCATCACCGAAGATAAACACATTGATGGATATCAGGGCGGTAAGAAAAATAACCGGGATCAGTGCCTCGAAGAGCCTGGGACGCCTATGGGGTTTCGACATGGAGTGACAAGTTGTTTTGGATTAGATTGTACCCTGAATTAAAAGCATAAAATAATGCAGGTGTAAAATAAGCAGATTTTTTTTACATGAGCAAACCTATTTAATGTGCTGATGTGCTATTTTGCCAATGTGCTAATGAAGGGTCTCAGATTCAAGGTAAGTCCCTAATGTGCTGATGTGCTAATTTGCCAATGTGCTAATGAAGGGTTTCGGATTCAAGATGACCGCCCAAAGGGCTCTTAATTAGCACATTGACACATTAGCAAATTGACACATTAACACATTAATACATTAACACATTTTATATTTACTGGCACAAGCGATGAAAATGAACGGAGATTTCCGCTTCAGTGGCAAATGGCTGCTGAAAGGCTTGCGCTGCAGCTGCGGCATACTGTGCTTTGGTTTGTGCCCTTTTGATCGCAGAGAAAACGTGCTGGCTTTCGGTAAAAATCCCTGAAAGATAATACCAGACCGCCTTCATCCAGCCGGTTTGCCTCGACTCACCGGGGATATTCTCCTGCGCGTGTTGCCAGAGGCCTTGATGGAAGGCGGCAAGCCTGTTCCGTTTTTCTTCTTCCGGGAGATGCACTCCCCGTAACTCATGAGCCAGGAAGGGATTGATCAGTGCCCCGCGTCCGAGCATCCAGCTTCGCTGCCGAGGGTAGCGGTCGAGGATTTTTCTGAAAGAAAACTTGTTGTGGATGTCGCCATTATAAACTGCCGGGTGATTTGCATGTGCAAGGATATGGGCAAAATGCAGGGCATCCGCCCGGCCACTATACAGTTGCTTGCCAGTACGGGGGTGCAGGATGAGGTGATCAATGGGGAAGGCATTGAATATGGGAAGGCAATCCCTGAGCTCTTTCGGATCATGGTAGCCTGTCCGGGTTTTGATGGATAGCTTGACCGCCCCTGAGGCAAAAATATCCGCTTGAAAAATTTCTTCCAGGATGCGCGCGATGTCATCGGGATAGGGAAGGAGACCGCTTCCCCGCTTTTTGTGGGTGATGCGCCTGAAAGGACAACCAAGGTTCCAGTTCAGTTGCCGATAGCCTGCTTCGTGCAATGCGTTAGCCAGGGCAATGATCTCCCTGGCGTCGTTGCTGATGATCTGTGGAATGGTGATGGCCTGCATGTCGTCTGCAGGCAAAAGGTCATCCAGTTTGGCCGGGTGAATTTGTTGGTGTCCGCAACCGGTGATAAAAGGTGCGTAAAGGCAATCGTATCCACCAATGTGTGTATGCAGTGCATGGCGGTAATGCTTGTTGGTGATCCCCCTGAATGGGGCCAGGGATAGGTTGTGGGCCATGCGTTAAAGATAATACAAAAAAGTATGAGGTTTGAAATTGCCTCGGCTAACCTCAAACCTCATACCCTTGTTGAAATCAATTGAATATCCAATTAGAATATTGCTCCTGCCAGCACAAGGGCCACAATTGCAACCAGCTTAAGCAGGATGTTGAGCGAAGGGCCGCTGGTGTCCTTGAGCGGGTCACCCACGGTATCGCCTACGATGGAGGCGTTGTGTGCTTCGGTGCCTTTGCCATATTCTTTGCCGTTGTGGGTGATGCCCTTCTCGATGAGCTTCTTGGCATTGTCCCAGGAGCCTCCTGCGTTTGACTGCAGGATGGCAAGCAGCACGCCGGATACGGTTACACCGGCCAACAGGCCACCAAGTGCTTCTGGGCCGAGCAGCCAGCCAGTCAGCACAGGCACGGCTACGGCAATGATGCCCGGCAGTATCATCTGCCTGAGGGCGGCACGTGTGGATATCGTGACACAGCTGGCATAATCCGGGGTCCCATCCGCGGCATCCATGATGTCGTGATCCTCCTTGCTCCATTCTTTGGTAGGCTTGTCCTGGTTCTTTCGCATCACTTCCAGGGCTTTTTTCAGTGGCTCGATCCGGTTGAACTGATCGCGCACTTCTTCGATCATGTCCTGGGCTGCCTCACTCACCGCGCGGATCGTGAGGGCAGAAAACACATACGGGAGGAGTGCCCCAACAAAAACCGATGCGATCACGAAGGGCTGCGAGACATCGATACTTGTGATATTGGCAGCTGTCATGTAGGCACCGAAAAGCGCCAGGGCGGTCAAGGCGGCCGACCCAATCGCAAAACCTTTGCCAATGGCTGCCGTGGTATTTCCAACAGCATCGAGTTTGTCTGTGCGCTCACGAACTTCAGGATCCAGCTCCGACATTTCTGCGATCCCACCTGCATTATCAGAAACAGGCCCGTAGGCATCAACAGAAAGCTGAATCCCCAGGTTGGACAACATGCCCACCGCAGCGATGGCAATGCCATACAGTCCACCAAGGTGGAAAACGGCCATGATGGCGATGGCTATGGTAAAGATGGGAACGATGGTGGAAAGCATGCCGATTCCGAGTCCGGAAATGATATTGGTAGCGGATCCGGAGGTAGACTGGTGTGCGATGATCTTTACCGGCAGGTAATTGGTGCCGGTAAAAAACTCCGTTGAATAGCCAATGATCAGCCCGGCAGCCAGGCCGATCATGGAAGAGAAAAATATGTTATTGGCGGTGATGGTTCTTTCTACACCGCCGTATAGCATGTCCGTATAGGTCAGGCTTGTGGGCAAAATGTTGGTGATCAGCAGGTAGGCGAAAACTACCATGATCACCGAAGAAATGAGCTGTCCTGCATTCAATGCATTTTGCGGGTTGCCGCCTTCTTTCACGCGGACAAAGAAGGTGCCGATGATGGACGCGATGATTCCAGCGCCTGCCAGGAAGAGTGGCAGGACGACGGGAGAGAGTCCGTTGAAGGCATCCGTGTAAGTGGCTGTCATAAAAGTAGCACCCAGTACCATGGCAGCGATCATGCTTCCGACATAGGACTCGAAAAGGTCGGCACCCATTCCGGCGACGTCACCTACATTGTCGCCTACGTTATCCGCGACAGCAGCTGGATTGAGCGGGTGATCCTCTGGGATGCCCGACTCTACCTTGCCCACCAGGTCGCCACCCACATCGGCAGCCTTGGTGAAAATGCCGCCTCCCACACGGGCGAAGAGGGCGATGGACGAGGCGCCAAATGAGTAGCCCGTCACGATGGTCAGGACCCGGTCTACACTGGCCACGGTTTCAACACCGAACGCGTGGGCATAGATGATAAACAGCAGGCTGAGTCCCAAAATGCCGAGACCAACCACCGAAAGTCCCATCACACTGCCACCGGCAAATGCGATGCGCAGAGCCGGGTTAAGGCCGGTCCGGGCGGCATGCGTGGTACGCACATTGGCTTTGGTGGCGATGCGTAAGCCGATAAAACCAGCAAGTCCACTGCTCAGGGCACCGATCACAAAGGAAAGGGCCACCAGTGGATGGGTTGTTTCCGTGCCCGTGGTGAGGGCCAGCAGGATGGCAATGGAGAGCACAAAAATCGACAGGATCTTATACTCTGCCTTGATGAACGCCATGGCACCGTCGGCAATGTAGCCAGCGATGCGCTTCATTTTGTCCGTTCCCTTGGGCTGTTTACGAATCCACAGCACGCGGGTATAAGTAAAGAATATGGCAATGATGCCGATCACGGGAATGAGATAAAGGTAAAAATTGTCCATAGAACCTTTTCTTGATTTATTAGTAGCTAAATGGTTGTTTGTTTAAAGAAACAATGATTTGGTAAAAAAGTTTAGTAAGTTGTGATGCGAGGTGAAAATATCAACATGCCGCTTTTTTTGTCGTGTTCATTGCTTCATGAATAAATTCTTCCGTTAAAAAATATTGGGTTGGCGCCTTCTGCGGTTATGATTTGTTCATATGTAGAATCAAAATGCGTATCTTTATTTCACAAAAATACACTTATGAGGGAAGAAAAAGACTTTTTGGGTAAACTACCGGTACCGGAGAATGCATTATATGGGATACATGCCATCCGTTCAGCCGGCAATTTCCCCGGGCGTGACCCATTTCATCCCGCCTGGTACCGGGCCATGGGCCTGGTTAAGCAGGCTGCATACCGGTGCATCTTGTCGTTTAAAAGGGCTGCTGATGGTAAGTTTCCTGACGACAAGCTTCCTGCCGGCATGGAGCGTATGGAGGTGTTCGACCACCTGGAGCAGGCGGCAGCGGAGATGGCTTCCGGCAAATACTATGACCATATCATCGTACCGGCCGTGCAGGGGGGTGCCGGGACTTCCATCAACATGAATGTCAATGAGATCCTCGCCAATGCAGCCCTGATTCATATGGGACGTGCTCCCGGGGAGTACGACGTGATCGATCCCTACCGGCACGCCAACCTCTTTCAGAGCACCAATGATGTGGTACCCACCGCCTTGAAGCTTGCGGTGATGCAGAAGCTGCATTTACTTGAAGAGGGCATCAACAGCCTGCGTGCCCGTATGGAAAAGCTGGAAGGAAATTATCGTGACAGCATGCGCATGGCTTATACCCAGATGCAACAAGCCCTGCCCTCTTCGTATGGCATGCTTTTCAGTGCGTACAATGAAGCCCTGGCTCGTGACTGGTGGCGGATATCCAAATGCTTTGAACGCATCAAGGTGGTTAACCTTGGTGGAGGGGCTACGGGCAGCGGCCTGGCCGTACCGCGTTACTATGTGATGGAAGTGGTGCATCAGCTGCAGCAGCTGACCAATGTGCCCGTCACCCGCAGCGACAATCACACCGACACCACACAAAACCTGGATGCCCTGGTGGAGGTTCACGGCATTATGAAAGCGCACGCGGTAAACCTCGAAAAGATCGCATCAGACCTTCGCCTGATGGCCTCAGACCTCACCGGTGCACCCGAGGTCAGCCTCCCGAAAAGGCAGCCTGGCAGCAGCATGATGCCCGGCAAGGTAAACCCGGTGATCCCTGAATACGTCATCAGCATTGCACATAAGGTATACAGCAATGATCAGCTGATCACCTCGCTATGCGGACAGGGATGCCTGGACCTGAATGCCTATGTCCCGCTCATCGGCCACGCAATGCTTGACAGTCTCGAAATGCTTACGGCTGCATGCAACAGCATGGGGAGCTTGCTGCTCGAAGAACTGGAAGTGCACGGCTCGCTCTCGCTGGAGAAGGTCTTGCGCAGCCCGGCCATCACCACTGCCCTGATGCCTTACCTCGGTTATCGTGATGCAGAGCAATTGGCCGCCTATATGCAGCAACACGCTTGCAGCATTTGGGAGGCAAACGAGGCACTTGGCCTTGTTGACTTCGCAGAACTTAAGGATCTGATCGCCCCAGAGCGCCTCTTGCGCCTGGGATATTCCCTGAAAGACAAAAGGTGAGCTGGCCTTTTTGTTGGAGTGGTCGAATAATGCCCTATGTTCATCTAAAAGCTGCGGCGCCGCTTCATGGCTGCGAAAATTCTCTGTATTTTTGTCCGCATGAGAACAATACACGTTATTACCGCACTTTTACTGCTTTTCTTTTCTGCATGTGCTTTGCTAAGACCCTATGATGAACTCGCCTCTGATGCGGAGGCCGCCCTGGAAGCTGGCGACAAGGTCCAGGCCCTGACACATTATGACGCCCTTATTGCAGCATATGAGGAGGACGATGAGCGGGCGCCCGGTGAGGTCTACCAACAGGCCGGACTGCTTGCCTTTGCGCTGGATGATACCAGTAAAAGCATTGATTACCTGGAGCAGGCCCGCCATACGCGTGCTGCCAATGCTGAAACCTATGAAAAGCTGGCAAAAGCATACCGGGAGATTGACAACCTTTCGCGGGAAATCACCATGCTCGAACATTATGTGGATAACTACGCCGGTGCGGATGCCTACCAGGCAATGCAGTACCGGTTGTTTGAAACCCTGGAGGAGAGCAGAAATTATGAACAGGCCTATGCCCTTTGGGAGGAGCTTGATGGTGAGCCAAGGGAAGACGAAAAGATGATGACGGTGTACTTACGGGTGTTGCAAGCCCTCGAAAAGGGTAAGGAGGCTACCGGGACTGCGGAGGACTTGCTGAAGTTGAACGACGACAACATGGAAGCCCTCGACTGGCTTGCAAAAAAACATTTTCGCCAGGCTGAGTCCCTATACAATCGGGAAATGCAGGCCTATGAGGAGAACCGTACCCATCGTCAGTATGCGCAATTGCTGGATGCACTGGAGATCGTCAACACCGATCTGCGCATTGCCCTGGATTATTTCAAGCGACTATATGAACAGGAACCCAGCAGTGAGTATGCCAGCTACCTCGCAAACATCTATGCGCGTTTTCAGGATGAAGAAAAAGCCCGTTACTATCAGAAAAGGGCTCAATAATAACCAACAACTTTATTTCATTAATACACTGCATGATGCATAAGCTTTGCCAGACCGTCACAAGGACGAAGTATGTGAAGTATTTTAGGCTGCCCATGATCATCAGATCATCACGGAACAACCTGACTTAGCATGAACTATTGGTCCATCGTGCATCTTATGGCTTGGACTCATGTGGCTTAAAAATTTCCACTATGCGTAAACTGTTTCTTTTCTCCTTCCTGTTTTTTTGGGTTGCCGGGATGAATGCCCTGGCTGCTGGCAATGCCAAGCCCCTTGATTACTTTTTAGACGACATCCCTTATGCGGATGAGGTGCCTTCACCAGAAGAATTCCTGGGGTTTCAGATTGGCGAATGGCATCTTCATCACGCATTGCTCGCACAATATATGGACCTGCTGGCGGAAAGTTCGCCCAGGGCAAGCATTTATGAGTATGGCCGTTCGCATGAGCACAGGCCATTGCAGCACCTGGTGATCACCTCGGAAGAAAACCAGCAGCGCCTGGAAGAAATCCGTGAACGTCATTTACAGCTAACCGATCCGGCAGTCTCTGGCGATCTGGATATCAGCGAGATGCCCCTGGTGGTGTTGCTGGGTTACGGTGTGCATGGCAATGAGCCTTCGGCGCACAATGCCGCACCGCTGGTCGCCTATCACCTGGTTGCCGGCCAGGACGATTACATCGAAGAGGTGCTGGACAACATGGTGATCATCATTGACCCATCGCTTAACCCCGATGGCCAGGATCGGTTTGCCAGCTGGGTAAACAGGCACCGCAGCAAGACCTTGAACCCGGATCCCAGCAACCGGGAGTTTCGGGATGTCTGGCCTGGCTCGCGGACCAACCATTACTGGTTTGACCTGAATCGCGACTGGCTGCCCGTGGTACACCCCGAAAGCCGCGGCAGGGTGAAGGCCTATCACCAGTGGAAGCCCAATATCAACACCGACCACCACGAATTTGGTTCCAACAACACCTTTTTCTTTCAGCCTGGCGAGCCTGCAAGGGTAAACCATCGCACTCCGCAACGTACTGATGACCTGACACTGGAGGTAGCCAAGTATCATGCTGCCGCCTTTGATGCCATTGGACAACCCTATTACATGCAGCAGGGCTTTGATGATTTTTATTACGGTAAAGGTTCTTCCTACCCGGATGTGCACGGGAGCATCGGCATACTTTTTGAGCAAGCATCCAGTCGCGGGCACCGGAGGGAGACTGATCACGGCATCCTGGATTTTGCCCAGACCATCCGCAACCAGGTTGTGGTTTCATTTTCCACCATCGAGGCTGGCCTGGAGATGCGCACCACCCTGCTGGATCACTTGCGGTGGTTTTACCGTACGGCGCTGGAAGAAGCTGAAAGCAAGGGTTTTGCGGCCTATATCTTCGGCGATCCCTACGACAGGGGCAGGAATTATCATAAGCTGGACATCCTGGACCATCATGAGATTAAGGTATATGAACTAACTGAGCCTGTTGAGCTTGACGGGCAACGCTATGAGCCTGGCAGAGCCTGGCTGGTTCCGCTGGAGCAACCACAGTACAGGCTGGTACAATCTGTGTTTGAAACAGTACATACTTTTGAAGACAGCCTCTTTTATGACGTGTCCACCTGGACCAAGCCCCTGGCTTTCAATCTGCCATACACTACCATAGATTCTCACAGGCAGCTGCGATCTTTGCTTGGCGATAAGGTCGCCCAGCCGGAAAGACCATCTGGCGCCCTGCACGGCGAAAAGGCTGGCATGGCTTACGTATTTGACTGGGATGAGTTTTATGCCCCGAAGGCACTCTATGCGCTTCAGCGCAAAGGGCTTCGCACCCGGGTAGCCACCAGCCCTTTCCATATGCAGGCAGGTGGCGAAAAACGCGCATTTCATTACGGGGCGGTGATCGTTCCCCTGCAAAGCCAGGAAATGCCGGAAGCTGATGTACACGAGTTGGTGAGGAATGCCGCAGAATATGCCGGCATTGATATCTACGCAGCGGAAACCAGCCTGGTTGCCGAGGGGATTCATCTCGGCAGTCCCAGCTTCAGGAACCTGCATAAGCCCAATGTAATCATGCCCATAGGCAGAGGTACCAACAGCCGGGAGGCCGGGGAGGTATGGCACCTCCTGGATCAGCGCTTCAGTATGCCGGTCACCAAGGTAGAGCTTGATCGCATGACTGGCGTGGATCTGAGCCGCTATAACGTGATGGTGATGGTATCCGGCAGCTACAATAACCTGGGTGAGCGGGGTGTCAAAGCCTTGTCCGATTGGATTGAAAATGGCGGTACCGTGGTTGCCTTTGGCTCAGCTAACCGCTGGCTTAAGCAGCAAGAGCTGATTGAGATGACGTGGGTGGAGACTCCTGAGGTGGACGATCCTGTGATGCTCCCATACAGCAGCATGCGCGACATTCGTGGTGCCCGGCGCATTTCAGGAAGCATCTTCAATACACATATTGATACCACACATCCCCTGTTTTATGGTTACCGCAACGGCAACCTTCCTATCCACGTGTCTGGCACCCTGGCTGCAGAGCCGACGGATAATCCATTTGCCAACCCCATGATCTTCACGGAAGACGCCTTGCTCAGTGGGTATGCCTGGGAAGGCTACAAGGATTTACTGGATGAAACGGCAGGCGTGGTGGTCCACAGAAAGGGCAGGGGAAATGTCATTTCACTGATGCACAATCCCAATTTCCGCGGCTATTGGTTCGGTACCGGTAAAATGTTTATGAACAGCCTGTTTTTTGGTGGGATGATCAGATAAGGGACTCTCTGCTACTTTTAAGGGGCTGTAAGGGTTATAGTGTTGCCAGCGGCGATTTGACTGGTTAAGAGGTTGCCATGTCACGGCGCATCTGAAGCACCTTGGGCAACTTCAAAACTTCGGAAGGACATGTCGGGGCACTTTCCCTGTTATTTTCCGGGCTTATTCCTGCCATATTTTTCGTGTGCAGTCACGAAATCGCCGGCTACCACCGAGGCTGCGAGGGATATCTCGCCGGCTATGAGTGTGGCGGTGGCTACCTCTGCAAATTTCTTTGCCTTTCCTTTCCCATAACAACCGATGATCTCCAGGCATTCGCGCTGGGTGGGAAGGGAGACCCCG
Source organism: Bacteroidales bacterium (assembly GCA_003552075.1). Classification (GTDB taxonomy): domain Bacteria; phylum Bacteroidota; class Bacteroidia; order Bacteroidales; family UBA7960; genus PUPG01. The sequence goes on from PUOJ01000003.1 coordinate 31,258, forward strand.
CCACCGATGGTGCCGATGATAAGCGAAGGCAACTTGAGGGAGACATAGAGGTCTTCTCCCAGGG
>PUOJ01000022.1 GCA_003552075.1 Bacteroidales bacterium
ATTTTTAAGACAGGGGTAAGAAGTAAGAAGTAAGAAGTAAGAAGTAAGAAGTAAGAAGTAAGAAGTAAGAAGTAAGAAGTATAGTAGAGGCAAAGGTCAGGATAAATAAATAAAAAAGACCGATTCATGGGAATGAACCGGTCTTTTCGTTGTAAACCTATTTACTTAACCAAAACCTACTTATGAGTCTTTTCTGAGGAAACGGACAACTTTTTCCTTCCTTTGGCCCTGCGTGCAGCCAAAACCTGTTTTCCGCTTTTCGTTGCACTGCGCTTTCTGAATCCGTGCTTATTCTTTCTGCTTCTTACCGAAGGTTGAAATGTCCTTTTCATTGTGCTGTAATTTTGACGTTAAGAATGCCCTTGATTTCTGAGGCCGTCCTTTGTTTTTTCAGGCTGCAAAGATAAACAATAATTTTAAAATAACAAGGACATCATTAATCTTTTACCCGGCTTAGTCCAGGTTCACAATTTTTGTTCTGGCTAATCTCCCGTCAATGTACACCTCAATGCGATATGGCCCGGCCGGAAGGCGATCCTCGTGCAGGATATTGAATTCGAGCATGACTGGTTCGTGTGCATATTCGATTTCCCTCATCTCTGTGTAATAGGAATCGATTTGAATGACTTCATCCGCTTCTTCATAAGCTGCTTCAAAGATTTCATCTGATGGGTACATCAGGTTATCCTGGGGATCATACATCAGCAAGTAGATGCTTTTGGGGCCAGCTTCAGTAAACACGCTGCCATCCACTTCAAAGCCAACCAATGTTTCATCTACACGGCGTGCACGGGACACATTATAACGGTCGGCACACAACCAGCGATCCCACTTGGTAAGTACATTGATGTTGTAGGCATTCAGTTTGGCTGCCTCCTTGCCTTTGGCTTCGAGCTGCTCATAGGCAGCTGCAAGGGCATCCATTTCCTGTTCCAGCGTGTAAATCTCATCGCTAAGCTTCTCGATCTGATGTTCAAGCTCCTCTTTGTTGTTTTTGAGCTCATCATTGCGCTCTTTTTGTTCTTCGAGGTCTGAGGCTCTGACAGACACCTGGCGATTGAGCTGTGCGATGCGGGCATCTTTTTCAGCCATTAAGGCTTCATGCTCTTCCGCGAGGAGCTCCAGTTTTTCATTGCGCTCTTCAATGATGCCATCTTTCACTTCAATGGTTTCACTGAGCACTTCTTTTTCGATCTCAAGGGATTCCTTGTCGCTCATAACCTGTTCCTTTTCATCAGCAAGGCGCCCCGATCTTGTCATGTAAATGACATTCCCGATAATGGAGAGCAGCAGAACTGCCGCTACTACGATGAGACCAATTTGCAGGTTCTTCGTTCCTTTTACATTCTCTTCATTCATACGATTGTGTTTTTAGTGATGGTTCAGCAAGTTACAAAAAACTCTCATTTAATTCAAGCTGTTAACATAATTTAAATGCACCTAATTTAAATGCACCTAATTTGATGGGATGTTAGCTAATGTTTCCAGGAGAAAGTCGTAAAAGAGTTTCACCGTGGTGGCATTGACCATTTCATCAGGTGAATGCGGATTACGGATCGTTGGCCCAAAAGAGATCATGTCAAGGTGCGGATACTTTCCTCCCAGGATGCCGCATTCCAGTCCGGCGTGAATGACTTTCTGTTCAGGCGTTTTGCCATACATCTTTTTATACACTTCCGACATGGTTTTCAGAATGGGGGAGTCTACGTCAGGCTTCCATCCGGGGTATTCACCTCTTTGTATTACTTCTGCACCAGCCATTTCAAATACGGAGCGCATCATGTTGGCGAGGTCGGCCTTGGCAGAATCTACGGAGCTGCGCTGGAGGGTGGCTGCTTCTACTTTTCCGCCTCCCGACTTTAACACGGCCAGGTTGGTGCTTGTTTCGACCACTTCGGGCATGTCGCTGATCACGCGCATCACGCCATTCGGACATCCATATACGGCATTTAAAATGTTTTTGGTGGATGGCTCATCCATCACCTTGCCCGGCAGGTCGGTGTTTTTTACTACCAACTCAATGCCCGGATCCACTTTGCCAAGTTCATTTTTCCAGTCGGCAATCATGGCCATGGCCATTTCTTCAAAAGCGCCGGCCTGATCTTTTGGGACGGTGACTACGGCGCCGGCTTCCCTTGGGATGGCATTGCGGAGGCTGCCTCCATCAATGGCTGCAACCCTCATTTGCAGTTCTCGGTTGGCTTTCCAAAGCAACCTGTTCAGCAGTTTGATTGCATTGCCGCGTCCGAGGTGGATGTCCAGACCGGAATGTCCGCCTTTTAAGCCTTTTACATTGACTGCATAGGCCTGGTGATTGTCCGGCGTTTGTTCTTCCTTGTAGCTGAAATACGCATTGGTATCTATGCCCCCGGCGCAACCGATGTAAAGCTCACCTTCATCTTCGGAGTCCATGTTGATGAGGATATCGCCTTTCAGAAAGCCAGGTTCGAGGGCAAAAGCTCCCGTCATCCCGGTTTCTTCGTCCACCGTAAAAAGGGCTTCAATGGGACCATGCTGAATATCCTGCGACTCCAGCACGGCAAGCGCTGCGGCTACCCCAATGCCATTGTCGGCACCCAATGTGGTCCCTTTGGCTTTCACCCATTCGCCATCAATGTAAGGTTCAATGGGGTCTTTTTCAAAATCGTGGTCGGTATCCTGGTTTTTTTGCGGTACCATGTCCAGATGACCCTGCAAGATCACTGTTTTTTTGTCTGCCATGCCCGGAGTGGCCGGCTTGCGGATCACCACATTACCTGCTTTGTCGGTTTCCGTTTCAAGCCCGAGCTCATTGCCCACCTGCTTTACATAATTTACAATGGCTTCTTCCTTTTTGGATGGATGCGGTATGGCACATATTTCTTCAAAATATTTCCATAATACATTGGGCGCAAGTTGCTTCAGCGTGTTGTTGGTCATCATTTATGGTTTTAGGATTTTACATTACGCAGATTGCAAGCAAATATAGCATTTTAGCGCAAAAGAACTGCATTAGAATAAAAGAACCGCAATGCTTTTGCGTTGCGGTTCTTTTATTTACGCATAATGCAGGTTATAAATGTTGATTTGGTCAAAATCAATAAGGTGTGGAGAAAGTCATTACGCCTTGATGATTTGCGCCGTGTGGTCCTTGGTTTTTACCTTCTCAATTACTTCTTCGATCTTTCCTTCTTCATCAATTACAAAGGTGGTGCGTTTGATCCCCATGAACTCCTTTCCCATGAATTTTTTCAAACCCCATACGTCATAGGCTTGCAAAATTTCCTTTCCGGTATCAGAGATGAGCGGGAATGGCAGGTTATTCTTTTCAATGAATTTTTGATGTGATTTTTCACTGTCTGCACTTACGCCCACCACTTTGTATCCGTTTTTGAGCAGGTAGTCGTAATTGTCACGTAAATTACAGGCCTGGGATGTACAACCCGGGGTGCTGTCTTTGGGATAAAAGTATAATACGAGTTTGTGGCCTTTGAAATCATCCAGTGAGATCCAATTGCCATCCTGGTCTTTTCCCTTGAAATCAGGGGCTTTGTCGCCTTCTTTGAGTTTTGTCATAATTGGTGTCGTTAAGTGAATACGATGTGATAGTTGCTTAACGATACAGGATCGGGCTTTGTTCATTGGGGCGATGATTTGCATGCATGCTTCATTGTCCCTTGCCTGCATTATGCTTATGGGCTGGAAACCTAATGTCATATTCTAAGCGTACAGCTCTCTTTGGTCGCTGTAAATAAGCTCAGGTCAAAAAAAAGCCGGAGATGCTGATTCCGGCTTTTTTGTAAATAGTTGTATTTGTGGAGTTATTCCTCCCTGTGCTTTACATACTTATCAAGCCACTCAAGCCACTCCCAGTGCATGTGCAACACGGACTCGCGTGCGCGGTATCCGTGGCTTTCATGTGGCAGCATGACCAGCCTGACGGTGGCGCCATGGCCACGCAGGGCATCATAATAGCGCTCGCTCTGCATCGGGAAGGTGCCGGCGTTATTATCATCGGCACCATGGATCAGCAGCATGGGTGTCTCCATCTTATCGGCATGCATGAAGGGCGACATGGCATTATACAGGTCGGGGGCCTGCCAGTATGTCCTTTCCTCAAACTGGAAGCCGAAAGGGGTAAAGGTGCGGTTATATGCGCCGCTTCGGGCCACGCCGGCAGCAAAAATGTCGCTGTGGGTAAGCAGGTTGGCTGTCATGAAGGCGCCATAGGAGTGACCGGATACGCCAACCCTGTTCGGATCAGTAATCCCCATCTCAACCAGATTGGAGATGGCGGCATCGGCATTGGTTACAAGCTGTTCCACGAAGGTGTCGTTAGGCTCGCCGTCATCCTGTGCAACTATAGGGAAGGAGGCATTGTTGAGCACCGCGTATCCCTGTGTGACGAGCATCACGATGGATGAGGGCCCTAAACGCGTGTAAGTATAAGGAGATCCGGTGACCTGTCCTGCCCCGTCGGCGGTCAGGAACTCCCTCGGGTAGGCCCACAGGATGGTTGGCAGCGGATCATCCACACCGGGTTCAAAGCCGGGGGGGAGGAATATCTCACCGGAAAGCGGTATGCCATCTTCCCTTTCATAGTGGAGCATCTCCTTGTAAACCTCACGCATCTGCGGGAAAGGCTCGGGAAAGTCGGTGATCTGGGTGAGGTTATCGTTACCCAGGTCGCGCAAATAGTAGTTGGGACGCTCTTCCACGGCTTCCCTGCGGGTCATCACGAGCTGTCTGTCCGGGTCGATGATGCGCACCGGGTTTTCATAATAGGGAGATTCGCTGCGCCATAGCCTGATCGTGTCTCCGGTCTCGAAGTCATATTGATCTATGAAGGGGCGGTTCCCTTCGGGTGATGCGCCCTGACCTATGAGGTACAAGTGGCGTGCCTGCTCGTCAAACATAAGGACGTTGCGGCCATATTCATTGGGCGCTGTTTGCAGCCTGCCCGGGTCACCATACCGATCTTCTGCTGAACGTTCACCCAGCAGGGTGAGGCCTGCTGCAGGGTCTTCAGGATGAAAGGAGCTCATCCTCGCCATACGTGTTGGCTGCCAGAACTCGCTCACCAGTGCGAAATCGCTTGTTCCCCATGTGATGCCGCTGTAACGGTAGTTGGTTTTGAATCCTTCGATGGGATCTCCTTCAAACGGGGCCTCCAGGAAAAAAACCTGGTCGCGGTATGTTGCCTCGGCCCTGGGGTCTCCGCCATCCAGGGCTTCTGCCCAGATGATGGTAGCCGGGGCATCATTGCGCCAGGAGATGTTGCGTGGTCCTTCACGTGTGGCACCAAAGCCCTGGGGCATCACCTCGGTCACGGGGATGTCAGCGAGGGTCCTGATGTGGTTGCCATCCACATCAATGATGTCATAGCGCTGCGCGAAACGCGAGAATGGCACAATGTATGAGTAAGGTTTTTGCAATGTGGTGACCCGGATGTATTGTCCGTCGGGAGATGTGTTAAACGAGGAAATGACGGCGCTTTGCCAGATCGGCTCTGTATTGCCCTCCAAATCTGTTTTGACCAGTTGCGAGGTAGTATAATGGTCAAAAATGGCTTCATCATACCTGTCGCTGAGCAAATCCTGGAATGTACGGACCGCGGCTCTTTCACCGATGCTCTGCTGGATATTTGGCCCGGTGGCTACACGTGGTCTTTCGGGTGCTTCTCCCCGTCCTTCCGGGACGGCTTTGTATATGATGGTTTCGCTGTCTGACAGCCAGTTGAAGGCATTGCCAAGCACATCGTTGATCACCGGGCCGCTTAACTGCGTGGCTTCTGCAGTAGCCATGTCCAACACCCAGAGCTCAATGCCTCCATCGTGCGTATGGGTGAAGGCAATCTTTTGTCCGTCGGGTGACCAGGAAACACGCTGAATGCGGGGATCTTCCGGGAGTCCTGTTACCTGTCTCTCGTTGGATCCGTCAATATCCATCAGGCTCAGACCCGTATGATAGCGGCCAAAATCGCGTCCGTTGGTACGCGGGTTGAAACGGGTGCCGCCCAGCCGCAGTTCTTCACTGGCGAGATCCTCGATGGTGGGGAGTCCGGTGTTCTCCAGCAACAGGATTACGTTGTTGCGCGGGCCGATTTGCATGGATGGCGTTACCGGGGCATCCACCAGTTCAATGATCTCAGCAGGTGGTTCCTTGTAGCCAACCTCTTCCTGCGCCGTGGCGTGGAAGGCGAAAAGTGCAAATAATACAGTGTAAATTACATAGGTTGCTTTCATAAAAATAGGTGTTAAAAAATGGTGTTAAAAATATTTCGTGTAAAAATAACCAAAAAAAGTATTTGAGGTGCAAATTACAGCCCCCTGTCGAAAAGCGGTTTCAAAAACCATACCCAAAGCGCTGAAACCGCATATGCAGCTGCCGTTCCCCACCATAAACCGGTTAGCGGGAAAACATATCCTGCAACAAAGCTGTAGATGACGATATTGGTTGAAGCCAGCAACATGATCTTTCCTGTTCCCCTGGCAAATGGCGGGCCTGCAGATACTGTCAGGATGACCATGGTGGACAGCATCGTGGCCGGGAACGAAGCAAAGAGCCCGGCCCAGAAAGCTGAGCCGGTGCGCGCGATCAGGACCGACGCACCCACCACACTGCCTGCAAATAAAGCCCTGAAAAGCAACTGCGAAATGGAGTAGCGTTTTTTGATCTTTCCCATGGATGGGATCTTCAATACCTTCTCAGCTAACATATATGTGCCAATCGCACCGGCGAAGTACAGGACTATCCATATCATCCGGTTCGTTTCCTGGAAGAGCGACGAAAGCAACGCAAGCAGGATCCAGGCTGCCAGTCCACCGCCCAGGGCAACAACCAGGCCCCTCCCCGCAAGGGAAATGAACACATACAGAAACATGGTGCTCAAAAACATGCCCAATGGCACGGTTACCGTGGCTTCAGCGGCAAACTTCGGTGTTTGTGTGATGCCGATAAACAGCAAGGAGGTCAGGATGGTACTCGGCAGGTTGGCGATCATGCCGCCCAGCTTGGTGCCCATCTTTTCTGATACCATGGTCGCCATGGTAATCCAGATGCCCGAGACCACCACCGAAAGGATTAATTGCTGTAAGAATAGCGCAGACATGGATTTGCTGTTTCAGGTGAAGGCAAAAGTAGGTATTTTAGTTATTTTCGGATACTGTTTTCTGAAAAAGGCCGTGGGGATTTTCATAAATCACAGAGAAATGTGTATTTTGGCCAATTCATTCAAAAAAACTGTGTAGACAAATCGAATAGCAAAAACAGTTCATCTCACTGTATATAATAAGGATCCTAAAACATATTCATCATGAGAAAAGACACACCTATACCTTCGGAAGTAGTTAACAAGTATGCAGCACAAATGGGCCTTGAAAATGTAGGCAAGGCCTCCATCCGCGAAATCAAGCGGCTTGTCGACCTCGTGGAGGCTGAAACGGGCGAGCGCTATGTACGCATGGAAATGGGCATTCCTGGTCTGCCTGCTTCAGAGATTGGCGTTAATGCCGAAAAGGAAGCCCTCGATAAGGGCATTGCCTCCCTGTATCCGGATATTGATGGCATCCCCGGGCTGAAAAAGGAGATCAGCCGCTTTGTGAAGCTGTTTGTTGGTGTGGACGTAGATCCCAGGGGCTGCATTCCTACCGTTGGCTCCATGCAGGGCAGCTTTGCCACCTTCATGACGGTGACACGCATGGATAAAAACAAGGATACCATCCTTTTCCTGGATCCGGGCTTCCCTGTGCATAAGCAGCAGTGCCGCGTACAGGGTACCAAATTCGACAGCTTTGATGTGTACAATTACCGCGGGGAGAAACTTCGGGAGAAACTGGAATCCCACCTGGCCAAGGGCAATGTGGCGGCCCTCCTGTATTCCAATCCGAACAACCCCTCCTGGATTTGTTTTACGGAAACCGAGCTCAAGATCATCGGGGAGTTGGCCACGAAATACGGGGTGGTGGTGATCGAAGACCTGGCCTATTTTGCGATGGACTTCCGCCAGGACCTGTCCAAGCCTGGTCAGCCGCCCTATCAGCCCAGCGTGGCCAATTACACAGAAAACTATGTGTTGCTCATATCCAGCTCAAAGTCATTCAGCTATGCGGGGCAGCGCATCGGCATGATGGTGATCTCTGACACCCTGTTTGAAAAACAGGCAAGGGATCTTCGACCATACTATGGCATGGAGCAGTTTGGCCGGGCCATGGTCTTCGGTTCAATATACGCGTTGAGCGCAGGCACGGCGCATTCGCCGCAGATTGCCCTGGAGGCCATGCTGAAGGCTGTCAATGACGGCGAGTACGACTTCGTCGACGTGGTGAAGGAATACGGTGAAAAGGCAAAGATCATGAAGAAGATTTTCACCGACAATGGTTTCAGGATCGTCTACGACAAGGACGAAGACAAGCCCCTTGCAGACGGCTTCTACTTCACCATTTCCTATCCCGGCTTTTCTGGCGCTGAGCTCATAGAAGCTTTGGTATATTATGGCATTTCAGCCATTTCGCTGGCCATCACCGGCAGCGAGCGGCTCGAAGGCCTTCGCGCCTGCGTTTCCCTGGTGAGCCGCGATCAGTTCCCAGATTTGGAGTACCGGGTGAAGAAGTTTCATGAGCACCACGGGTGAGGTAATGTGCTAATGTGGTAATGTGCCAATGTGCTAATTAAGGGTTTCGGATATAAGATGAGTACTCCCTTTGTTTGAATATTCATTGACTTGCAAAGAGCGCGGAATTTCTTTGTGGCATTGGCAGCAACTGTGATTATTCGAAATTCGGGTGGAGATTTTTTTGTTGGGATTGGTAAAAAGTGTATTTTTGCAATCTCTAAAAATCGACGTTCTTTATCAGGAGAGGTGGGTGAGTGGCTTAAACCAGCAGTTTGCTAAACTGCCGTACCCGATTAGGGTACCGGGGGTTCGAATCCCCCTCTCTCCGCCAGCAGCTCATAAACAAGCCGGCTGACGCCGGCATATCAACACACCAGGGGGTGCGTAGCTCGAAAATGAAGAATTTTCGGCTACGCACCCCCTGGTGTGTTGATGCCACTATC
>PUOJ01000196.1 GCA_003552075.1 Bacteroidales bacterium
AGATTGAGCTGCGTGCTGATCAGACTTTTGAGGACTTCCATCAGGCTATTTTGGGTAACCTTGGCCTTGATCCGGGTATGCTGGCCTCTTTTTTCATTTGTGATCACCGCTACCGAAAGCTACAGGAGATCCAGCTTGTGGATATGGACCCTTCTTCCCCTCCTGGCCAAGCTCCGGATGAGGTGGAAGCGGAGACTGACAAAGGGGTAGATGATAGCTTAAGAGAAGACAAAGAGGAAAGGCAGGGCGGTGCATTGCTCATGCATGAAACCTTCCTGAAGGACCATATAGACGATCCCCATCAGCGGATGCTGTTTATGTATGACAATCTCAACCAGTGGACTTTCTATATCGAACTGATGAAGATCCAGCGCGCAAGTGATGCCCAAAGCTATCCACGCATCAGCAAATCAAAAGGGGCTGTGCCGCGCGAACTTTTGGCTACACCCAAACAAATTCCGGGTGTGGAAACACCCATGGACTTTTCTTATGGCGATGGGGACGCCCCACCAGAAGACTTGTCGGATTTTGACCAGATTGAAGGAGGGGAGGATTATTATGACGATACGGATCATGATGAGCCCCCAAAAACATAAACCCCTGCTGGTATTGGTCACCGGCCCGACGGCAGTCGGAAAGACTACCTTCACCATGCGCCTGGCCAGGGAACTACGGACACACATCATCTCTGCAGATGCCCGCCAGTTTTATAAAGAGCTGCAAATAGGTACTGCTGCTCCTACCAAGGCTGAACTGGAGTCAGCTCCACATCACTTTATCGGACACCTGTCGATCTACGACGACTACAACGCGGCAAAATATGCCAGCGATGCGCTGAACCTGTTGAGCACGCTATTTACTGACCATCCGGTATTGGTCCTGACAGGTGGCTCCGGACTGTATATCGACACCCTGCTCCATGGCATCGATGATCTTCCCGACCCCGACCCCGAAGCCCGGCAGGAAGTAAAAAATATCCATGCCCTGCAAGGTATTGAAGGCTTGCGGCGCTGGCTCAGGCAAGTGGATCCGCAATATTATGAAGAGGTAGACCGCGCCAACCCTAATCGCATGATGCGGGCCATTGAGACCTTTCTCACCACCGGGGAAAAGTTTTCGGCACTTCGGCAAAGTACCGCAGTCGACCGGCCTTTTCATACCCTGAAGGTCATCCTAAACCGACCGCGCCAGGAGCTCTTTGACCGTATCAATTTGCGTACAATCCAGATGCTCCGTGACGGCCTGGTGGAAGAAGCCTGGGATCTTTTTCCGTACCGTCATCACAATGCGCTCAATACGGTGGGCTATAAGGAAATTTACGCTTGGTTGTCAGGGGTTTGGCCGCTCTCTGTTGCTGTAAATAAGATCCAAACCCATACCAGGAGATATGCCAAAAGGCAAATTACCTGGTTTAAACGTTATGATGATGCGCATTGGTGCCATCCGGAGGCTTACGATGAAATAGTGGCCTTGATCAGAGGAAAGTCGGCATTGTTGTAGTGGATTTATGGTGGATTCATGATGGTTTACCAGCATGATAGCGAACAAGTCCTTCCATTGGAGATGCCATCATTTGCGTGACCTGCAACCCATATTTTTCTGCTGCTTTTTCAAACACCTCACGGAAATGGTATGCCACCGATCCTATGCATCCCAGCCTGTATTTTTTATATTCGGAAAAGCGACTTAGCTGTTCTTCAAAAAATGCTTCAAAGCATGCTTGCACCAGGCTATAGACATAGGGGTGGGTAATGTGTTCCCTCAGAAAGTGCGTAAAGGAAGCCAGGAACCGATTGGGGTTGGATTTTTTATAGATATTGGTGAGAATCATTTCCCGGCTCAGTTCATATTTGTCAACAAAGGCATGCATGATCTCCTGTGGTGCCTTCTCTTTCAAGTGATCTGCAATATAGGTCTTGCCAAGGTGTGCACCGCTGCCTTCGTCTCCAAACATGTATCCAAGGGAAAACAAGCTTTCGGTGATGTGCCGTCCATCATATACGCAGGCGTTTGACCCCGTTCCCAGGATGCATGCAATTCCGCTGCTGTTTCCAAACAGTGCCCTTGCGGCACCGAGCATGTCGTGATCTACCTCCGTGGTGATATGGGGGAAGATATCCTGTAGTGCATCCTGGATTACTTGTTGCTTTGGAGCAGAAGAGCATCCGGCACCATAAAAATGAACGGCACGGATGTCTTCTTTGTTAAATTTCCCGGCAAATGCTTCCTGTAGTATTCCCTTTGCCTCTTCGGTTTGGACAAAATAGGGATTCATGCCGACAGTTTTGAAGGTTTTCAGCACGTTGTGGCCCTCTGCAACGACCCAGTCCGTTTTGGTGCTTCCACTGTCTGCAATCAGTATCATGAGATATCTTTTTGTTTAATGATGTGTTTCAGGAATGAAAACTTCTCTTTGCCGCTGCCATCTTGCTCTTTCCCACCAGTAAATTCTTTGACAAGCAGTTCCTTGAGTTGAAGCGGCTTGATGTTGCGCTTGATCTCTCCGCCCTTGCACCAGGAGATCTTTCCGGTCTGTTCGCTGACAAGCAAAGCAATGGCGTCTGTTTGTTCCGTGATTCCAATTGCTGCCCGGTGGCGTAGCCCCAATGAGGCGGGAATCTTTCTTATGGATGAAACCGGCAGCACGCAGCGCGCAGCGCGGATCCTGTTGTCTGATATGATCACGGCGCCATCGTGCAGCGGACTGTTGAGATAGAATATGGACCCGATAAGCTGCTCTGAGATTTCGGCATCCATGCGCTGGCCCGTCTCTATGAAAGACTCCAGCTTGTCTTCATGCGTGATCACCACCAGTGCCCCTGTTTTTTGTTCAGAAAGGGACTCGAATGCGTTGACGATCGCGGGGATGTTCAGTTCGCGTTCCTCTTCCATCTGCCACAACCCCTTGAAAAATGATCTTGAACCGCTCTGAATGATGCTTCGTTTGCCGATGACCAGCAAAAACTTTCGAATTTCAGGCTGAAAGACAATGATCAGGGCCAGTACACCAACAGAAATGAACTCACCCAGGATGGCAGTCAGCAGCTCCATCTCGAAGATCCGCACCAGCCACCATATCATGTATATGGAAAGGATACCCAAAAAAATGTTCATTGCCCCGGTGCCGCGGATGAGGTTGTATAGCTGGTATATCAGGATGGCCACCAGGACAATATCCAGGATGTCGAGAAGCCTGATCTGAAGAAAACCGGGGATGAAATAAGCCATCATATCGCTGTGGTTTGATCCGGGCAGGGTAAAGATAAATATTTATCGTTGTTTTTGATAAAAACTGCAGATTTTTATCACCTCGCTGGCTTCTCTTACATCATGTACCCGTATAATGTCTGCACCTTGTTCGATAGCCAGGGTGTTAAGTACCGTGGTGCCGTTGAGTGCCCTGGAAGGTGGCACCCCGAGCACCTTGTTAATCATTGATTTCCTTGAAACGCCAACAAGTAAGGGCAGTTCAAACATCCGGAAATAGTCCAGCCCGGCAAGCAGCTGATAATTCTGCTCCAGGGTCTTGCCAAAGCCGAAACCCGGATCCAGGATGATGTCGTGTACCCCTTTTTCCTTCAGTATGCTGACCTTTTCTGAGAAATAGAATGCAATATCCTTGATGAGGTGATGGTAGGAGGGTTCGAGCTGCATGTTATCGGGCCGGCCCTGCATGTGCATCATGATGTAAGGGACCTGGAGCTCCGCCACGGTATTGAACATTTGCTTGTCGATTTCTCCTGCGGAGATGTCGTTGATGAGATGGGCACCGGCCTCTATGGCTATCCTGGCGGTGCTGCTATGGTAAGTGTCAATGGAGACCACGGCTTCCGGGAACTGTCTGACAACAGCCTTAAGTGCTGGCAGCAGCCGGTCTTGTTCTTCATCGGGACGAATGATCGTTGCACCAGGCCGGCTCGAGGCAGCACCCATGTCAAGGATGTCCGCGCCTTCATCCAGGAACTGCTCCGCTTTTTTAATGGCATCCAGGGGGTTACGGTAGCTGCCTCCATCATAAAACGAGTCTGGCGTAATATTCATCACACCCATCACGAGGGGAGCAGATAAATTTATAATTTTGCCTTTACAGTTGATGGTCCGGGGAGGATGAAAAAAAGCCTCTTTTGTCATTGGCTGGATCGCATTTTGTCAATGTTTATAATGATATGTCATGAGCCAGGAGAAACAAACCGATGCGCAATATGATCAGATCATGCACTTGTGCCGGGATGTATTTAAAAATAAGATGCAGGATTATGGCAGTGCCTGGCGCATCTTGCGTCCCAGCTCGCTCACCGACCAAATCTTCATCAAGGCGCAGCGGATCCGGTCGTTACAGCGCAAAGGTACACAAAAAATACGGGAGGGGATTTCCCCGGAATTTATCGGCATTGTTAACTATTCTGTCATTGGATTGATCCAGCTGGAGTTGGGTGAGAGTGACCACATCGACATGACCCCGGAGGAGGCGGAAAAACTGTACTTAAGCTATTTTGAGCAGTCCAAAAAGCTTATGCAAGACAAGAACCACGACTATGGTGAAGCATGGCGTGATATGCGGGTCTCTTCCCTCGCTGACATCATCCTGATGAAACTCCTCCGGATCAAGCAAATTGAAGACAACGAAGGAAAGGCCGAATATTCAGAGGGCATCGATGCCAATTATCACGACATGATCAACTATGCAGTCTTTGCCCTGATAAAACTTGAACTGGAGTGATACGCTTTTTGGTCAGGCGGTTATGGTATGGCCTGTGGGTGCTCTTTGGGGTAGTCACGGTGGTATTTCTCTTGTTTAATGTGTTGCCCGGTGACCCGGCCCGCATGATGTTAGGGCAGCGTGCCGACATCAGCTCGGTGGAGGCCATACAGCGTGACCTTGGCCTCGACAGGCCGTTGCATAAGCAATACCTGCATTATCTCAACGACCTCTCACCGGTAAGCCTGCACAAGCACCAGGCCGAAGAAAGCCTGATCTATCTTGACCCTGAAGCGTACTCTTATCAGCACCTCCTTCGCGCTGGTGAATATAGCCTTGTGATCAAACAACCTTATCTCCGGCGCTCTTATCAGAGCGACAGGCCTGTCACGGAAATCCTCGTCAACGCTTTTCCCAACACCCTGCTGCTTGCTGGCGTGTCCATCCTTTTTGCCATGCTCCTCGGAGTCGTAACCGGCACCTTCATCGCGCTGAAGCGAAAACCCTGGCTCAGCCGGGGCACCCTGGTGTTCTCTGTCATTGGGATGTCGCTGCCTTCCTTCTTTGCCGCCATCCTCATCGCTTGGGTCTTTGCCTACCTGTTGGGTGACATCACGGGGCTGCGCATGACCGGATCGCTGTATGCAGTGGATGATTTTGGCCGGGGCGAATACATCGCATGGAAAAACCTCATCCTGCCCGCAGTTACGCTCGGGATACGCCCTCTCGCCATCGTCACCGAACTCACCCGCAGCTCGCTCAACCAGGTGATGGCTCAGGACTACATCCGCACAGCCCGGGCAAAAGGGCTTTCAGAAGCGCGTATCATCACGCGTCATGCCCTGAAAAATGCCCTTAATCCGGTGATTACAGCCATATCCGGCTGGTTTGCCTCCCTGATGGCAGGTGCGGTGTTTGTCGAATATGTGTTTGACTGGAAAGGCATTGGGGTCGTCATCGTCAACGCCCTCGAATATTACGACTTTCCGGTGCTTATGGGGGCCGTCTTGCTTATCTCTGCGGTGCTCGTGCTGATCAATATTGCAGTAGATATCCTCTATGCGCGACTGGATCCGCGGGTGCGCCTGTCTGCTTAACCCTTAATTCATCATGATGAAAAAGCCAACCCAATATATCCTTTCCCTGCTGCTTGCCACGATGTTGCTATCTGCCACAGCCTTTGCCAGTGCGCAGCAAGTAGTGATCAACGAAGTGCTGGCCTCCAATGCCGCCAGCAATGCCGATGAGGACGGCGATTACGAGGATTGGGTCGAGCTTTACAATCCCGGTGAAGATCCAATCAACCTGCTTGGCTGGGGACTGTCTGACGATTACGACAACCCGTTCAGATGGATTTTTCCAGATGTCAGCATTGGTCCAGGAGAATTTGTGCTTATATGGGCTTCCGGGAAAGACCGGAATGACCCCGATGCCCCCCTGCACAGCAATTTTCGCATTGCCAGCGCCGGTGAGGAAGTGCTGCTGACCCGCCCTGACGAGGTGCGCATCGACGAGTTGCCGCCAACCTGGATCCCTACCGACGTATCGTATGGAAGGAAACCCGATGGAGGTGATCAATGGTTTTATTTTGATGAGCCCACCCCGGGCCAGCCTAATGTTACAGCCGGCGCCATAGATATTCTGGATCCGCCGGCGTTCTCCAGGGAGGGTGGCTTTTACACGGAAGCTTTTGACCTGGACATCACGCACGGTGATCCGGAGGTGATGATCGTCTTTACGCTGGATGGCTCTGAGCCCTGCAAGCACAATACCGAGGGTGCAACCTATCCTTACAAAAATGCTTATTCCTTCTATGCGGATGACCCCCTTGGCGACACGCTTTTCCATACCTACCGCTCGTGGCGCTACCAGGAAAGCATTCACGTCTATGACCGGTCGTCCGAAGAAGACAAGCTTGTCCGGATCACTGCCACCGTGCAGCCACCAGATTATATGCCCGATGATCCGGTCTTCAAGGGCAAGGTAGTTCGCGCCAGGGCCTACAAAGAAGGTTTCCTGCCCTCCGACATCATCACACACAGCTATTTTGTCCACCCGGAAGGCCCCGGCAAATTTCACCTGCCGGTGATCTCCATCAGCGTCCAGGAGAATTATCTTTTTGATTATGATGATGGGATTTATACGCCCGGGTTGGATGCAGACCAATGGCGCCTGGACAATCCCGGGCAAAATTTTTCCTGGCCTTTTTATGGAAACTGGCGCAGGCGCGGGGATGAATGGGAGTATCCGGCCCACATGGAGCTGTTTGAGCAAAACGGACATGAACGGGCATTGGCACAAGATATCGGCATCCGCATCCACGGAGGCGCCACACGCTCCTATCCCATGAAATCACTGAGGCTATATGCCAGGAACAAATACACGAACTCCCACCTGCATCATGATTTTTTCGGCGAGGGGGTCCAGGGTTATAAGCGATTGATCCTGCGGAACTCCGGAAATGATTTCCCCACGGAAATCTGGCAACCAGGTAATGACAGCCGCACCATGTTCCGTGATGCGTTCATCCAGGCCATCACCAGCCATATGCGCATGGATACCCAGGCCTATCGCCCCGCACTGGTCTTCCTGAATGGTGAGTACTGGGGTATCCAGAATATCCGGGAGCGTTATGACAAACACTACCTGGAACGCATATATGGCGTGGAGGAAGAGAAAATCGACCTGCTAACGGGCAAGGATGAGGTGAAAGAAGGTGACAACCTGCATTATCGGGCCACCATTGATTACATTGAAAAGCACGGCTTACAGGATGACGTGCACTATGATTACATCCGGACACGCATCGATACCGACAACCTGATCGACTACCAGATTGCGAACATCTACGCAGACAATACCGACTGGCCTGGCAATAACATCGACTTCTGGCGCTACCGTACCGATGCATACGATCCCGATGCGCCGGAAGGCCAGGATGGCCGATGGCGATGGCTGCTCTTTGATACCGATTTTGGGTTTGGCCTCTGGGGGGGTGAGGACGCATACAAAAACAACACCCTGGCATTCGCTACCACCCCGGATAATGAAGGATGGCCCAATCCACCGTGGTCTACCTTCCTGCTGCGAAGCTTCCTCGAAAACCAGCGTTTCCGGACGGACTTTATCAATCGTTTTGCCGACCTGCTTAACACCGCCTTTACTCCGGAGAGAACCCAAAGCGTGATCCAACAGATGAAAGCGGAAGTCGCCCCCGACATCGCCAGGCATTTTGCTCGCTGGGGCTACCCGGATGCTTACGACGACTGGGTGGAGCATGTGGGGATGAAAACAGGCTTTGCGCAGCAACGACCGCCGCATCAGCGCCACCATATCATGGAACACTTTGGCCTGGAGTCGACCGTGCAGGTGAAGCTGGACGTGGATAACCAGCTGAAAGGGCATGTGCGCATCAACACCATAGGCATCATGGAGGATACCCCCGGGGTGGATCGCTATCCTTATCCGTGGACAGGCAAGTATTTTAAGGATGTACCCCTGACCATTGAAGCCGTGGCCAAACCGGGTCATCTGTTTTCTCACTGGGAAGGCGATATCGAATCGACTGATGCCGTCATAGAGATTACCCCGGATGATGACTTCAAAGTGAAAGCCCATTTTCAGCGACTGGACACCCCAGTGGTGATCCATTACTGGTATTTCGATACGCGCATGCCCAACAATACCCCATTGGAGGCACTGGATGCGTTTTACAGCGTGGCGGATGAAGGCAGGATCAACTATGAGAGTTCCCTGCCAGGCTATCCATACGATGACGGTCACCCGCTCTGGCGCAAGGCTTCGATGGAGCGGCGCAACATGCCTACCATCCTCAATTACCTGCCGGAGCTCAATGATGACATCCCCTATGTGGATACCGAGATGCGCGGCCTGCAGGTCAGGCAGCCCTTTGTGGATGGCGACCGCGAAAACACACTGGTTTTTGATCTTCCCACCACCGGGTTTGAAGATATCCTGTTTCGTGTTGCTGCCCGGGATGAAGGTGCAGCTGAAAGCCTGGTTATTGACTACCGTGTGAATGCCGATTCGGAGTGGACAGGAGCGGGCCTTGAAGCCAGCGAATGGCCACTAAGCCATGCTTACCAGCTATTTGAAATTGACTTTCAACATGTTGAAGGGGCGGAAAATAACAAAGATTTTCAGCTCCGCCTGCGGTTTGCTGGCCAGGACATGGAGGCCGACGATGGAAACCGTGTTACCTTTAACAATATCAGCCTGACAGGCACGGCCGTCGGTGCGCATATCATAAAGGCTTCATCCGGAGAAAACGGCAGCATTGCA
>PUOJ01000019.1 GCA_003552075.1 Bacteroidales bacterium
AGCGAGTAGGGAATGCCAAGGGGGTAGCGTATCAGGGCGCCGCTCATCGGTTCAAACTCGGCTATGCTGCGGACAGGATAAGCCGGCGCCTCCGTAGCTGATTTGTCCTCAAAAATTTTGTGCAGTCGTGTCTTTTCTTCTTCGGTAAGATGTTGCGGGAGGAAGCCATCCGGGTATTTTTCCTGGGCTTGAGCAGTAAAACCGGTAATGATAATCAATAAAAGAAGGTAGAGTTGATTCATAAGGTGTTGCAAAGGTTTGTGCGAAACTAACAAAAATAACATAGTTTTGTTTCCTTCTTTTCTTCCGTAATGCAGGTTAATTCGTATAAAAAAGTGCATCTTTGTAACGATTTAATCGCTTGCATTAAGCAGGTTAGCTAATTAATCGCACGCTCATGCAGAAAGATTTTTCCAAAGACACCAGAAGCTATGGCTTGCTAATGGATCAATCCAGGGATGGTATCGTTATTCTGGATCGCCAGGGCAATGTGGTTGAGTCCAACCGGAAGTTTGCTGACATGTTAAGTTATGCACCGGAGGAAATGATTGGACTCAATGTAAAGGATTGGGACACAGCCATTGCAGCCGATGATTTGGAGGGAATGATGGAGCGTGTTGACGAGCATGGCGATTTTTTCGAAACAAGGCACCGCAGAAAGGATGGCAGCACTTATGATGTAGAAATTAGCACAAACGCTGCTTGGTTTGGGAATGAGAAACTGATTTTTTGTGTGTGCCGAGACATCACGGAGCGAAAAAAACACGAAGAGCAGCTTAGGATAAGCAATCAGCGCCTGGAGTCTTTACTGCAGATCACGCAAAACATGAACATGAGAATGGAGCTGGGGCAGCTTATGCAGTTGATCGTAGATAATGCAGTGCGTGTTACGGGTTTGGATACCAGTGCCATCTATCTTATGCAAGATGATGAGCATATCAGGCTCGAAGCCACGACGCCTGCTTTGCCAGATGATTTTCCAGAACACCTCCGGCTGGCTGGTTTAAAGGATCATCCACACCTGGCCAGGGCCATACAAACACGCCAGCCAGTGATCATGCAGGATACCGCAAAAGCCAATCTCACTGCGGCGGAAAAGGATATCGTGGGAATGCGAAAACTGCGGTCGAACCTCTACCTGCCCATTTATTTCAGGGAAAAGACGGTAGGTGCACTCATCATCTCTTCCTGCGAAAAACCCTTTCACTTTTCAAATGAGGATATCGCCCTCTTGCAAGGGTTTGCCGGAGAGGCCGCCAAAATCATTGACAACATCCGAAACCATGAAGACCTGAGGACACACGCAATGGAACTTGAACGGCAAAACGCAGAAAGGGCTTCGCTAATCAATGATTTACGTTTGGCCAAGGAAAAAGCCGAGGAGAGCGACCGATTAAAATCCGCCTTCCTGCAAAACCTTTCGCACGAGGTTCGTACGCCCCTTAATGGCATCGTCGGCTTTTCTGAACTGCTGAAAGAATACGAGATCAGTGATGCGGAGAGAGCACAATACGCGGATATCGTGATTGAACGCAGCTGGCAGCTTACTTCCATAATCAACGACATTCTGACCATTTCATCCATCGAAACCAGGCAGGAAAGGCTTTATGAAGAGAATTTTAACCTGGATACGCTCCTGAAAAACCAAATCGAGGTCTTTAGCGAAGAGGCTGCAAATAAAAACATCAGACTGACCCTCGATAATGAGCTTGATTCAGCGGAAGCTGAGATGCATGCCGATAAGTCGAAGCTGTTGCAAATTCTTAATAACCTTCTGACTAACGCGCTTAAGTTTACTGTGGAAGGAGAGGTGCGGCTTGGATGTCGTAAAAAGGATGAGCAGCTCGAGTTCAGTGTACGGGATACCGGCATGGGTATTGATTCAGATAAGCTGGACCTGATCTTTGAGCGGTTTGCCCAGGCCGACGACAACATAAGAAGCAATTTTGGCGGAACAGGACTCGGTCTTTCCATTTGCAAGGGGTTCGCTGAAGTGATGGGGGGACGTATTTGGGCAGAATCCACGCCAGGTGAGGGTTCAACGTTCTACTTGACACTACCTTTCCGGGCTTCACAAAAAGCTCACGCACCTGATTTTCCAGTGTATGAACACATCAGTGCAGAATCCGGAATGACCATTCTGGTAGCAGAAGACGAGGAAAGCAACTTTATGTTTTTGAACGCATTGCTCAATAAGCTGGGAGCTGACGTTATACGGGCACATAACGGACAGGAGGCCATCGACATTTGCAAGAATGAGGCCATTGACATCGTGCTCATGGACATAAAAATGCCACAACTTAACGGAGATGTTGCAGCCAGAGAGATCAGGAAATTTAAGCCGGATCTGCCCATCATTGCCCAGACGGCCCATGCCATGCAATCAGACGTGGCCCATTATGGTGAAGTTTTCGACGATTACATCACCAAACCTTTCACAAAGAAAAAACTGGTTGGTGTGATCAACTCAAACAGCAAATAACAAGGCAGGGAAGCCAGTTTGGGGGAGTAAACCGACTCATTTAAACCCACATAGGGCGCTGTCTCATGCTCCCACATACTTGAATGTTTCGTACACCAGGAACGCCGGCCAAACCAAAGCTTTTAGAACACCAAACAGGCCTGCCCAGAAACTGGTGGCTGCGGATATGAAATATATGAGTGCACCTACGAACCCCAATCCGTATATTGCACCGGCTGTTTCGTTTCCATGTTTTTCGCCTGCCATAATTTGTCAATTTGAGTAATACCAACTTGAGCGATTGCTTTTTTGCAGAAAAAGAATCGGCTATGCTTTATGCAAAATATATTAACTTCAGAAGGCATGGATGCCACGAAGTCAATGCATGCATACGCAAACCCACCACGAATAATGTATGATCTCGGCAAAACCCGGTGCGTGCAGAAACAATAAGGTCAGGGAGAGTATAAATTGTCAAATAGGCGGTTATTTCCGCTGGTCAAAGATAACACAAGGGGCTTACTTTAAAAAGTAAGCACATGGACCCCGGGATCTTTGATGTAGCCGGAGAGAGGCTCTCCCATAGGCTTTAAGATCAGGTAGTCAAAATCTTCGAGGATTTCGTTTACCCCGTATTCATGGGTGCAAACGATGCAGGCTTCAACAGTCACCCCCATCTCACTGATATTTTCCAGCTTTTCCTGGATGACCACGTTCTCTGCAAGCAGTTTTGCCGAAGGCCCCCATACAATAAGAGTAACTTCATCAAACCATCCGGCAGTTTGGGCATCATGCACATAAGGAAACACCATCCGCTCTGCCAGGTTGGAGTCGTCACTGGTCCATAACACTACCAACTTGTCCTGTTCGTGATGATCCTCACCACGGTCATGATGATCCGCGTTTCCAGTTAAACTAATCATAAACAGACTCAAAAAGATCAAAACACTTGTTTTCATAACTCCATCCTTTCTTGTTTGGTTTGCAATCAATGAATCCGAAAGGATTCATGTGCTCCACGGCTGTGGAAAAAAAAGACAATGCCCTGAAGAAACCACACTTTGGCTTTCAGAGATTGTGCAAAAAATCAGATCATTGTATGTATAAGTTCAAACAAAACGAAACTGATAATGTTCATATCAAATCAGCATCTGGCAGATGGAGCCTTTACACGTGATTAATCAGCGGCGCCCCGGATTCTCTGAAGTTGCGATTATTTTATCTTGTTGCCTGTTTTTGTCAGCCGATGGAGTGAATCAATTATTTTTGTTTTCTAAATCATAAGAAACCCATTATGGCAGCATACATCAGCAAGGAAAAACCCTTCAGCAAAAAATGGTTCAAGGCTTACGCCTTCATTTTGCTGGGATCAATCATCCTGACTTTTGGTTATGTGTACTTTATCATTCCCTATAAAATTCTACCGGGCGGGATCTATGGAATATCCATAATCCTGCATCACCAGCTGGGCCTTCCCGTAGGGGTTACGGCACTGGTCTTCAATATGATCTTGCTTGGGGTTGGCCTGAAGATCCTCGGTCCGCGTTTTGGGGTGAAAACATTTACGACCCTGGTGCTGATTGCCGTATTGGTGGATATGGGTGGGTATTTTACCGGCTATGAGCCCCTGGTGGAAGACGATGCGCTGCTTTCAGCCGTGTTTGGCGGCCTCCTGGTGGGACTGGGCGTGGGATTGATATTTCGTGCCAGGGCTTCCACAGGTGGTTCGGATGTGCTTGCCATGATCATCGGACGCTTCAGCAGCATGCCGGTAGGACAGATCATGATCATCGTGGATTCCCTGGTGGTCTTGCTGGGCCTCCTGGTGTTTGGCGACTGGCGCATTCCGCTCTATTCCTGGATCCTCATCTTTGTTTACGGCAAAGTCGTGGATGTGGTGCTGCAGGGTCCAAACTACGACAAAACATTGTTTATCATCAGTAAGAAGCATGAGGAGATCCAGCAAAAGCTCGTGCACGAAATGGGGAGAAGGGGATCGTTTATCTCAGGAGAAGGCATGTTTGGCGGGAAGCACCACAAGATCATTTTTACCACCGTAACCCGCAGGGAGGTAGCCATTCTTCAGGATTTCATTCATGACCTGGATCCCGACGCATTCATGACAGTGCTTGAAGCCAATGAAGTGCTTGGCGGGGGATTCAAAACCCTGAAAGACAAACTGGATAAATAGCCAATCTACTCACAGAGAATGAGATGTATACCTTCTTGCAGCCACTACAAATGTGTTATTTTCCTATCTTTGTGCATATTTAAATGCATGCGCTCATGGCCAAAGGCAGAGAATCCAAACCCCATATCGGCATATTCGGACGCCGCAACAATGGCAAAAGCTCCCTGATCAATGCCCTGGCACAGCAAGACATCGCCATTGTATCCGATGTACCCGGAACGACAACCGATCCGGTTCGCAAGTCCATGGAAATACCCGGCATTGGTCCGGCAATCCTGGTGGACACCGCGGGTATTGATGATATAGGCGAACTGGGAGAAAAACGCGTCGGTCGATCGCTGAAAGCCTTGAAAACAGTAGATCTTGCTGTACTTGTGATCACGAATAATGTGTTTGGTGAAGCTGAAAAGCGGCTGGTGGAGGCTTTCAAGCGGCAAGATGTGCCTTTTGTCATCTTCCACAACAAGGCGGACCAACAGGAGCTGGAAACATCAATTAGGAAACAGTTGGAGGCGCGTTACCAGACCACCGTGCTACCTTTCTGCGCCGTGAATCCGCTTAACCTGGAAGACGCCATTGCCACACTGCGGAAAGCCATGCCTGAAACGGCATACCGCTCTCGTTCCCTGCTTGGTGACCTGCTCAATTACGGTGACCTGGTCGTCCTGATCACCCCCATAGATACCGAAGCGCCCGAAGGACGACTCATCTTGCCCCAAGTGCAGGCTATTCGGGACATCATCGACAACGACTGCATCGCCGTGGTGGTGAAGGAGAGGGAAGTGGATGCCCTGATGAAAAAGCTGCAACCCCGGCCCAGCCTGGTGGTAACTGACTCCCAGGTTTTCCTGAAAGCCGATGCGTCCATCCCTGCCGACATCCCGCTGACAAGCTTCAGCATCATGCTCGCCAGGCACAAGGGCGATTTTGAGAACTACCTCAAGGGGACCCCAAAAATCGATGACCTCAAAGATGGCGATCGGGTGCTTCTCCTGGAGTCCTGCACGCATCACGTGGCATGTGACGACATCGGACGGGTCAAAATCCCAAGATGGATGAACCAGTATACTGGAAAGAAACTGGATTATGAGGTGGTGGCAGGACTTTCGGACCTGCCCAGGCCGATTGCTGAATATGCCCTGGTGGTGCAATGCGGGGGCTGCATGATCACCCAGAAACAGATCAAAAGCCGCCTGAAAGATTCCGTAGATGCCGGTGTTCCGGTGACCAACTATGGCATGGCAATTGCTTTCATGCATGGGATATACCACAGGGCCGTAGCACCTTTTGTCAAACTGGAGAAAACGGATGAGGATTATTTATAATCACGGGCCATGACACAACTTATTCAACACATACTACAGAAGCAAAATCTTTCAAAAAAAGACATCGTCCGTTTATTAAATAGCGATGAAACGGAAAGAAAGTCCCTTTTTGCACATGCTGCAGAGGTGAAGGAAGCACATGTAGGGAAAAAAGTCTTTTACCGGGGCTTGATTGAGTACTCTAATCTGTGTGGGAAAAACTGTCTGTATTGCGGAATCCGTGCCGGCAATAAAAACGCACACCGCTACGAAGTCACCGAGGAGGAGGTCCTGGAAGCAGCCCGCTATGCCTGGGAAAACAAATTTGGGAGCCTCGTGTTGCAGGCAGGCGAACGCAGTGGAAAAGATTATGTGCGACGCATTGAGCGGCTTGTGAAGGAGATCAAGGAGATGAGCAATGGGGAGTTGGGGATCACCTTGTCGCTGGGAGAACAATCCGAAGAAACGTATCGCCGGTGGTTCGAGGCTGGTGCCCACCGCTACCTGTTACGCATTGAGGTGTCCAATCCTGAATTGTATCACCGCTATCATCCCCAAAATAAAATACACGATTACGAGGCGCGGTTGCAAGCGCTCCATCTCCTGCGCAAGGTAGGATACCAGGTGGGATCCGGCGTGATGATCGGCCTGCCATTCCAAACCATGGAAGACCTGGCTGACGACCTGCTCTTTTTCCAGGAGCACGATATCGACATGGTGGGCATGGGACCCTACATTGAGCATGAAGATACCCCGATGTACCAATACCGCGATCAACTGATGCCAAAGATGGACAGGTTTTACCTGAGCCTGAAAATGGTGGCCATCCTTCGGATCATGATGAAAGACATCAACATCGCCGCCACCACCGCCATGCAAGCCATCGACCCGATGGGCCGGGAGAAGTCGATCAAGGTCGGGGCAAACATCATCATGCCCAACCTCACGCCCTCGCGCTACCGCGAGGATTACCTTCTGTATGAAGACAAGCCCTGTACGGACGAAGATGCCGAGGAGTGCAAACGATGCCTTGAAGCCCGGATACACATGGCAGGCGGTGAGATTGGATACGGGGAGTGGGGAGACTCAAAACATTTTGCCCGGCGCAGGAAATCATAAGATATTAGGTATATTTGCCCAAAGTTGTCATTTTTTTCGGGAATGCCGGTTGACTGATTGCTCTGTTTGCAGCACCTGGCATACAGTTAAAAAAAGCTATCCGGCAATCAACAAAACATTTGCTGGCAGCGTTTATAAAAAGGCAGGTTATACAGGCAACCATCAAATATAAGCCATGCCAGCAGCTTTGAAATACAGGAGGATGGGTGTTGCCTGCGGTGCGTCGGGCACTGTGGATATCCATGCTTGCAACCAGCTAAACCCCTTAAATATTTACTTTAGGACATTTTTGACATTTTTACAATATTTAAACACATGAACGTACAGGACTTGAAGAGACCCGATACCGAAGTACTCGACATCAATAAGGATGTGAAGTGGGTCGGTGTGATCGATTACGACATTGTAACCTTTGATGTGGTGATGACCACGGAATATGGCACCACATACAATTCCTATTTTATCAACGCCGACAAGAAGGCACTGGTGGAAACATCCAAGGAAAAGTTCTGGGATGTATACAAAGAGAAGCTACACAAGGCCGGTGATCCCTCGGAGATTGAATATGTGATTCTGAATCATACGGAGCCCGACCACAGCGGCAACCTGGCCAATGTCCTGGAGCTGGCACCGGATGCCACGGTGGTGGGCAGCAGGCTGGCGATCCAGTACCTGAAAGATTTCCTTGGCAAGGACTTCAAACATCAGATCGTCAAGGACGGAGACACCATCGACTTGGGCAACAAAACCCTGCGTTTCATATCGGCACCCAACCTGCACTGGCCGGACAGCATGTATACTTACCTCGAAGAGGACAAGCTGTTGTTTACCTGTGACTCCTTTGGTTGCCATTATGCACACCCCGAAATGTATGACGACAAGGTGGGTGACTTCAGTGAGGCCTTCAAATATTATTATGATGTCATCCTGAAGCCTTTCAGCAAATTCATGTTGAAGGCCATTGACAAGATCCGTCCCCTGGAAATTGAGGCGGTGCTGACCGGACACGGACCTTTGCTGATGAAGGACTGGAAGAAGTGGGTTGACCTGAGTGAGCAATATGCCAGAGAGGCCTTACAAACGCCACAACAGGACCACGTATTCATCCCCTATGTGTCTGCCTATCACAATACCGGTATGATGGCTGAGGCCATTCGTGACGGCATCAAAAGTGCCGGAGATTTCCAGGTTGAAGTCGCCGACATTGAGAATATGCCCCTGGGGGATGTGGACGAACGCGTAGCCAAGAGCAGCGCCATTGTGGTCGGTTGTCCGACGATCAACCAGAACATTCTGTTGCCTATATACCGGATGTTTGCCGTGATCAGCCCCATCAGGGATAACAAGAAAATCGCCGGGTCTTTTGGTTCCTATGGTTGGAGTGGAGAGGCCAGCAAGCTGATCAACAGTACCATGGCAAACCTGAAGCTCAACGTAGAGGGCGACGGCGTGTTCGTCAAGTTCACGCCGCATGAAGACGAATATGCCCTTTGCCATGAATATGGGAAAAAGATTGGGGAAAAATTGAAAGAAAAACAAGCGTAAAAGCTTTTAAAATGTTAACCAGGCCGGGAAAACGTCATCTCATCCTCGTGCTGCTTCTTGCCTTGCTCTCTTATGCATGTGTAAGCAGCAGGCAGCTCGCCACAGATTTTGTGGTGGAGGAGACAGATATCCACGTGCTGTTGCTCCCTCCCCCTGAGTTGATTAAAACATATATGCCCGGACTTCCCGATGACCTTCCCGCCGATAGTGCTTTTGGTCCTGAAGATGACCGTTCCCGTTTTATCAGGCTGACATTGGACTCGGTTTTTGTCGACCATTTCATGAACTCCATAAGGGCATACCTGGATGTGCTTTATATCAATCATTATGGGCCGGATGAAGCAGATGATTTTTTTGAGCTGGATGAACCGGCTTATGTTTTTGCTGTCGGGCAAATGGAGTTGCTGGAATATCCTGGCCGGACAAACTTTGTGGGTTATGCAGACGGCTACAGGCATGAAGCCGCAGTAGCTGTCACGGTGCTGGAAGCGAATGTGTGGTTTGAGTTCATGAAAGTACATGATGAGGATGAAGACATGCAGGTGCTCTTTGATGTAAGGTCAACCAGCGACTATGTGGAGGGGCGTTTTGTCAGGGATGACGGGGGATCTGTGCGCTTTGTGCCTGACAGATACCCGCTGTCCATTGATGATGTGTATGACCTGGCGGCGTATTCGGGCAAAAGAAATGCCCAAAACATTTTTGATCACCTGCTTAACTTGCATGTGCAAAGAGTAATGGAAGAGGAGCCTGAATACTATTTCCACTATGATGTGGATGAACACCGGTTGATAGAAAGAAGTTTTCCGCCTTTCATAGAGATCAAGCCCCGCGAAGAGGATGATTCATCAGAAGCGCCGGAGCCGGCACCGTGATCAAGCAAATCAAGCCGGATTATTTGTCACTGTAACGGGTAAAAGGGGTGGCCTGCTGTGATGAAAAATCTTTTTCCAGGTATTTATAATAGCCTGTGATGGCTATCATGGCTGCATTATCTGTGCAATATTCGAATTTTGGTATATAGGTTTTCCAGTTCCCCTGTGCTTCTTCCTGCCGGAAGGCAGCCCTCAAACCACTGTTGGCTGAGACCCCGCCGGCCATGGCAATGTGCTGAATGCCGGTCTGTTTTGCTGCCCGGCGCAATTGCTTCATCAGGATCTCCACAATGTTGTACTGAATGGAGGCAGCCAGGTCATGCTTGTGGTTTTCGATAAAATGCACATTGTTTTTTAAACGGTCGCGAAGAAAATAAAGGATGGAGGTCTTTAACCCGGAGAAGCTATAGTTAAGCCCGGGCACCCGGGGATGCGGAAAGGTAAATGCATGCGGATCACCCTCGCCAGCCAGCTTGTCGATGAGCGGGCCACCGGGATAAGGAAGGCCCATGATCTTCGCCGCCTTGTCGAAAGCCTCGCCGGCAGCGTCATCAATCGTCTGGCCAATGACCTCCATGTCATGATGCCCCTTAACAAGCACAATTTGGGTATGGCCACCAGAAACCGTCAGGCAAAGGAAAGGGAATGGCGGTGATGCGCCCTGTTGCTCATCTTCAATAAAATGGGCCAGGATGTGCGCATGCATGTGATTGACCGTAATCAAGGGGATGCCCATGGCCAGGGAAAACCCTTTGGCAAAAGAGGTGCCAACCAGGAGCGACCCGAGCAGCCCTGGCCCATTGGTATAGGCAACGGCATGCAGATCATTTTTTTGTATATTTGCTTTCGATAAGGCATTGGTTATGACAGGAATAATGTGCTGTTGATGCGCCCTTGACGCCAGTTCGGGAACAACACCTCCATAATCTTTATGTATGTCCTGATTGGCGATAAGGTTGGCAAGGATTTTGCGATCCCTGATCACAGCTGCCGAAGTATCGTCGCAGGATGACTCAATGCCCAAAATGTATATGCTCATGGTACAGGCAGAATAGTATGGCTGGCTAATAATTAATCGGAGAACAAAGATATCAAAAAACTCAGGCAAATACTTCTGTCTCTGCTGGTGGCAATTATGCTGCTGCCCGTCCTGCTCTACGGCCTGGTGCATATCAACTTCGTGCAACAATATCTGGTAAACAGCGTAACTTCCTACCTTTCGGAAGAATTACAGACAGAGGTAAATGTTGGTGGTGTGGATGTGCGTTTCTTCCGAAGTGTCATCCTTCATGATGTCCGTGTGCTTGACCGGCAACAGGAAGTGCTCCTGGATCTTGGAAGACTCGATTTGCATTTGCAGCGCTTGTCTGTTCCTCAAAAGAAGTTGGTCCTAAGTGAAATACATCTGCGCCAAGCTGAGCTGGAAATGTATAAGGAGGCCGAAAAGGATATGCACAATTTCCGCTTTATCCTGGATTATTTTTCCGGTCGCGAACCCGCCATCGATCAGGACAGGTGGCACTTCCGCACGAACGCTTTGCGAATCAGTGATGCTGCCATCAGCTACCAGAACCACAACGTCCCTAAGAATCCACAAGGGTTCGACTATAACCATTTCACTCTGTCCAACCTGAATCTCGCCATCCATGACATCTACCTCACAGACTCTGTCCGATCCTTTCGTATTGATCAGGGGCAGTTTTCTGAACAAAGAGGCTTTCAGCTTGATCAGTTAACCGCCTCACTTAAACTGACAGATGACACCTTGTACGCAGATCACTTCATGCTCGAAGCCGGCCAAACAGCTTTGCGCGGGAACATGGAATTGCTGTTTGATGAGGGTGGGCCTGTCCGGGATGTTATCGATCAGGTCAGGGGCCATATATCTTTGGAGCCCGGTCGCATAGACCTGGCGGATATTGGCCATTATTACCAACCGTTTTATGGCATTCATGGCATACTTCATGCAGGGGGGCAGGTTCACCTTGATGAACGGCACATAGAAGCCCGTGACATTACACTTGAATATGGCCCCCATACTGTATTCTATGGGGAAGTACTGCTGAGTCGGCTTGACGCTCGAAACGGCCCGTATCTGGAGGCTCGCATAGATCAGTTGCGCAGCAGCATCAATGACATCCAAGGCTTTGACTTGCCTGAGTCCGCCAATAGCAGACATATTGAGCTTCCAGCATATCTTGAAGCATTTGGTGACATTCACTTTACCGGGAAACTGGAGGGAAACAGGGATGATTTGTTGGCCGTAGGGGAAATGCAAACATCCCTTGGTCACCTGGAAAGCGAAATTTCACTCACCAAAGGCGAAAATGGAGAAGGATACCATTACCGCGGAAAAATCATTACAAAAGCATTCCAACTGGGAAGCCTTTTGGGAAGAGATGGCTATCCGGGTGATCTGAATATGCATGCAGAGGTAAGCGGCTCGGGTTTTGCGGCTGAAGGGCTGCGATTGCATCTTGACGGCTATGTGGATGGCACGACCATGGGGGGTGTAGCATTCACAAACATTGACCTGGAAGGCGAATTCATGAATCAGCGCTTTGATGGGCGCCTGCAAGTGAATGATGAAAAATTAAACCTCTCATTTAATGGATTGGTGGATTTCGATACGGACATCCCAACTTTTCATTTTCAAATGGGCCTGGATCATGCCAATTTGACGGATATCGGTGTTTTTCAGCGAGATACCCTGTATGGGTCACTCCTTGGTGCTGAAGTAGACATCAACGCCAGTGCTTCTTCCATAGATGATATGGAGGGTGAGCTTATCGTCCGGAATATCCGGTATTCAGAAATACCACTCGATCCCTCTGTTGCTGAAATTCATCCGACGAGCCATCGCATAGACAGCGTCTATATAAACAATACCCGATGGTCGGAGGAGAACAGGCATCTGCGGCTCAGGTCGGATTTTGCTGATATCGACATGCATGGAAACCTGCGTTTTGATAAATTGGTTGAATCCTTGCGCTTATTTGCTGCAAGCCATAGTCCTAACCTCAAACTGGCAGATCCACCTGACTTGCAGGATCCTGTTATTACACAGGATATCGATTTTTCCCTCAGGTTCAAAGACACCCGTCTGCTGACAACCTTGTTTATGCCTGGACTGGAGATATCCCCGGGAAGCTGGATCAATGGCTCACTATCTTCCGGCCACTCCCATCTTGAACTGGAAGGCCATGCCGACATCCTGGAATTTGCCGGTCGCACCTTTTATGGTTACCAGCTGCAGGGTTATCATGATGCGGATAGCTATGTGCTGGCCATGGAGAGTGAACGATTGATGCTCTCTGAAAACCGGACGATTGAACATGTTTCCATGATCAATTCATGGCAACAGGACAGCATCCGGTCTGAATTGACATGGGGTGGGGATGAAGCGCTGAACAAAGGAAGGGTCATAGGGCTAACGTATTTTTATGATGCACACAGGATAGAGTTGTCCATTCCTGAGTCGGAAGCACATATCAACGGAAACACATGGCGTTTCAATACAGACCACAGCATCATCCTGGACACCAACCGGGTGGAAATTTCTCAACTCATGGCCTATCATGATGACCAGTTTATCAAAGCCGATGGGGTGCTTAGTCCGGAAAACGAAGACCGCATGGGACTTTCTTTTTCCAATTTTGATGTAGGGTACAGTGATGTGCTGCTGGGTCAAAGTAACTTCAGCTTTGATGGCTTGATGGATGGGTATGTCAGGTTTACAGGCATATACCAGCCACCAGGGATTGCAGCAGAGCTTACCGTAGAAGACTTTACCTTTAATCAGGTGACAATGGGTAATTTGAAAGTAAGCAGCTCCTGGAATGAAATAAAACAAGCCTTTGATGTGTGCGCAAGGGTTCATGAACACAATGAGCAGGAGAAGAACGAAATGCTCACCGCATCTGGGAACCTCTATACCGGAAGCCATGCAGATAATTTTGACCTGGATATCAACCTGCATGATTTCAAAATGGATGTTTGGGGCCGTTACCTGCAGAGCTTTACGGAAGGCTTCGGTGGCTTTGCTACGGGGGAGTTGCGTTTGGGTGGTCCTTTCAGCCGGCCGCAGCTTAGCGGACAACTCAAGCTTTCCGACATCGTGATGCCTATCCCATACCTGAATACGACTTATACCTTTGACCATGAGGCTACCATCGAAAATGACCGGTTCATTTTTGAGCAGGTCATGTTGCATGACACCCTGGGAAATACCGCGCAGGTCAGTGGTGCGGTCGCACATGATTATTTCAGGAACTTTGCTATCGATTTTGAGCTTCGGCCTGAGGAGATGATCATTTTTAATACCACTGCTGCCGACAATGACATCTTTTTTGGCACTGCCTTTTTTACTGGTTTAGGCAGGATACACGGGCCCGCTGATGATATCACCATAGATGTGAGTGCACGGACCGAAAGAGGCACAAGGGTGATGTTGCCCTTAAACTACACCGGGGACGTAAGGGAAAGACACTTTATTTCTTTTGTTTCACCGGATGAAGCAGAAGGTGAAAACGATTTTGTCTTTTCAGCAACCGGCGGCAATGTGACCATGAACTTCGACCTTGAGGTTACACCGGATGCTGAGGTGGAGTTGTTTTTTGATGCGCAATTTGGTGATATAATCAGAGGACAGGGCAGCGGTGACCTGAACCTGGAGATTGCTCCCGATGGCTCCTTTAATATGTATGGTGACTACCTGATCGAAAGCGGAGAGTATCTTTTCAGCCTGCAAAATATTATCAATAAACGTTTCCGTATAGATCAGGGCAGCAGCATACGATGGACAGGTGACATCAATGATGCGGATGTTGACCTCAGAGCTGTTTACCGCCTGCGCACCTCCCTTTATGACCTGCTTACCGGAGGAGGTCTGGACAATGAAATGGTAAACCAGTTCCGTCGAAGGGTACCTGTTGAGACCGTGTTGATCCTGGAAGATAAACTCTTTAATCCAAGCATCACTTTTGATATCGACGTCCCCGGCGGTGATGACAATACCAGGGAGCTCATTGAAAGAGAGATCACCACCGACCAGGAAATGAACCGGCAGGTTTTTTCCCTGCTTGTGCTCAACCGCTTTATGCCACGCGATCAATATGCAGCGCTGGGATATGGCATGGGTGCCACTTCCTCAGAGCTGTTATCGCATCAGCTGAGTAGCTGGCTTTCCCAGATCAGTTCTGATTTTGACATCGGTGTAAACTACCGCCCGGGTGATGAAATTACCAGCCAGGAGGTTGAGTTGGCCTTGTCTACACAGTTGTTTGATGACCGTGTACTCATTGACGGAAATTTTGGCGTAGCTGGTAACCAGACAGCCACCGGTCATCAGGCACAGGGTGCCAACCAGATTATCGGAGATGTCAATGTGGAGGTAAAGGTTACGCCCGAAGGTAAATTCCGGGTGAAGGCATTTAACCGTTCCAATACCTTTGACATCATCCATACCAATGCACCTTATACACAAGGCATTGGTGTATTTTACCGCCGGGAGTTTGATCAGCTGCATGATTTTTTTCGTCGTCAGCGCATATCATCCACAGATGCTCAGACTGGTGACGACGACAACGACCCGCAGAATAAAAGTGAACAGCTTGGAGATGGAAATTAGAACGTATGTCCCAATTTATTTTTCTTGGTATCCAAATATACCTTGCAATGGGATGATGCAGGCACCACGATTGGTATGTTTCGGGTGATTTCTATGCCGTAGCCCATCAAGCCTGCTTTCTTACCGGGATTATTGGAAATGAGTTTGATTTTGTTGGCTCCGAGATCTCGCAAAATCTGTGCACCAATCCCATAGTCTCTCTCGTCTGCCTTGAAGCCAAGCTCTATATTGGCTTCTACTGTATCCAGACCACGTTCCTGCAGGTGATATGCCTTAAGCTTATTGAGCAATCCTATCCCCCGGCCTTCCTGGTTCATGTATAACACAACACCCTTGCCTTCTTTTTCGACCATCTCCATGGCCTGGTGAAGTTGTCCGCCGCAATCACATTTGCATGAGCCGAATATGTCACCAGTGATGCAGGAGGAATGGACCCTGACCAGCACTTCCTCGTCCGGAGTCCAGCTTCCCTTGGTAAGTGCCAGGTGTAGCTGGTCATTGGTGGTTTGCCTGTAAGCAGCGAGTTTAAAGTGCCCCCATTCTGTAGGTAAATCCACCGTGATCTCCCGCTCAATGTGGCTTTCGTTTTTGATCCGGTAGGCAATGAGGTCTTCTATAGATATGATTTTCAGGCCAAAGCGTTTGGCAATTTCAAACAACTCTGGCAACCTGGCCATGGTCCCATCATCGTTCATGATCTCCACCAGTGCGCCCGCGGGTTGCAAGCCTGCCAGGCGGGCCAGGTCAATGGATGCCTCGGTGTGGCCCGCACGTTGCAATACACCGCCAACCCTTGCACGAAGCGGAAAAATATGTCCCGGACGCCCCAGAGAAGCAGGATCCGTATCCGGATTGGCCAGGGCGTTTACGGTTTTTGCCCTGTCGGCAGCCGATATGCCTGTGGTACACCCGTGACCACGTAAATCAACGGAAACGGTAAATGGTGTTTCATGCAAAGCCGTGTTCTTGGGAACCATCAGCTCCAGGTCAAGCTCTTCTGCACGCTTCCGGGTAATGGGTGCACAAATAAGACCCCGGCCGTGGGTAGCCATGAAATTGATGATCCCGGGGGTTATGGTTTCAGCCGCAGCAATAAAGTCGCCCTCATTCTCCCTGTCCTCATCATCAACAACAATCACTACCTTGCCCTTACGAATGTCCTCAATGGCTTCGTCGATGGCATTGAAACAAAAATCGTCACGACTTTCGTTCTGTGGGTTTCCAAACATTGGTTTCAATTTTTTTTAACGATTTGAAAAAACCAAGAAACATTGCCAGGTTCATTCCATAGAAATGAGAAATGAAGCGCAATGTCCGGTTGTGTATATGACTCTTTTTTAACAGGTAATCGATGAATGGCAATGAGATCAATACGAGATGCAATATCAACAAATAGATAAACAGCGGATGATAAAAAGCCAGTGCAGCATTGGTGATGATTGCAATCAGCATAAAGAAGGGACCCAGCCATCGCAGCACCTTGTGCGATATGTAGCTGAATGATAATCCCGGTGTTTTATGCCACAACATACCTGAAAAAGTCCTTAAGTTCTGAAAGTTTCCCGTGGCAATGCGTTTTTTTCTGCGAAATTCAGCACCCAGGTCGCTGGGCACCTCTTCGTATACTTTTGCCCTGGGGTTGTTAATGCAAAGATAACCTGCTTCCAGCACTTTCATGTTGATGTAGAAGTCATCCACCAGAAAATTTTTTGGCACCGGGACAAAAAGTTTCCTGCGTAAAGCAAAACAGCCGCCAAAAGGCCCCATCATAGTACCCCATAGTATGCTCTCGCTGTGCTTGATTTTCACTTCTCTTGATATATAGGATTTTTCCTGGTACGATATGCCCTCTTCCTTCGTGTTGGTGTTGATCATCTGAGAATCGACAAGACCTATGCGCTGATCCTTAAAAAAGCGTATCAGCTCCCTCAGGGTCTGCTCTTCAAACATTACGTTGGCATCGGTGAATACGATGACGTCACCCCGTGCGTATCTGTACAGATCATTCATGACATTTCCCTTGCCGCGCCTTTCAGTGAATATGAAATAGTGCAAGGAGGGATATTGTCCAGACAGCTTTTGAAGGATGGCATCCGTCTTGTCGGTCGATGCATCCGAGCCTATCAGCACTTCAAAACGGTTACCAGGGTAGTTTGTCTTGTAAACGCTTTGAATTTTTTCGCCGATCAACCTTTCCTCATTGAAAGCCGAGATGATAAGGCTGACGAATGGCAATTCATCATCTTCCTGATATTGTTCCAACCGCAGTTTTTTCTTGCGTGAGAGAAAAAAAATGAGCCATGGATACAAGGCATAGGAATAGCCAATGGCGGTCACCGAGATCAAAAATACGATGAGCAACAACCAGAAGCCAATCCCGTATTCCATCACTATTCCAGGTTCTTTTTGTAAAAAGCGCTTAACGCGTCGCAGATTTCCAGGTTGTCGAAGTGCTTATGAATAAAGCTGCTGGCTTGGCTGCCAATGGACTTGAAAAGATGCGGTTCGTGTATAAGCTGATCTATTTTGTTGATAAAACCTCTTGCCGTGTCTTCAATTACAATGTTTTCCAGGTGCTTTACCGGTATGCCTTCCGCACCGATGCTTGTGGTCACGATGGTTTTTCCCAGCGCCATGCCTTCTATGATCTTCACGCGCATGCCGCTGCCAGAAAACAAAGGTACAACCATTATGGCTGTTTCCTTGATAAATTTTTCTGCATCTTCAATTTCTCCCAGGTAGGTGACGGGCTTGCTTGCAAGGTATGCTTCAAGCCAGGCGGGGGCATTGCGTCCGGCGATCAGGAAAGGAAGATCCGGATGTTTCTTATGTATTGCTGGCCATACATGATCCACAAACCATATCAGGCCTTCCTGGTTTGGAAACCAATCCAGCGTGCCAATACAACCCACGGAGGGAAACAAGACC
This sequence comes from Bacteroidales bacterium, assembly GCA_003552075.1. Classification (GTDB taxonomy): domain Bacteria; phylum Bacteroidota; class Bacteroidia; order Bacteroidales; family UBA7960; genus PUPG01. The sequence continues at coordinate 18,053 of PUOJ01000019.1, forward strand.
TTTCCTGGCTCGGGTTTGCTTTCAGCTATCTGGTAGCCAACAGGTGAAACGTGTATGGGCTGTGTGTTGCCTATGCTGCTGAACCTTTTAGCATCCCGATCGGTAATGGGGACAAGCATGTCGTAAGTGTTCAGCACTTTTTTCTTGTAATTCAATATGCGCTTGGCCAGGATGCGGAAATACATCTTTTTGGGAAGCGACCTTTCCTGCTTTGCCGCGCGCTGCCAGATCTCATGTTCTATGTTATGAGCTCTCAGTGCAATCTTCGCATTGCTGTGCTTCCTTATCAATGGGATGTAGTGGGCAAGATAGAGCCCTTCGAGTTGAATGATGTCAAAATCCTCCTCCGTAAGGACCTCCGTGAGTTTGTTTGCGTAGCTTTTCGAAAAAAACCTGGTTGCATTGTAAGGCAGCGAAGAAAACAACAGGTTGGAAACCATTGCTGCAGGCCTGATCGTAGTGTCGATGTCAACCGCCTCCATTCGAAGCTTTTCTCTTATGTGTGTGGGTATCTGGTCAATATCGTAATGGTGCTTAGGCGTGTTCATGGCCAGCATGCATACCTGGTGTCCGATGGCTTCCAGGCCCAGGGAAAGGTTGAGTGTGGCAATGGCTCCACCGTCTTTAGGTGGGTAGGGTACTTTATTGGTCAGCTGCAGAATCTTCATTATGGCGCCTGTTCCTAAAAAATGCAACCTTATTTGTGAGTTTTTCAATGCTTGACTTGTAAATATCCATGTCGAGGACAGGAGAGTCGGTAGTGGCCTTATAGGTAAGCAATATGCCCACAGGGAGCAGCACCACGGATGATAACCACATGCCCTGATGCGCCTCCAGCACACCCTCCCGCACCATCTTTTCGCCCATCATGGAAATGACATGAAATACCACAAAAAGTAAAACTGAAGCCACCAGGGGCAAACCAAAGCCACCTTTGCGGATAATCGCCCCCAGAGGTGCACCTATCAGAAAAAGCACAATGCAGGCAAATGAAAGGGTAAACTTGCGGTGAAATTCTATCTGGTAACGGGCCAGGGTACGCTGACGGTCACGGAACTCCTGATGTGACCTTTCAGACAGGCTGCGGTTGCTCCTGATGAAGTCCATCGCATTGTCCAGCATCATGTGATCACTCACAGGAGAATGGCGAACGTAATCCATGTCGATACGCTTCGAACTTTCAGGGCTGATCAGATTGCCCTGCAATGTATCCGGGTCAGGCATCAGCGAGAAACGCCGACGGTAGGATTCTATGTATGAATCTTTCCTCTTGTCAAGCTCAGTGGAAAGGCTGTCCTCAAAGAAAACAAGCTGGTTCAGGTTCAGCATCCTGAAATTTCCTTTGAACAACTCCTGGTCTGTGCGTTCCAACTCAAACATGCTGAGGTCAAACTTCCTGACCTGCTTGTCAAAATATAGCCGCTGAAAAGGCCGGTCGGAATCCCTTGGGTTGCCACTGCCGACCTCCTGGTAATTGGTGCCATTGTATAAGGACAAGATGAGATAGCGCTGATCAGGTGTCACAGCCATGGTGCCCCACTCCGCCAGGGTAAGATTGACATTGCCGCGTCTTTCAGAGTGATCATAAATCTTTATCCCTTTGAGGGTGTTGCCTCCATTGGTCTTATCATCCACACGAATCACAAAATTGTCTATTCCATGATAATAGATACCCTCTGTGATGTTAAATGCTGGTCTGTGCTGCCGGACATCATAAAGCAGGGAAAGACTTTTCAGGTTGGCCACCGGCAGCACATTGTTTGAGAAAAAAAATGCAGCCAGCACCAGTACAAAAGAGATCATCACCATGGGCCACATGATGCGCCTGAGCGAAATGCCGGCCGACTTAAAAGCCACCAGCTCATAATGCTCTCCCATCTTGCCCATGGTCATGATGCTGGACAACAACACCGCCAATGGCAAGGCAAGTGGGACAAATGTGGCGGATGAATAAAACAGCAACTCCCCAATGACATACCACTCCAGTCCCTTCCCAACAAGATCGTCAATGTATTTCCAGAGAAACTGCATCAACAAGATGAAAAGGGCAATGAAAAAGGTCACAAAAAATGGCCCGATATAAGACTGCAGAACCAGTTTGTGCAATTTTTTCATTATTGGCAATGTATTTAACGATTTAAAATTGATTAATCCGCTGCAAATATACGAATAATCAGGCTATTCCGGATGATCACAATCCCCTGGTCATCATTTGCCCCGCTGCTCAGCCGGGGTAGAAAACTTCGGTATCTTTGCTCTTCGGGATGCCTCTCATGGGATATTGGTTTTTATAAAACATGCATCCTGAATAAGAACGTCTTCTGGTCATTCGTTGTTATCCTATGGTTATCAAGAATAAAACTATAAAATCAGCATATTTATTTTGTGTCATCTTGTGTATGTCAGGCGCAGGGCTTTTCTCCTGCACGGCTTATCGCACAGCAGAGATTTCTGAGAAAGGCGTGTATTTTTTTCAGCGAATCGAGTTGGGTGGCATCAGGCAGTCGGTGATGGTCCGTGGCCAGGACAGGAACAACCCCGTGATGCTATTTCTTCATGGAGGTCCGGGGTTTCCCCTGTTCCCCGTGGATCAGGCCAGCCAGGTCATGCGCAAACTGGAAGAGGACTTTACGATGGTGTATTGGGAACAACGCGGCACAGGGGGATCTTTCAGCTGGAGCTTACCCCGTAAGTCATTGACAGTAGATGATTTTGTGGAAGACACCAGGGAGTTGGTTGATTATATCCGGGATTTGCTGGGTGTGGAAAAGGTATTTATCTGGGGCCACTCCTGGGGGAGTAATGTGGCTGCACTTTTTGCATCGCAATACCCGGAGAAACTCCATGCCTATGTGTCTACCGGGCAAAGCGTCAACCCCTTTGAAAATGAACGGCAGTGTTTTGAGTTTGTATTGCAGGAGGCAGAAAAAGAGAATAATCGTCGTGCGCTGCGTCAGATGGAAAGGGTAGACACCATTCCTGAGAATTACAGCCTGCGCGATGCATTGCTCGTCAGGCGCTGGGTTACCAATTACGGGGGCGTGATGAAGCAGCCCGAAAGAGACCGGTATATCGACTTTCAATACATTTTTAGCACACTTTCAGCTCCGGAATATGGCATACTGGACAAGGTCAACATGGTGCTGATGCCCTATTTTTCCGCTGAAGAATTATGGGATGACCTGAAAACCCTTAACCTCAAAGAAAGCGCGCCGCAGATGGACGTGCCTGTATATTTCATGGTTGGAAGGCACGATGTCATCGTATCCGCAAAGTTGGCTGCTGCCTACTTCGAGGTACTTGAAGCACCTGATGGCAAGCAATTAATTTGGTTTGAAGCATCTGCGCACCGGCCGCATCACGAAGAAACAGAAAAATTCCTCCGCCACATGCGAACCATGGTGCTGCCGCATGCCCTGCCATAAAAACTGATGATGGCTATGCTTTTCTTGATTATTTTTGTGGCAAACAAAATCACCGCACCATAACATGGACATACCAGCAAAAGATCAGCCGGCAGGCCTGGAGACAGCAAAACAGCTTGGCGTTTTACCGGAAGAATATGATCAAATCATATCCTACCTCGGGAGAGAGCCAAATTTTACAGAACTGAGCATCTATGCGGTCATGTGGTCGGAGCATTGTTCCTATAAAAATTCGATCAAATGGCTGAAAACCTTGCCCAGAAAGGGGGAGCATTTGCTTGCAGAGGCAGGTGATGAAAATGCGGGCCTGGTAGACCTGGGTGGCGGTCTGGCCTGTGCATTCAAAATTGAATCACACAACCATCCCTCTGCCCTGGAACCATATCAGGGCGCAGCCACTGGCGTTGGAGGCATTAACCGCGATATTTTCACTATGGGTGCCAGGCCTGTTGCCCAACTCAACTCCCTGCGCTTTGGCAACCCGCAGGCGGAACGCACCAAATGGCTGATGAAAGGTGTTGTAAAGGGTATAGGCGACTATGGCAATGCCTTTGGTGTTCCGGTCGTTGGCGGTGAGGTGTTTTTTGATCCTTGCTATCATACAAACCCCCTGGTCAATGCCATGTCGGTGGGAGTAGTCAAAAAGGGCAATACCATATCAGCCACTTCGCATGGTAAGGGTAATCCTGTTTTTATCGTGGGTTCATCTACCGGAAAAGATGGCATACACGGAGCCACATTTGCTTCTGAAGACATCACCGAAGCATCTGCAGATAAAATTCCTGCCGTTCAGGTAGGTGATCCATTCCAGGAAAAGCTCCTGCTGGAAGCCACCCTGGAGGTTATCAAAACGGGTGCCGTAGTAGGTATGCAAGACATGGGTGCAGCCGGCATCACATGCTCCACATCCGAAATGTCCGCCAAAGGCAAGCACGGCATGATAATACACCTGGATAAGGTCCCGCTGCGCCAGCAAAATATGCAGCCTTTTGAGATCCTCCTCAGCGAAAGCCAGGAGCGCATGCTCGTGGTGGTCAAAAAAGGTCGCGAACAGGAGGTGATTGATGTGTTTGACAAATGGGACCTGAACTGTGTGCAGATTGGAGAAGTCATCGAGGGCGACATCCTGCAATATTACTTCTATGGTGACTTGGTGGCAGAAGTGCCCGCCGACTCGCTGGTGCTCGGAGGCGGCGCACCGGTTTATGACCGTGACTACCAAGAGCCTGATTATTACCGGAAAAACCAGGCGTTTAACATGGACCTGGTGCCTGAACCTGAAAACCTTAAGCAGGTGGCTGAGTTTCTGTTGAGTAACCACAACATTGCTTCTAAAAAATGGGTGGCTGACCAGTATGATACCATGGTAGGCACCAAAAACATGACTACCAATACAGCGGCTGATGCCGGAGTCGTTAATCTCAAAGGCACGCAAAAAGCGCTTGCTTTATCCGTAGACTGCAATCCGCGTTACGTCTATGCGAACCCTGAGAAAGGCACTGCCATCGCAGTAGCGGAAAGTGCCAGAAATATTGTATGCAGCGGTGGCAGGCCCTTGGCTGTCACCAACTGTCTTAATTTTGGGAACCCCTATAACCCGGAAGTGTATTGGCAGTTTGTCGGAGCCATCAAAGGCATGAGCAAAGCCTGCGAAAAATTCAATACCCCGGTTACCGGCGGGAATGTCAGCTTTTATAACCAGTCAGTGCTGGGAGGTAAAACAGAGCCCGTATTTCCCACCCCTGTGATCGGTATGCTTGGTATCCTTGACGATAAACGCATGTTGACCGGGTCGTCGTTTAAGGAAGAGGGTGATCAGATCTACCTCATTGGTCAGGCGCAACAGGATATTGCCAGCTCTGAATACCTCTATTCCTGGCATGAAGTCCGGCAATCCCCTGCACCATTTTTTGATCTCGAGGAAGAGTATGCGATGCAAAAGGTGCTCATGGAGCTGATCCGCAAAGAGCTGCTAGCTTCCGCCCATGATGTGTCTGACGGCGGGCTGTTTGTTGCATTGTTTGAATCGGCCAGGACCAATGAATTGGGCTTTCGCATAGACACCGACATGGAGATCCGCAAGGATACTTTCCTTTTCGGAGAGTCACAAAGCCGGGCAGTTGTTACGGTGAAGCCGGAAAACGAAGGTCTGCTAGCAGAGGTCATGGCAGCGTCGGATGTCTCTTTTACCCTGCTGGGAGAGGTTGCCGGAGACAGCGCAATCATTGACGGAGAGAGTTTTGGGACCATTGCGGAACTGTCGAAACGATATGAAGGGGTTCTGCCGGAAATGATGGATGAATAGGCTTGAATTCCGGGGATGTCTGTTTCTTTTTTTTAAGAACCGGATATTTTGACCTTTCGACTTTTGGACATTTTGACAATATGGATATACACCAAGAAAAGCAGGCTTGTCGCGGGAGGATAGCGCAAACATTGGCCCCTGCCTTTCCTGTCTGCAAATGCTTACTTCCTTTTGTGCTGTCTGCGTTGCTCCTGTTCACTGGTTGCAGTGCTGGTTTTGACGACAAGGAGGGAATGACCGTGCTCAGGTACAATGAGGACCAGCACATCACCTCCCTGGATCCCGTTTTTGCCCGTAACCAGGCAAACATATGGGCTGTTGCACAGCTTTTCAACAGCCTCGTGGAATTGGACGAGGAGCTGCACGTGCGGCCTGCAATTGCCCGTTCGTGGGATATATCAGAAGATGGCCTGGAATACACTTTCGTGTTGCGCGATGATGTCTTCTTCCATGATGATGATTGTTTCCCGGATGCCCGAGGCCGCCGTGTGGTGGCTGATGATGTGGTCTTCAGCCTCAACAGGCTGGTCGATCCAGCCATCAATGCCCCCGGAGCCTGGGTAATGAACCAGGTGGCCAGGAAACCGGATGGTAGACTCGATGTGCGTGCGCCGGAGGACACCCTGGTGTTTATCCGGCTAAACAGACCCTTTCCACCTATGTTGTCCCTGTTGTCCATGCAATACTGTGCTGTGGTCCCCCGTGAAGCCATCGAAAGCTATGGCCGCGATTTCCGCCGAAACCCTGTGGGTACAGGCCCCTTCCGTTTTGCCTATTGGAAGGAGGATGTGCAGCTGGTGTATCGCAAAAATGAACGCTATTTTGAGTTCGATGGCGATCAGCGTCTGCCATACCTCGATGCGGTTTCCATTCGCTTTATCCAGGACAGGCAAACAGCCTTCCTGGAATTTATCCAGGGAAATCTCGACCTGCTTACCCGCATTGATCCCAGCTACCAGGATGAATTGCTGACTCCTGACGGCCAGCTGCAGCCGCGCCATAAGGACAAGCTCCAAAAAATCACCATGCCATTTCTCAATTCTGAATACCTTGGCATGGTCATGCAGGAGGATAAACTGCCTGTGGATTGGCCACTCCAGCAAAGAAAAGTGCGGCAAGCCATCAATTACGGATTCGACAGGGAAAAAATGTTGCGTTTCATGCGCAACAACATTGGCACGCCTGCACATGCTGGTTTTGTGCCCGTTGGCATCCCCGGATTTACAGATAATGAGGGAGGGTATCATTATGACCCGGATATGGCCCGCAGGTTGCTTCGGGAGGCAGGCTACCCGGGCGGAGAAGGACTGCCCGTCATCACATTGCATACCACACAGGCCTACCAGGACATTGCGCAATATATTCAATTCGAACTATCGCGACTGGGCGTTCGCCTTGATATCGACGTAATGCCACCAGCAACCCTGCGTGAGATGATGGCCAATGCCAATGCCCCTTTTTTCAGAGGTTCCTGGATAGCCGATTATCCGGATGCGGAAAACTACCTGGCCCTGTTTCACAGCGACAATAAAACACCTGCCGGACCAAATTATACACAATTCCAACACGATACTTTTGATTATCTTTACGACCGTGCATTGTCCGAAACAGATGACAGCATGCGGACAGCAATTTATCATCAGATGGATAGCCTGATCATTGCAGAAGCCCCAAAGGTTTTTCTCTATTATGATCAGTCGATGCGATTTGTGCAGCAATATGTAAAAAATATGACCAACAACCCATTGAATCACCTGGTTTTAAAACGCGTAATAATCGATAAAGAAAAAAAGTAAGGCGATGCCGCAAGCAATTGTGGCTTATCATCATCAATTGCCAATGCCCCTGCTCAATTGCCTGTTCGTCGTCTGCACGTGTTGTGACCATCCAGCAGGCTAATGCATTATGATATCGTATGTTGACTATGAAATTCGGTTTAAATAAGTTATCATTTTCCCTGTTTATGTTATTTTTTTTTGCAGGCTCCTTGCATGCCGGCGGGAATCATGACCACTTGTTTTTCTCTGCACAATATCACTACCAGTATATTTATCCGCACAGACCTGGCCTGGAAGTGCATGGTAAAAATCCGGCAAGGATGGTGAAACTTAGCCTGGGATTGCAAACTTCGGGCAATCTGGACTGGCATCGCATGTATAATTACCCCGCATACGGGGTGGGCTTTGCTTTTACTGACCTGGGGAATCCCGAGGTGCTAGGTGAAGTACGCTCAGGTTTTACTTTCATGGAGTTTATGTTTGGCCACCTGCAGCAAAACCACCGGCGGCTCAGAGTGTCACTCGGACTGGCCTACTTCGACACCCATTATGACCCGGAGAAGTTACCTGAAAATCTGTTTATCGGGAATCCTTGGAATGTACATTTTAACCTTAACTACCAATGGTCCTGGAGAATCGGACAACAGTTACGGCTTACCCCCGGCCTTTCGTTTACACATTTTTCCAACGGAGCTTACAGAAAGCCAAACAGAGGGCTTAACATATTTGATGTGCAGTTGGGATTGAGATATCGCTTTGGTGAAGACAATTTCATTACCGTGTCGGATGATGCAGCTTATCATCTAGCTTACGAGGACAAACAAAAGTTTTTCGTTTCTTACTCCGTCGGAATCATGGAAAGAGAAATCGGCGACCCAACCTATATTGCGAGGACTCTATCGCTGAATCAAACCATCAGGAAAAACTTCAGGACCCGTTGGGGGGTTGGGTTGGATATGTTTTACGACGACCATGCCAAAGAGCAAATGCGAGAACGACACGATGATACGGGCTATGTTGATTACATGCGCCTGGGTGGCTATGCTTCATGCGACATCGTGTTTAACAGGCTGGCGGTTATGCTTAATATGGGCACCTACCTGTATTATAGCGTTGACCCCATAAGTATGATTTATCAGCGTGTGGGTCTAAGATACCTTACCCCTTCAGGCCTGGTTGGCCACCTGGCCCTCAAGGCTGGTTCGGGCAGGGCCGATTATGTGGAATGGGGGCTGGGCTATGCCTTCTAGTCTGGATTTACTGGCAAATATTTTCCTTTTTTATATGTCTGTACTTTTATAAGCTTTATTTAATCAATGCTGATATGTGAAGATTTCTCGCTGAGGTTGCAGAAGCTCGCAGCACAAGAAAAACATGGGTGTGAATCGCACAAACTTGCCATAAAATAATCAATGTCGTGTGTGTCAATATGATGGCATGGCTCGCTTCATCTCCTTAAAGCCTGATCTTGAGTCCATCATAAGCCAGTGCAATGTGTTCCGGAAGCAGCGGATTGACCTCTTTGCTCAGGCCCATCTGGTGACTCACGTGTGTGATGTAACCCCGCTCTGGCTGCAAATACTGCAGGATATCCGCAGCTTCATCAAGCGTAAAGTGCGATATGTGCTTTTCTTTCCTTAATGCATTGATAATGATTACACGGGATCCTTTCATTTTATCCAGCTCACCGGGTTCGAGTTGGTTGGCATCAGTCAGATAGGAAAAATCCCCGATGCGAAAACCAAAAACCGGCATTCTGTGGTGAAGGGCATCTATGGGTGTCAGCTCCAGGTCGCCGACACGAAAGGCCTTGTTTTCAATCGGATGCAGCCGAATGTCCGGCACGCCCGGATACCTGTCTTTGCCAAAAGCATATGGGAACTCATTTTTAATCGCTTCCAGCACACTTTCGCGGCCAAAGATGTCCATCGGCTTTTTCTGGATCCAGTTGTATGCCCGGACATCATCCAGACCGCCGGTATGGTCTTTATGGTTGTGCGTGATCACCACAGCGTCGAGCTTCCTGACATCAGCGCGAAGCATTTGTTGCCTGAAATCGGGTCCCGCATCAATCACAATGGTTGTGCCGGCTGCTTCAACCAATACCGATGTGCGTAAACGCTTATCCCGGGAATCGTTGCTCTTACATACCCTGCATGCACAACCTACCACAGGCACACCCTGCGAAGTGCCTGAACCCAATACCGTAATGTGCATTTGTTGATTTCTGTTCAACATGCTGAAAATGTGATAATGCCAGAACTTAAAAAGATCCAGCCTGAATATTCAAACAGGCCAACTATCCAACTTAGGAATGAACTCTTGGATCATAAGGTCTTTGCCGGCATAAACTGTGTCAATGTTATGAAACCTAAAAAGTAAACTTCAAATATAGCCGATTGTTCAGGCAATCATCACCTCTGCCGGGAAATTTTGCTTCTCCGGGATCAAAAATGGCCGCGTTGCGGTTCCTCAATTTTTAGTAAATTGCACAAAATTTGGGCTCCGCAAAATCCCATTGGTGTCGAGTCAGTAATACTGTGTCGCATAAGTCGCAGCGTTTTTTCTCAGCTCAAAAATGAGAACCGCGCATGGCATGAGCTATGTAAGGATTTTATGTTGCAGAGATGTGGAAAAAGATCAAGACTTGGGCCGGCTAAAGTAGCGTTGACATGACACTAGAACACATAATATTTTAAAACCATTACAAAATCAAACCCTTAACGCCCGACATGCATATGGAAGACCGTTTCAATAAGATTCATGCAGAAGACATTCCCGACAACGTATTCAAATTGATAGGAAAAGATTGGATGCTCATTACTGCTGGCAACAAAGATGAGTACAATATGATGACGGCCAGTTGGGGAACAGCCGGTGTGTTATGGAAAAAACCCGTCATATTCACATTCGTCCGCCCTCAAAGATACACCTATGAGTTCATGGAGCAGAATGCCCGCTTTTCGGTTTCCTTTTTTGAAGAAAAGCACCGTGAGATATTGAATATCTGCGGCACCACAAGTGGTCGGGACCTGAATAAGATGAACATTGATGGACTTACCCCAATGGTCACGCCGGCCGATACGGTTTCATTCAGGGAAGCGCGGCTGGTTCTTGAGTGCAGAAAAATCTACTTTGATGATATTGACCCCGCCTTTTTCCAGGTTTTTGACCTGGAAACGATTTATCCCACCAGGGACTACCATCGTTTTTATGTGGGTGAGATTGTTGGTGCTTGGCAAAAAAAGTAAGCCGGATAAGGAGATATTCAATCAGTAAACACATTATCATTTTGTCGCGTGCAATTTATTCACAGGATCTTATATCGGATCAGGCTGTTTTTACTCAGGCGTGCATTAAAAAAGTCACGGCGGCAGCGGCGCGTGGTGACCTATGATCAGGCGAGCTCGCTGGTTTTGCTCTATGAGATCAAATCGGATGGAAGCCATGACTTTATCAATGACCTCATTGCAGAGCTTCAAGCAGATGGCAAAACTGTGTATGCCATCGGATTCGCCAGTGATGTGAAACAGGATGCACCTGGTCAGGTAGCCGCCCCAGGGATCTTGCTTAACAAAAAGAGCTTTTCCTTACTGATGAATCTGCGTGATCACGGCATCAGGGAGCAGTTATTCAATGATCATTATGATGTGCTGCTGGATATTACCGGCAATGAGGCCATCCAAATGAAGAAGCTGGCTGTTCAACTGCCTGCTGCCTACAAGGCAGGAGCCTCGCATCCTGACTTTTTGCCTGTTTATGACCTGCTTTTGGAGGTGAAATCGGACTGTGCTCCCAGTGAGCTGGCCAAGCATGCCATACACTATTTAAAAATCATCAAAACACCCACATCAAATGATTGAAAAATTCAAAGGAACCGGTACGGCGATGATCACTCCCTTCTACAAGGAGGGGAACATTGACTTTAAATCTTTCGAGCAGATTATTGACTTTCAAATCAAAAGCGGAGTCGATTACCTGGTGTTTCTCGGCACCACAGGTGAGGCCGTTACCCTTAATGCGGATGAAAAGAATGCCGTGATCAACTTTGCCATTGAAATCGTCGATAAAAGGGTCCCTGTTGTTGTGGGAATCGGTGGAAATAACACCCGGGCGTTGATCGATACCATCAAGCAGACGCATTTTGATCATATTGATGCCGTGCTATCAGTAAGCCCTTATTACAACAAACCCCAGCCCAAGGGGCTGTTTAATCACTACAAGGAAATTGCCTCCATCTGCCCGGCTCCGGTGATCATCTACAATGTGCCGGGACGTACCAGTTCAAACATCGACGCCGATACTACCCTGCAGATTGCCCACGAGATACCGAATGTGATTGGCATCAAAGAGGCATCCAAGGACCTTGAGCAGTGTGGCCGGATCATCAAAGACAAACCGGATGACTTCCTGGTGATTTCAGGAAACGACGAACTGTGCCTCCCATTCATGTCGCTTGGTGGCGATGGCGTCATCTCCGTGATTGCCAATGCCTTCCCGGCGGAATTTGCCAAAATGGTCAAACTTTGTCTGATGAACAAGTTTGCCGATGCACGTGCCATTCACCTCTACCTGCTGGATATCGTGCAGGCGATCTATGCCGACGGGAGCCCATCCGGCGTCAAAGCAGTGATGTCGGCCAAGGGGCTGAGCCAGAATGTGGTCAGGCTGCCGCTGGCCAAGGTGAATAAAGCCCTGAGAAACAAGATTAACCAAATCCTTGAACAAATGGTGGAGATCGGTCCCTGACCAGGGTGGTATTGATCCGTAGCCAAAATGATTGCCTGAATATGCCACCTGCTAAACAATACATCATCCTCCATGCCCTCCTGTTTTTTTTGATCTTCAGCATACCGACTCCGGTGAAGGCTGACTACAGGCAGGCCATGTCTGCACTGGAACAAAAGAATGAAGTCTATTTCTCCTTTGAAAAACCCGAAGAAGGCATGCAGGAGCTTGCCCGCATCATCTCCATCTACAGGATGGATGCCCATGGGGGCGGGGAGGTTTTTGCATATGCCAATGCGTCCGGCTTTGCCCGCTTCCTGGAGTTTGGCTTGCCTTATCAGGTCCATGATCACCCTGGAGATGTCGACTTTGACCTCCGCATGAAAACCTGGGAGAAGATTAAAACAAGGGATCTGACGGAAAGCTGGGACTTTTACCCCACCTACGAAGCGTATGTTTCGCTGATGTATGATTTTGAAGATCAATTTCCGGATATGGTGGAGATTGTAAAGATCGGCGAAAGCGTCCTGGAGCGCGACCTCCTTTTTGCGAAGATTTCCCCGCAGGTTGATCGCCGGCGTGCCGTGCCCCAATTCATGTATACCTCTACCATGCACGGCGATGAGACCGCCGGATTTATCTTGTCCCTGCGCCTCATCCATTACCTGCTGACGA
>PUOJ01000114.1 GCA_003552075.1 Bacteroidales bacterium
ATATCCTCCACGTCGATGCCCCTTGAGACCACATCCGTTGCCACCAGGATACGTGTTTTCCTGGCTTTAAACCGGTTCATCACCTCTTCCCTCACGGACTGATCCAGGTCTGAGTGGATTTCTTCCACGGATTCCCTGTTCTTTTTCAGGTCCCTGGCCAGCTGTTTAACGCCTGATTTGGTGTCGCTGAAAATCAGGATGCTCCTCATCCGTTCGTCCTGAACAAGCCATTTTACAGCCGGGAGCTTTTGGTCTTCATACATTGGGTAGGCTTCCTGGCTGATCTGTTCAGGTGGCGTGGACAAGCCGATATTGATCTCTGCCGGGTTGCGCAGGATCTTGCGGCTTAGTTCCCTGATTTTGGGAGGCATGGTTGCAGAGAACAATAAGCTTTGTCTTTTTTTGGGAAGAAAGGATATGATCTTCATGATGTCGTCGTGAAAGCCCATGTCCAGCATCCTGTCAGCTTCATCAAGGATTAGAAACTCCAGTCCGCTAAAGTCTGAATAGCCCAGGTTCAGGTGGCTGATCATCCGCCCTGGCGTGCACACCACAAGGTCTACACCGCTGATAAGTGCTTTCTTTTCAGCAGCATACACCTCACCGGTACCTCCACCATATATGGCGAGTGAGCTTACCGGGGTAAAATACCCAAAGCCTTCCATTTGCTGGGATATCTGCACGGCAAGTTCCCGGGTAGGCACGATGACCATTGCCCGTATACGATCCTGCTGTTTATCCTGGCTCGTGATGATCCGATGAATGACAGGCAAAAGAAATGCAGCGGTTTTTCCTGTTCCGGTCTGTGCGCAGGCAATCACATCCCTGCCTTTCAATATTTCAGGGATGACCTGCTCCTGTACGGGTGTGGCCTCGGTAAACTGCATGGCTTCAATGCCATCCATCAGGCGCGGATCGAAATTAAAATCTTTAAAATTCAAATCATCAATATTTTATGTGTGTTTTCACGTATCATACTTATATCCTGTGTATGGGTATTTTCACAGCCATTCGACATATCAGCACGTGAAGACCATATAATGTCAACGCGTGTCAAGCATCATTTCCATCTGTTGCTGCAGGCGGCTGGCTGCCTCACGCGCCCTGATGTCAAAATCATCATCCCGGGAAGCATGAATGATTCCGCGTGAGCTATTTACCAGGATACCAACCTCCCCATTCATACACTGTGCAACAACCTCTTCAAGTTTACCTCCCTGGGCACCCACTCCGGGGATCAGAAAAAAATGATTCGGGGCGATCTTGCGAATGGCAGCAAGGGATTCCGGACGGGTTGCGCCCAGCACAAACATCGTATTTTCAGCACTCCCCCATTGCAGGCATGTTTCAACAACAGCCTGGTGAAGTTGCATATGATTGCTGGTGCCCTTTGCATGTTGCTGCTTAATAGGTATGCAGTCGAGTGTCTGAAAGTCAGCGGCACCCGGATTGGAAGTCAGGGCAAGAATGATCGCCCACTTTCCCTGTATCTCAAGAAAAGGTTTTACCGAGTCGTAACCCATGTAAGGGTTTACTGTTACTGCATCAAAATCAAGCTTTTCCAGGAAGGTTTTTGCATATTGAATCGAAGAATTCCCGATATCTGCACGTTTCGCATCTGCAATAGTGAACACGGGCCCCGCAGGATGCGACTGGAGGTATGCCATGGTTTTTTCCAGGCTTTCCCATCCCCGACTAGATTCATAAAAGGCGATGTTGGGCTTATACGCCACTGCAAGGTCGATGGTGGCATCGATAATGATCCGGTTGAATTCGAAGAGTGGGTGGGTGTAATCATTTCTTATTGCAGGGGGGATCATATCCATGTCCGGATCCAGCCCGACACACAAAAATGACTTTTTTGCCCTGATGGCATTGACCAGCTCTTGTTTGTTCATGGTTCAGGATACCCCTTCCTTAAGCTTCTCAGCGTTTTCTGCTACCTGCAAGGCATCGGTGATCTCCTGGATGTCTCCGTCCATCACGGCCGACAGATTATACATGGTAAGGCCTATGCGGTGGTCGGTAACCCTTCCCTGCGGAAAATTATAGGTCCTGATCTTTGCGGACCTGTCTCCGGTAGAAACCATGGTCTTGCGCTTGGAAGAGATCTCATCCAGGTATTTTTTGTACTCCATGTCATAGAGCCTGCTGCGAAGCACTTTCATGGCCTTTTCCATGTTTTTGATCTGCGACTTTTGATCCTGGCACGACACCACAATGCCTGACGGCTCGTGCGTAAGTCGTACAGCAGAATAGGTGGTGTTGACAGACTGTCCTCCTGGTCCCGATGAACAGAACGTTTCTTTTTTGATGTCTGCGGGTTTGAGCTCCACATCAAACTCATCCGCTTCAGGCAGCACGGCAACCGTCGAAGCAGAGGTGTGCACCCTGCCCTGGGTCTCGGTCTGAGGCACACGCTGCACCCTGTGTACGCCGGATTCATATTTTAGTATGCCATAAACCCCTTCACCAGAGACGTTAAAAATCACTTCCTTGAACCCTCCTGAGGTACCCTCATTCATGTCGACAAGCTCTGTCTTCCACTTTTTTGACTCACAAAACTTGCTGTACATCCGGTACAAATCCCCGGCAAAAATGGCTGCCTCATCACCACCAGTACCTGCACGGATTTCCACGATGGCATTTTTATCGTCCTGGGGATCCTTGGGAATCAACAACAAACGAATCTCTTCTTCAAGGCTGTCTTTCTTTTTCTGTAACTCATCAAGCTCTATGCGCGCCATCTCCTTAAACTCCGGATCTTTCTCATTGCCCAGGATCTCCTTGGTGGAGGTAATGTTATCGAGTACGTTTTTGTATGTTTTTTGCGCTTCCACGATGGGCTCCAAGTCTTTATATTCCTTGCTGAGTTTGATATACCGCTTCATGTCTGCAATCACTTCCGGATCAGCAATGAGCTTAGCCACCTCATCATGGCGTTCCTTGATAGCCTCTAATTTCTCCAATAGCATGGTGAATGTTTTTATGCCCTGCAAAGGTACAAAAATGGGTTGAAGTAATCTCAGGGATAAATGATCCTGCCATCAGGACCTGCGATCGAGAGCTTTTTCTTTTTTGAAGATGCCACGCTGCCAATGATCTTGGCCTCCAGGTTGTATGCTGCGCAAAGATCAATGATCTCTTGCGCCACGTTTTTTTCCCTCAGATATATTTCAAGGCGATGGCCCATGTTAAACACCTTGTACATTTCCCTCCATGGGGTCAATGTGGTCTGCTGTATATGGCGAAACAGTGGTGGCGGGTCAAATGGTGTGTCTTTGATCACGTGCAGGTCATCAATGAAGTGCAGAATCTTGGTTTGGCCTCCCCCGCTGCAATGCACCATCCCATGGATATGGCCGCGGTATTTGTCCAGAATCTCTTTTACGACAGGTGCATAGGTACGCGTAGGACTTAACACCATCTTTCCCATGTTGAGCGGCATGTCGGGTAACCTGTCAGTAAGAAGCGAAGTGCCCGTATAGACAACTTCCTGGTCCAGGCTGGTATCATAGCTTTCCGGATAATCCCGGGCATACCGGTGGGCAAAGATGTCATGTCTTGCTGAGGTTAGCCCGTTGCTGCCTATTCCACTGTTATAGGTATCCTCGTAAGTGGTTTGTCCATGGGATGCCAAGCCGATGATGACATCATTTTCCTGGATATTGCCATTGTCGATCACCTGTGTGCGAGGCATCCTTGCCGTCACTGTGGAGTCAACAATAATGGTACGCACCAGATCACCTACATCAGCCGTTTCGCCGCCGGTAAGTGTGACATCAATGCCATGTGTATGTAATTTTTCCAGGAATGCGTGGGTGCCTTCAATGATTGCCCGGATAACCTCGCCGGGAATCTGTTTTTTGTTCCTGCCAATGGTGGATGATAGGAGGATATTGTCGGTCGCTCCCACGCAAAGGAGGTCGTCGAGGTTCATGACCACGGCGTCCTGGGCAATGCCTGCCCACACTGAAAGATCTCCGGTCTCTTTCCAGTACAACCAGGCAAGCGATGATTTGGTGCCAGCTCCGTCGGCATGCATGACGGTACAATGGTCTGATGAGCCGACCAGGTGGTCAGGAATGACCTTGCAAAACGCTTTCGGGTAAAGGCCTTTATCGAGTTTGCTGATGGCCTTGTGCACATCCTCCTTATCCGGGGAAACGCCTCTGCGCCGGTAAGTTTCCATTATCTGTTTCCTTCTGATATGTCGCCCGCAGAAAGATCATCCCGCTCTTGCTGATCATCCCTTCCGTGCATGTCTTCTTCCCGAAGATCTTCACTTCTTTCCGTTTCTTCCATCGGTGTAACTTCTTCGGCTCCCTCTGTCTCTTCTTCCGGTGGGGGCTCATAGTCTTCCCTCAGCACCCTGAACTCGGTACGCCGGTTCATCTGGTGAGCAATTTCCTGCATCTCCTCGGACTCCAGGGATTCGATAAATTCTTCGGTGAGTTCCGTTCCTTCTTCAAAAAGATAGCCATTTCTTTCCATATCCCTTTCAAGCACCCTGGGCGCACGTTTGCCGTAACCGGCTGCTTCAATTCTTTCATTCTCGATGCCTTGTTCTACGAGGTAGTCTACGACAGCCTCGGCCCTTCGCAGCGACAGGGTATCGTTGTATTCATGGGTACCCCTGCTGTCGGTATGCGATGCCAGTTCAATGACAATATGTGGATTGTCTTCGAGGGTTTGTACCAGGCCATTGAGCGAATCCTTGAACTGGGTCTGGAGTTCCCAGCTGTCAAATTCATAGAGAATCTCAGGCAGCTCGATGGCCGTTACAGGTATGGGTGCAATGCCCATTTCCAATTCAAATTCATGGCTTCTCTCCAGGCCTCGGGTGGTTTCATTGGTCCTTGCAGAAAAATAGCCGGTCTTGTTCACCAGGATCTCATAATCGGTGTTTTCCCTTACCAGTGTCTCATCAAAGAGGAAGGTGCCGTCAGATTCCGTTTCTTGTTGCACAAGCGAACCATCGGAGCCGACAAGTTGCACATTGGCGTTGGCCACAGCAGTTTGCGTGCTGTCGTCGATCACTGTCCCACTGATCCGGAATTCAACCGGGGCCTGATAGAAGGAATAGATGTCGTAAATGCCTCTGCGTCCACGATTTGAACTAAAAAAACCCTCTTCCCGCCCCGGCTTGTATACAATGCCAAAGTCATCTGCAGCGCTGTTGAATGGTGGCCCAAGGTTTTCCGGTTCTGACCATTCTCCTCCCCTATAAGTGGTCCTGAATATATCCAGTCCTCCCATTCCGGGATGACCATCAGAGGAAAAGTAAAGTGAGCCGTCTTCATGTACATAGGGAAACATTTCATTTCCTTTGGTATTGATAACTTCTCCGAGGTTTTCAGGTGACCCGAACGCATCATTTGGGGTTGATCGGGAAACAACCCATATGTCCCGCTCACCAATGCTTCCCGGCATGTTGCTTACAAAGTACAGGTCAAGCTCGTCGGGGCTGATCGCCGGATGCCCCACGGTGACAAGGCTGTCTTCTGTGAGTGGCACTTCCTGTGGATTTGTCCAGTTTGCGCCATCCCGTGAGGCCCTGAAGATGCGACAGCCCATGCTCACATCTTCTGCCCTTGTACACCTTGTAAAGAACATTTCTGTTGCCGTAGCATTTACAGAGGGCGCGCCTTCATTATATTCCGTGTTGATGGGGCCTTCGTCCAGCAGGGAAGGCCGGTCCCAGTTTCCTGCACGATCTGCGTGGGTGATGAAAAATGAACTATGCTTGTTTCCGGTCCAGGGGTCTTCATCGCGTCCCAATGCATCATCTCGCGAAGAGGCAAATATGAGGGTGGTACCCCGGTGGTCACCATATGCAGGGGTCATGTCATCGGCCGGGGAGTTAAAAAGCCGCACCGGCTCTACATCATAATCCTCGTATCGTTCCCTTAGCTCCATGGCCAGTTCAATGGAAGCCAATCCCCTGGGACCCCGCCAGTCATCCGGCACCTTTTCCATGTAGGTCTTGAAGGTTTCCCTGGCTTCTTCATATTTCTCATTGTACATCTTGGCCTGCGCCATGTATAAATAGGCAACCGGATCGGGATAGTCTATACGAATGGCCCTGCGGAACCAGGATTCCGCCATGCGGTGGTTATTGGTGTAACTATAGCAAAGTGCCAACTTGAAGGTCAGCTCAGCGGTTTTTTCCCTCTCGCTGCGATCCAGCCTGTCCAGGACACGCCGGTAGAGGTCAATGGCCTCATGGTATTGCTGAAGCTCAAAAGCGCGTTCTGCACGCTCCAAGCGACGGTTTTGGCCATGGGCGTCATGACCTGATACCACCATGATCACCAAAAGAATAAAAAAAAGCTTGATTAGCTTATGCATGTATGGCATGGATTCACACGTTTCAACACTTCCATCCTAAAAACGGAGCAGATTGCAAATAATTGCAGGATGCTTTACGCTTCATTGGATTTTTGATCTTTCTTTTTGTCCCTGTAAGGATAAGGCAGGTCAGAATCATCTTCACTTGCCGTAGGATCTTCAGTTTTAGTCTGATCATCCGGGGATGTCCTGGTTTGCTCTGCTGTTGTTTGTGATTTCTTTTGTTGGTCTTCCTGGGCAGGGGTATGTTTAAAGGCTTCAACCTCTTTTTTGACCTCTGACTCCATTTTCCGGACCTCTCCCTCTACCTCAGAAGAGTATCGATGAATCTCAGCATTGATCTCGCGCTGCACTTTGCGTACCTCGCCGAGCCCTTTTCCAAGCATGCGGGCTATCTCCGGGATTTTTTTCGGACCAAACAACAGCAGCACCAGCAGGATGAGCATCAATATCTCTCCGCCGCTTATTCCAAACAGTAAGATTCCCGGTACGATCATAATGGCTGATTACATTGCAAAAATAATGCTTTCCGCTGTAATTACATAACAGGTGCAATGATGGCTAACGTGTATTGTTCATGGACAACCATCCCCAATCATGCGCAGCTTTTCACTTTCAGTTAAATAACTTGCCTGATAAGCCGGGCGGCATCATGGCAACACGATTTTACACTGCAGCATGGACAGAACAAAAGTCTGTGTGAATCCGGAAAATTTTTATTTTGTCAGTCTGCAAAATTTGTACATTTACGATCATAAAAAAATAGCCCATGTTACCATTTCAAAAGAACCTTACGAACGCGTTTTATGCCATGCTGAGCCTGCCGGCTACGGCAATGGGCTTTGGCCTGGCGGTGCAAATTGCGGCTTTAAGCTGGCTTTTAAGTACAAAATACGGGCTGGAGATCAGCGACATCGGCCTGGTATGGGCGACTGGCCCCCTGGCAGGCATCATCGGACAGGTCGTGGTGGGAATCATCAGCGACAACGTGTGGATCATGAATGGCCGTCGCAGGGCGTTTATCCTTGTAGGTGGCGTACTGGCAGCGTTGGGCTTGCTTGCCCTTCCAAACATAGGCATCATCCAGGCCGGATTGGGCCTGGAAGGCGTGCTGGGGATTGCAATCGTAGTGTCGCTAAGTATTGACCTGGCCATCAACATCAGCTTTAACCCTACCCGGGCCATCATCGCGGACGTCACACCCGAAGGGCGGCCCAGGACCAAAGGATATACCTGGATGCAGACGGTTTCGGGCAGTTTTGGCGTACTGGCCTACCTGATCGGTGCCATATGGGGCAACTATGTGCTCATCTATTTCGGTGTCATACTGGTTTTTCTATTTTCCGTTGTACCACCATTTTTTATCAAGGAACCCAGGTATCTTGGACAATATGGTAAGGACGATGAGTCAGCTGCAGCCGCCAGCAAGGCAGAAGCAGAAAACAAGAAGGAAAAGGTAAATGAAGCTTCACTTTACGAAATCATGAAGACCATTCTGCCTCTCTGGGGCTTTCTGCTTTATGCGTTCTATGGCATTTTCCGCAGGCTTGGCCTGTTTCCTGATATACCCTATTATGGCCTGGAAATAGTATGTGCCCTGCTCACCATTGTGGTGGTGGTGATCACCATGACGCAGAAGGAGAATGGCATTTCCCGTGAAAAAGATGGGTTGATTGGATTCAGGAAAGTGCTTGCAGCACACTCTTTCACCTGGATCGGCGTGCAGACAATGTTCATCTACCTTTTTGCCTTCGTGCGGTTTCGCGTTCCCGAACTGGCTGATGTAGACATTGATCCTGTCCTCCTGGAAAATGGTGAAAACGGTGTACTCGAATCGGCACGTTTACAGGAGATAGACGACACCATCGGGCGCATCGTAAACTGGAGTTTTTTCTCGCTCAACCTGGTGGCGGCGATCATCCCGGTATTGATACTTGAACCGCTTGCAGCACGATTTGGACGGGTCAGAACACACGCGGTGAGCATCACCATCATGACGCTCGGCTATTTAAGCATATTGCAGTTTGGGTTTGCCCCGGCTGCGATCTACGCACTCATGGCCATTGTAGGTATCGGCTGGGCAGCTACCATCAGCCTGCCTTTTGCAATCATGTCGCAGAAAATCTCCCAGTCGCGCATGGGACTCTATATGGGCCTGTTTAATCTTTCCGTGGTACTGCCGCAGTTCGTGTCAAGCTTTGGTGTAGGTGAGCTTGTGCAGGAAGCTGAAAAC
>PUOJ01000023.1 GCA_003552075.1 Bacteroidales bacterium
AGATAGGAATAGATGTTGGAGGCACTTTTACGCATGCCGTTGCCGTAAACGTAGAGGATTTCTCGATAGTCGGCAAGGCCTGTGTGCCCACCACGCACAATGCAGAAAAGGGCGTGGCCGAAGGTGTGGTTTCCTCCATGCTCAACCTTATCGAAGAGGCAAAAATACAGCCTGAAGAAGTTACCCTCATCGCCCACTCCACCACGCAAGCCACCAACGCCTTGCTGGAGGGAGACGTGGACCCTGTGGGCATCATCGCCCTGGGCAAGGGGCTGGAGGGCCGCCTGGCCAGGCGCCAGGCCTTTCTCGATGATGTCTTGCTCGCCCCCGGAAAGCTGCTACCTGTGCATTTCAGGTACATCAATACCGCCGAAAAAGTTACGAAGGAGCAGGTCAGGGAGGTGATCAGCGAGCTCCACCGTGAAGGGGCATCCGTCTTTGTGGCTACCGAAGCATTTGGCCCGGACAACAACGACCACGAAAAAATGGTGGTGGAAGTAGCCGGTGAAATGGGCTTTATGGGCACTGCAGCCTGCGACCTCTCAGAACTCTATGGCATCAAGGTGCGCACCCGTACGGCAATCGTCAATGCCAGCATGATGCCAAAGATGATCGAGACAGCCAACATGACTGAAGCTGCCGTCAGGGAAAGCGGCATTGACGCACAGCTGATGGTGATGCGGTCTGACGGAGGCATCATGGACATCACCGAAATGCGCAAAAGACCCATTCTCACGATGCTATCCGGTCCGGCCGCCGGGGTGGCAGCAGGCCTGATGTATGCCCGCATCTCGGACGGCATATTCGTGGAAGTCGGGGGAACGTCTACCGACATCTGTGTCATCAAAAACGGGATGCCCCAGGTGAAAACAGCCCAGATCGGCAACAACCGGCTTAGCGTAAAAACCATCGACGTAAGAACCATCGGCGTGGCCGGTGGGTCCATACCCCGCATTGACAAAAACAAAATTGCAGATGTCGGGCCGCGAAGCGCACACATAGCCAACCTCTCTTATGCTGCCTATACGGAGTATACAGATTTTTCCGACATCGAAATCGAACGCATGCAGCCCAAAAAGGGCGACCCAGATGACTACCTGAAGATAAAGAAAGCGGAAGGGGACTATGCCATCACCCCTACTGAAGCTTCTTATTATTTGGGGCTGGTTAAAGAAACGGGTCATGGCGCCGCAAACATGGATGCGGTGACCAGCGTGGTGGAAAGCGTGGCCCGCAAGATGCAGATGGAGCCGGGAAAGCTGGCCGAAGACATCCTGCGCAACACCTCGCAGAAGGTGGAGCAGATCATCAGCTCATTGATCAGGGAGTACAAGCTCGACAAGGGTTTCGCTGTGTTGTACGGGGGTGGTGGGGGCGCCAGCTCGCTTGTGCCACACGCCGCAAAGTACATGAATATGAAGCATGAGATCGCCCCCGACGCCGAAGTGATCTCCGCCATCGGTGCCGCAATGGGCATGATCCGCGACACCGTGGAAAAAAGCGTGATCAACCCCACCGAAAACGACATCATCAAGATCAGGCAACAGGCCTTTGAATCCGTAATCAGCATGGGAGCCCGGCCTGAGACGGTGGAAGTACAAGTAGAAGTAGACAATGCCAACAAAAAAGTAATCGCCTTGGCATTGGGTTCAAGTGAGCTCCAGAGCCGCGACCGCTCGACTGAACTAAGTGACAAGGAACTGGCCGATATCGCATCGCAGGCCCTGAAAGCCAAAAACGGGGAGGTTCAAGAGTTTGGTAAAACAAGTTTGTTATCGCTGCTTGGAATCAGAAAAAACATCAGTCATTTCCTTGGCCTGATGAAAGAAACGCGCCAGGCGGCAGTGATCATCGGCAGGGACGGCACCATCAAACGAAAGTTTGATGATGTAAAGTTTGAAGCTTCTACCGTAGCCCTGGCAAAAAACCACATCAGCAACCTGGTGGAGGAACTGCGCTCCTATGGCGACGGAGGTGAGCTGATGCCCGACGTCTTTGTGATGGTGTCTGGTAAGATCATTGACTTGTCCGGCCTGATTGAATTGTCGCAGATATTGTCGCTGGTAGAACTTGACCTGAAAGACATGGACTCCGAAGAACCTGCCGTGGTCATGGCAGTAAGAAAGCGATGAGTGTTGCCTTGTCGCATTCCTGAAAACCTTCTGCGGTGTAACCAAAAAAAATATATGATACGCAGCAATCGAAAAGACAAAAGAAGAGATGGATAATCATTTTGACACAATCATTTGGGGCCCCTCGCTGACAGGAATCCAAAAGGCGATTGATCTCAGGCGCAGCGGGCAAAAAGTACTGTTGGCAGGCAAATTTGGGTTCCCGGGAGGGAAAGCCACCGAGTCGCTGGCCTCCCTTTTCCAGGCTGTGGATTTTGAAGCGGATGGATTCCGTAAAGATTTTCTAAGGAGGGTCGAAGGCCTGACACAGGGCATTCCTTATCGCAACAAGCATTGGATACTCATGCATCCCGAGGCAATCAAAAGGGTGTGCTGGGAGATGCTTTCTGAAGAAGAGGTCCCATTGCTGTTTCATGTGGTTCCCCTGGAGCGGCAGCCCGAAGATGACCCGTATAATTTGCGCCTTTTTGGCCGGGAGGGAGAGATCGCCCTGTGGGCAAAGGATATCGTGGATGCGTCTGATGATCAGCTACTTTCCAGGATCGAAGGCCATGCTGGCAGCCTAAACATACAGATCAATGCGTTTTTTACGCCAGGATTGCCATTCGACATGCCCAGGTTCCAGGTAACCAGGAGGCTTGAAACATCCATTGGCACCTACCTGAGTTGCTCCGTATCCAATGTGGCAAGTGGCGGGGTAGAAAAAACTTTTAACCGGGAGCTCGACCGCTTATCGAAAGAGGCCTGGAAAAACCATCAAGTAAGGATCCTGATGGTACCGGTGTTTCCCGAAATGAAAATGGAGGAAGGCAGTCTGTCTGCGGATGCCTCTGCGATGAGCTAACGGGAAAAACTTATTGAAACTGAATAAGTAACCAGGCTGCAATTTATATAAACCGGTCACTTGCGAACCCGGCAAAGCCAAGGGGCCATGCAAAGGAGTTGACTTACAGGGAGCCGATATATTTGACATTGCGACACCTCGACATTTCGACATTTTGACATTCTCTAATCAGATAAAAATGCATCCTTTTTTCGAAACAATAAAACATGGTTTGATCGTTTCCTGCCAGGCGGAGGGAGATTCACCCTTTAACAGTCCGGAGGGCGTGGCTTCTTTTGCCATTTGTGCTGAGATGGGTGGTGCATCTGCCATACGTGCGGAGGGCGTTCAAAACATCATGGAGATAAGAAGGAAGGTATCGCTGCCGGTGACAGGGCTCATTAAATCGACCTTTCCTGATGGGGAAGTACGGATCACAGGCAGCAGGGATGAGGTCACAGGCCTGCTGGAGACGGGCTGCGAGATGATTGCCGTGGATGGCACGTTCAGGTTGCGGGAAGGGATGACAGGCCCGGAGTTCATTCGTATGATCAAAAGGGAATACCAGGCATTGGTCATGGCTGACATCGCGACAAGATCAGAGGCACTGGCTTGTGCTGAAGCAGGTGCAGACTGTGTGTCCACTACTTTAAGCGGTTATACCCCGGAGACAAAGTCCATAGACCTTCAGGGTCCTGACTTTAAGCTCCTAGAAGAGCTGGCAGGATGCATAGGGGAAGACAAGCCGGTCATTGCAGAGGGGCGCATCAACACGCCCCGGCTGGCAAAGCAGGCTATTGAAAAGGGAGCCTGGGCAGTAGTTACGGGCACGGCCATCACCCGACCGCAAGTAATCACAAAATGGTTTTATGATGCAATCAACGAAAAAATATGACATTGTAGTTGCCGGTGGCGGCATTGCCGGCATATCGGCAGCAGTAAGGGCTGGAAGCATGGGCGCTTCGGTATTGCTCATCGAGCATTACCCTTTTGCAGGCGGCATGTCTTCTGCCGGGATGGTATCTCCCTTCATGAAGTCCGTCACAGGTGGTAAAAACCTGGTGCTGGGCATCTATAAGGACTTGGAAGCCAGCATGCGCAGGATGGGAGGCATGATCGACAACGGTTTCTATTCCTGGGCATTCCGCTCCGCTGCGAATGAACTGCTCACTGAAAATGGCGTGGACATCCAGTTTAATGCGGATGTGGTCAGGCTGAACAAGGAAGGGCAGCGCATCACATCGCTGGATTTGATGACCCCTGATGGCATGAAGCGAATTTTCGCCGATCAGTTCATTGACACCACCGGCGATGCGCAGCTGGTAGCCCTTGGAGATTTCCCATGGGAAAAAGGTGATGAGAAAACAGGGAAGTTGCAGGCCCTCACCCTGTTTTTCCGCATGGCAGGCATTGACGTAAAGAAGACGGCCGCCTACTCAAAGGAGCATCCTGAAGACTTCCTGGAGTGGATGGATTTTAAATATGATTTTTCCCGCATCATCTCCATTGCCGGTTACAAAGGCCTCATCGAAAAGGCCAAGGCTGAAAAGCGCTTTCCGGAAGATGTAGACTACGTATTTTTCACTACATTGCCCGAGTCGGGCGAAGGGGCATTCAACACTACCAACATCCTGGGCATTGATCCGTCTACCTCGGCATCGCTCACGGAAGCAGAAAAGGTTGGCCACAAACAGGTAGCCCAGGTGGTGGATTTTCTCAATCGCGACGTGCCCGGTTTCGAATATGCCTACCTTGTCGACACCGCCGTGCAGGTTGGCGTACGTGAGACGCGCAGGGCCGTGGCCCAGTACATGATGACCGGCGATGACATCCTCAATGGAGCAAAGTTTCCGGATGTCGTGGCGCGTGGCTGCTACGGCGTAGACATCCACGGACAAAAGGGCGAAGAAAGCCGGATGGATGACCTGGAGGAGGGCGCCTGGTATGATATTCCACGGAGGTCGCTCAGGGTGAAAGATGCCGAAAACCTCCAGGTGGCCGGTCGCTGCATCGGTGCAACACGCGAAGGGCACGCTGCCCTGCGCATCCAGCCCACCGCATCAGCAACAGGGGAAGCATGCGGCGCCATGGCAGCGCTTGCCGTATCGTCCAAAACTGCCATCGACAAGGTGCCTTACGAAAAGATCGAAAAAATACTTACGCATAATATCGCATGAAACAAGCCATGACAGAAATTTTGACACACAGGGGAGATAATTATTGTCACGGGCCTTTTGGACTAAGTAGGCTTTTGGCTATTAGCTATTGGCTGTTGGCAAGAAAGCCAAATGCTAAAAGCCAGGAGCCAATAGCAGTCCTTTTGAAATCACATATGCCAAATAACCAATCAGTTGAAAAAATATAAACAAATGAAAACCGGACAAAGGTGAATAAACCCGATAGGATCATATTTGGCACGGATGGCTGGCGCGGCTTGCTAGGCGAGGAAGTAAACCTTGCCAGTGTGCAGCGCGTGGCCCAGGCATTTGCCAGCTACATGCATCTTCACGGTAAAACGAAGAAAGTAGCCATTGGATATGATGGTCGCGAGCAGTCCGCCGATTTTGCGAACGCCTTTGCAGAGGTACTCAGCGGCAACAATATACGCGTATTGCTCTCTGAGGGCATCGCCCCCACCCCGGTGGTTTCTTACATCTGCCTTGCAGCTCCATGTGATGCCGGGGTCATGGTCACCGCATCACACAATCCTGCTGCGTACAATGGCCTGAAATTCAAATCCTACCCCGGACGCCCTTTTTTCACGGAGGAAACGGCCAGGGTAGAAGCCCTGCTGGACAAGCATGAGGTGACAAGGTCGACATCGAATATCACCCGCACAAACATGATCTTGCCCTATCTTGCGCATATGGAAAAACGGATTAACTTTTCCGCAATACGTGAAGCTGGGATTTCAGTTGTCATTGACTCCATGTCAGGAGCCGGAGGGAGAATCCTTGAAAGGATCCTGCGCAAGCACCAAATAGCGGCAAAAACCATCTATGGGGACCCGCTTGCTGATTTTTCCGGCAGGTTGGCTGAGCCCATTGAGGCAAACCTTCAACCGCTGGCAGAAATACTCAGACAAGGTCATTTTTCAGTCGGTCTGGCCACCGATGGCGATGCCGACCGCCTGGGGGTTATGACCAATGCGGGCAATTGGATGAACATACAGGAGTGCATCCTGTACCTTGCCGATTACTATCTGAATGAAAGAAAAGTGGCAGGACCCATCATAAAAACGGCATCGGTCAGTGATAAGCTTAGCAACCTGTCCGATCGCAAGCCTTCCGCAGCAGTGGATGTCCCGGTAGGCTTTAAGTACATTGCAGAGGCCATGCTGGAGAAAAATGCCGCCTTTGGGGCAGAAGAGTCGGGAGGATTTGGCTTTAAGGAGCACATTCCGGATCGTGACGGCATTTTTTCCGCACTTCTTTTCCTGGAAATGATGGGCAGCGCAGGCGCCAATGGCCTTGAATCATTTATCAGGGAAAAACGCTTGCAGCATGGACACATCCATTATGCCAGAACAGATGTAAGAAACAATGACCCGGCCCGCCATGAGGCATTGTCGCGGATGACAAAAGCACCTCCCAAAAGAGTGGGCCATGTGGACGTTGTACAAATGCAATCATACACCAACAGCAGGGGCCTGATAAACGGAATGAAGCTGAAGCTGCAGGGCAATCCACGGTGGCTTCTTGTCAGGGTATCAGAAACAGAGCCGGTGATCAGGTTTTATGCGGAAGGCGAATCCGCCGATGAGGTCGGAGATTTACTCCGTGCCGGAGAGGCATTACTCTCTGATTACATGTAAATCGTATACGACCTGGCTGGTCTTTTTTTACAAGGAATAGATAAATAAACAAGTATCGATTATGTTACGCAGTTTTGATCATGTGGTCCACATCCTGAAAAAACACGATGGCGAATTCGCCGAAGTCCATAACCCTTCCTATGTGTACCCCCCGAGGGAATATTATCCGCTTGCCTCACCAAATCCGCATCTAGCTGAACTAAAAGCCATACTGATGGACATGGATGGCACCACCACTACCACAGAGGTGCTGTGCATTCATTCGCTTGAAATGATGCTTCGCCGGATGAGCGGGAAGCTCAGCCGGGAGGATTGGGGTGGCATTGATCGCGCCGAGGACCTGGAGCACATCATCGGAAACAGCACCACCAAACATGTGGAATACCTGTTGAAAAAGTACAGTGAGCTCATTGCAAAAGATGAAACCATCCATGCCTTCATTGCGGCTGCCGTGAGCACCCTGGTAAATGGGCAGGATGAGGCACGGAAAAATGAGGTCGTGCAGCACATCAAAAAGCTGGGCATGGCACCTATGGTGGATGAGATCATGGCAGGGAGTGAATGCGAAACACTCATCAGCAAATATGCTGCAAAGATTCCTGATCCCGGTTTTTCGATGCTGACCGGCATGGGCATCGACATCTACTATGCGGAATACCATCGCATCCTGGCACGCCTGGGTGAAGGCGATGCCGGAAAGATAAAGGAAGAAATACCGGAGCTTAAGGATCTTACCGGCAAGCTGATCGCCCCCATGCCCGGCATTCCCCTGGTGATTCCACTGGTGAAGGGATGGCTGGGAGCAGAGGCTCATCACCTGGCTGATATCCTGATCGGCGAGTATGAGACAAGCACCGGCAAACCCGTTCCTGAAGAAAAAAAGCGGGTCCTGAAGCACAAGGTCACTGAAATGGGCAAGGCATTTGAGCAGTCGCCTGCAAAGCTTGGCCTGGTCACCTCATCTATTTTTTACGAGGCGGATATCGTGATGGGAGAAGTGATGCGCGAGGTATCCGAAGTAATCGCTAAAAGTTCGCTTGGCAATGCACGCAAAGATCTCATACTTCAGGCCTGTGAGGATTATCATCGGGTATATGATGCATTTGTGACCGCATCCGATTCAAGTGAGATCAGGTTAAAGCCACACCGGGACCTTTACAGCCTGGCATTGCACCATGCAGGCATACAACCCGAAGATTTCGATAAGGTCGTTGGCTTTGAGGACAGCCAAAGCGGCACTGTGGCCATCAGGGCTGCAGGGATCGGATGCTGTGTGGCCGTGCCTTTTGCACAAACCGCATCGCATGACCTGGGTGCGGCCACACACATCCTGCCACACGGCATCCCACAGGCCATTTTGGAATATGGGCTCTTTTTCGCTGACAGCTGATCAGGGGAAATGGACATGAAAAATCATGGCCAATAGCAACAAGCCAATATAGCCAAGGGTTTTCAAATGTTAACAATTTGACAAATAGCATACACATGAGCAATAACAAGGTATACCACATCATATCAAACACACATTGGGACAGGGAGTGGCGCTTCCCCTATCAGCGAAACCGTCAGATGCTGACAGACATGATAGACGCCGTACTCGACATCCTGGAGTCTGAGCCTGAATACCGGGCTTTTCACCTCGACAGCCAAAGCATTGTGCTGAAGGATTACCTGGAGATCAGGCCCCAGAACGAACAGCGCATCATTCAGCTGACCAGGGAAAACCGCCTCTTGCATGGCCCCTGGTACATTCTGCCCGAAGAGTTCCAGGTAGGTGGCGAAAACCTCATCCGCAAC
>PUOJ01000033.1 GCA_003552075.1 Bacteroidales bacterium
CCCGCGACGGATCTGCATTCACCATGCCTGGCGCAACTGCATCCAGGGCGTTCCACGGATTCAATGTGTTCCTGAACGACGATATGGTCGCTGAAGAGGTCATGGATACCGAATACTTCTTTACTGGTCTTCCGGAAGGGGATCATACCGCTGGTGTACAGTCGGTATATACGACCGGCAGCTCCGATATCATCACCATCGATTTCCACATCGAAGAGGGAGCGGATATCGAAACTTATGCAGTAACCTTCCACGTAGACCTCGACTTGGCTTTCGAACATGGCATCCTTGAAGGCTTCGACCCGGAGATGCATCACATCATGATGACCGGTGAGATGTTTGGCTGGACAGAACCGGACCCTGCCCACGATGACATGGTGCTTGATTGGATTGATGAAGATCCGATGACCTATGGCATTACCCTCCACCTGGAGGCCGGCACCTATGAATATAAGTACTTCTCTGAATTGATCGGCGACGGCTGGGATGGTGGCGAATGGGAAGGCGGTGACAACCGCGTGGTTGAAGTCACTGGCGACATGGAAGTGGTTGACCACTTCGGCTTCACGGATGATGAAGTCATGGTCATTGATACGGAGTTGATCGAGGTGAGCATTTACCCGAACCCCGCGCGCGATGTGCTGCACATTGAGTCCGGCTCCAATATCAACCAGTTAAGAATGGTGGATATGCTTGGCCAGGTGGTTTACCAGGCACAGGTAAAAGCCGCACAACATCAGATCAATGTCGGCGGCCTTGATTCGGGCATGTACTTCATCCAGTTAACCACCGAGGATGGTGTGGTAACACACAGAATCCAGGTGAACAGGTAAGAAATTTGTTTCTTGCGCTCATAGATTAATGAAAAAGGGCTGCCCTGACTAGCGGGTGGCCCTTTTTTTGACCTGCAGAATCTGTCCGGCGGAATGGCCAATCTATTTTTTGTCAAAGGAAACAATGTCGTTCTCTACGGCATAGCGGATCAGTCCAATAATGGATTTTGCACCGGTTTTGGAGAAGATGTTCTTGCGGTGTGTTTCTACCGTACGCTCGCTGATGTAGAGCTTGTTCGCAATATCTGTATTGGAAAGCTCTTTGGCAACCAGTGCAAGTATTTCTTTTTCGCGGACCGTAAGCAAGCTTTTGGAAGTTTTTTTGGCCGACGACTCGAGGGCTTCCAGGCTGCCAATTTTGTGAAATACCACCTCATTGATTTCATGTCCCAGGAACTTCTCTCCTTTATATACAGCCCGGATGGCATCCACCAACTCGTGCAGGTCAGCTGCCTTCAGAATATAACCATCAGCGCCGCTTTTGATCATCCGTTCGACGTATTCAAAATCGTGATACATGGTGAGCGCCAGTATTTTTGCCTCGGGCCGGATATCTTTGATCATCCTTGTGAGTTCCACACCAGATATTTCCGGCATGTTGATATCAATCAGATGCACGTCTGCCTCAAGCGCATCCGGTTTTTCCAGAAATTCACTGGCTGAATAGGAGTAGCCAATCAGTTCAATGGTGGGCTCTTCTTCCAGCAAGGAGGAAATTCCCTCGACAAACAATTTATGATCGTCTATCAGGTATGTTTTGATTCTGTTCATGCTATCTGTAGTTGTTTCACGAATGGAACGATAATCGTAATAATGGTGCCCCTTCCCTCAGCACTGTCAATCAGGAACTCTCCTTTTAACCCCTGGATTCTGCTGATTGCACTTTTTAACCCAATGCCCTTCTTTTGATCGATGATGCCGGGGTTGAATCCTTTGCCATCGTCTTCGACCATTACCGTCAGGTCTTCCTTGTTTTGAATAAGCTGAATATGTATTTCTGTGCCCTGGGCATGGCGTATCACGTTGTTCAGAACTTCCTGGAGGCTACGATATATCGCATGTTTGATATATGGCTCCATATCCTCATGCAGCCCTGTGATGTCCAGGCTGATCCTGTACTGACTGCTTGTGTCCATTTTGGCCACGAGGTCTTTAATTGCAGCCTCCAGTCCTTTTTCCAACAGAATAAGAGGAGCCATGTTATTTGAAATCTGACGCATCTCTTTTAACACTTCCAGAATGGTGCCCCGGGTATTTTCCAGCATGCTTTTGCGCTTATCTGCATGCAGGTTTTCTTTTTTCAACAGCGCGGCTATATTCATTTTTGCGAGGGACAACAGCGGACCAACGCCATCATGCAGCTCGAAGCCCAATCGTTTCCTTTCATTGATTTCCGCTTCAAGTGCCGCCCTGGTACGCTCCTCTGTCATCTTTAGCCTGGAGGCCGCTTTTTGGTTTCGTTCCTTCTGCCTGATTTTATTCAAATGGAGCCTGTATAAGAGAAAAATAATGATTAATGCGGCAGTAAAGCTGACAGACACAAATATCAGCATGGTGTTTTTTCTGCTTAACAGCAACTCCTGTTTTTCAAGCTCACGAAGGTTCTTTTCTGCAGCATGTTGAATCTCCAGGTTGTAGACCTGGTGCAAGCGGTTTTTGTTGATGGATTCGCTTTTTATTTCATTATAGAGCCTGTAGTGCTTGAGCGCTTGTGTGGGATATCCATTAGCCTCATAGATATCTGAAATGATTTGGTGCGCGAGGTACTGCATTTTCATGTTGCTGGTTTGTCCGGCAATTTGCAGGGCATCGTTGGCAAGGTCAAAGGCTGCTTCCGCATCTCCCTGCTTAAACTGCACCTTGGCCATCCCTAAGAGCGAAGATGCTTTTCCGTTTTCAAAACCGATATCCTTTGCAATGGCGGTCCCTTTTGAAAAATAAGCAGATGCCTGGTCATATGATGCCAGGGATAGCCATGCATTTCCAATGCCTTCCAAAGAAATGCACTGTCCATACAGGTCATTTGTGGCTTCTTTGATCTCAAGAGACTCGTAAAGGAAGTGCAGGGCAGAGTCGGGCTGCTCCAGGTTGAGATGGGCGGTGCCAATATTGGTCAGCGCAGCACCCATTTTGATGCTGTCATTCAACTCGTGGTATACATCAAAGGCCTGCCAGTAATAATCGTGCGCTTTTTCATAATTGTCCAGGTCACCGTATATCAATCCAATATTGTTCAGGGTGTTGGCCTTTGACCCCTCGTAACCTCCCAGGTCATAATAATCCAGTGCCTGAAAGAAATAGATCAATGCGTCCTTGTAGTTGCCAATTCTCCAGTAGGTTACGCCGATGTTGTTGCAGCTGTTTCCAAGTTGTTCATTATCTTCCAGTTGTGCAGCAATGTGGTGAGCGTGAAAGAAATTATACAATGCGGAATCATGGCGCGACTGGACTTCATAGATGGATCCCAGCAGGTTGCTCGCCCGGATCTCCCAACGTGCTTCCTGTTCGATATTTGCCTGTTTCAGTGCTGCTTCCGCCGCTTGTTTTGACTGTTCGGGATCCGCATATAACAACTCCTGCCCAATGCGAATCAGGCTGTCGACGGGAAGCATATTTGCAGAAAAATCTTCCGAAACGTGGTAATCAATCTGATAGGTATCAGCTTGCTGCTCACCAATAAAAGCAAAAACAAACAGCAATAATAATAAAATTCGCAAGTTGCTGGTTATGTGTTGGGGCATTGTGGTATACATCATTTGCTAAGCGGTGTTGATCCCGAATACAAAAATATGCACTCAACAGCAAATAATGAAGCAAAAATGATGATTATCAGGTAAAATACCTTCCAAAGGGTAGAGATGATCTCAGTAAATTACACCCTGGCTGGTATTGTATGGCTGCTGTTTTCAGCTTTACTTTGTAATCAGATTTTGCCAAATACTTGTGTGAACTATAAATGCTAACGTAATGAAAAGGTTATTACTTTCAATTGTCGCAATTATTTTTCTGAATGTATCGATGCAGGCGCAGCCGCCCGGGGGATTTAACTACCAGGCGGTAGCCAGGGATGACAGTGGGCAGCCCCTGGTTAACCAGGAAATTGGCATTCAGATTCAGTTGCTGAAAGACAGTCCGGATGGGGCTGTTGTGTATGAAGAATTGTTTTTCCCGGAAACCAATGCACACGGATTGATCCAGCTCATCATTGGTACCGGTGATTCCCGTACTGGAGATTTTTCTGCGATTGAGTGGGGGGCAGCAACTTATTATATTGAGGTTGCGATGGATGCCGATGGAGGCCAGCAGTTTCAAACCATGGGCACCAGCCAGCTCATGAGTGTTCCCTATGCCCTGCATTCGCTCACAGCTGCCGATAGTTTTAGTGGCGACTACGGGGACCTGGAGAATGCTCCGGATTTAAGCCAGTATATTGCCATTGAAGGTGCTCAGGAGGGGGATTTGTTGTTCTACCATGAAGATGCGTGGGCAAGATTGCCTGTCGGTGATGAAAACCAGGCCTTGCTGGTCAAGAACGGACTTCCACAGTGGGTCAGTGTTTCTTTTGGAGATACTGATTTGTTTCCACCTGCCCTGGAAATCACTTCGACCAGTGGTGTCACTGCCTCTCAGATAATCGTTCACGCGGAAATCACTGATGATGGCGGTGCCCACGTGACAGAAAGGGGGTTTGTATGGGGGGAAGAGGAAAACCCTGGATTTGATGATGAGGTGGTGGAGGCAGGTGCAGGTGCAGGCACTTATTCCTCCACCTTTGAAGACCTGGAGGAATCAACCACCTATTATTTCCGTGCTTTTGCGACCAATGGCATCGGTACGACATTCAGCGATCAGCTTGCGGTTACCACGCTTTCAGAGAGCGATACTACAGGGACGGTCACCGATGTGGACGGAAACGTGTATGAAACGAAATTGATCAATGACTTATGGTGGATGACTGAGAATCTCACGACGCGAAAATACCGGGATGGTTCAGATATCGCTTATGGTTATGATGAAGATGAATGGACTGACCTTACCCAT
Source organism: Bacteroidales bacterium (assembly GCA_003552075.1). Classification (GTDB taxonomy): domain Bacteria; phylum Bacteroidota; class Bacteroidia; order Bacteroidales; family UBA7960; genus PUPG01. Next base: position 4,875 of record PUOJ01000033.1, read on the forward strand.
GGGGCCTGGGCTTATTTTAATGATGACCCACAGTGGGACTCCATTTACGGACGGCTGTATAATTGGTATGCAGTGGCCGACGAGCGAGGGTTGTGTCCGGAAGGGTGGAGGATGCCAACCGATCAGGAGGTGCAGGATCTCCGTGATCATTTTGGCGGCTTTGGTGTGGCTGGTGGCCCGTTAAAGGAAACAGGCACTGCCGAGGACGGCGATGGTTACTGGCGTGAACCCAACGAGGGTGCCACAAACATCTCTGGGTTCTCAGCCCGTCCGGGTGGGGCAAGAATTCACGGTGTATTTTTTAACCGGGAAACTACCGGTTATTTCTGGACCGGTGATGAACATGACGATCCAGATTTTGCCAGAAACTTTCTGTTTACATACGACGAATCCCATATGCTAAGGCATATCTACCGAAAGCATTACGGATTGTCTGTGAGATGCGTGAAGGATTGAGTGCTCGGTTGACCTCTGCAGATCATTCGGATCAGCTTTCACACCCAATAAACACCTAAGCTGTTGTTTTTTTTACGTGTATGTTTTCAGCAGGGACCTGTTCAGTTACAGGTCCCTTTTTTGGACAAATGCGGGATAAGTTGTATCTTTGCAGCACAATTTTTCTGAAAAAGAAGACTTGCTGACATATTGGGTTCCGTAGCTCAGCTGGATAGAGCAACAGCCTTCTAAGCTGTGGGTCCCAGGTTCGAATCCTGGCGGAATCACTGTAAAGGTCGCAATTGAGCGACCTTTTTTCTATTCATGGGGGGAAAAATCATAAGCGTAGTTCATCACATAGCTGTAACCCGTAGGGTATGCCGGATGCATTCCTTTGGCCACGCCTATTTTGTATAAACCAGGCTGCAGGATGATTTTTCTGTGGCTTCTGTTTACAACCTGGTCATCAATCAGCATGTACATCACCGCATCATGTGCAGAAAAACTGCCGTAAGCGATGTTTTCCGCAATACGCTCCATCCAGTTTCCTGTTCGTTCAATTCGGCTGCGCAAACCACCCTGGCCTCCATGGCCCCGGATGCCCCTCTGGCTGATATAATCCAGGTGCGAGGCGGCTGCCCGCGATAGTCCTTCAGCGGGATAAAGCAGGTTTACCGGACGGGTACGCAGGAGTTCTGCGTACAACTCCTCTGCTGGAGCTGCTCCCTCCCGGGTAAGCATGATGGTTTCGACTCCCGGGTAGTGAAACTCCTTGTCCCGGAAATAACCGATATATTCAGCCACATATAAGCGTGCGAATTTTGCTGGATCGTATCTTACCAGGTTGTGGGCCAGGATGATGTTTTTTTCATCGTCATCCAGGTAATCGGCAAAAGCAGCTGTGTTTAGCGTGTCCACGGGCCAGCCATCTGCCAAAAGGCGCAGTACATATTCCTCATTGGTTAACCCCGGGTCTGCAACACCAGCCGTGCTGGCCTGGTCGGGATTGGCATGGGGGAATAGCCAGGGGCTGCAGGCAGTGACCCTGGTCAGGCAAACAATCAAGAGCAGAATCAAAACGGCTCTGCCAAAAAAAGCCGTATGTGAAGGACACTGAGCTAACATAGTATATTTATCAACGCCTGGAAAAGATTATTCGTATGGCGGGTAGGACAAGATTACGCGCCAGGCTGCATCATGCAATGTCACAGTATCCCAGATGGCAATTTTTACCGTGCGTTGATCGCGATCCTGATCGTAAAAGATAAAATCACTGCTTCCTGCATGGTTTTCCGTGAGCTTGTCACCCAGCTCCAACAAGGTTTTTTGTTCTTCGAAGCGGTAATCCAGGAACAGCATCCTGCCTGTGCCATCGAAAGCCCTGTCAAAAATGATCCGTCCCTGGGGCTCCATCACCCATGGTTCGTAGATTGTTTCCGACACATAGGGCGTGGCCAGTTCTTCAATCATCACATCCGGCCTGATCAGCAAGCTGACTGAGCCGTAAAAGTTCCCTTGTTCATCCATGATGGGGTGCTGCAGGCTTACAGCATCAAACCCTTCAACTGCCAGGAACGAACTACTTAGCAGGGGCGCCCTGTTTTTTTGCATCATGAAAAAGTTCTCCTGGTCGCGGATGTGTTCTCCCTCTGAAGAGTGAAACTCTGTAGGCTCAATATAGGTGATTACGCCTTCTGTATCAATCAGTGCGCAACTGACAATAAAGGGGTTGTTTTCATACAAATCCTGGAAAACGTTTCTGGCGAGATGTTCAGGCGGAAAAGAACCGCCGAGTTCTTCCATGGCTGCATCCAGGTTTTCATCCATTGCCGTAAGCTCATTTTGCAGCGTTTCGGTTAGCTTTTCCAATATGTCATAGGCCTCAGGCATATACTCATCTTCAACGGTTTCACCCACTTTCCCAAAAACAACCCGCCAGTCGTTGAAATCCAGCTTCTGGAAAAGGATGTGGGTGTTTCTGCCGCCGTATACATAGGAGGTGGAACCTTTGTCGGCAGCCATAATGTCGTCAATGGCCACCGAAAGGGATGGGCTCCCTTGTTTGGCCGGGTTCATGAATACAAAGTCACTTCTTGGGTGCAGTACCGTGTATGCCTCTTCATCCAGGACGTACCAAAGGAATCCGGAGGGCAACTGCAGTGCATCCGACAAATGTTGTTGAAATTCATCCACGAATATGGAAAGCGCGACAGCACCTGTCACCTCTTCGCCCTCAAATACGGGAACAGCCACAAATGCGGACTGCTTTCCCGTTGACCTGCTGTAAATCAAGGAACCGTGGATTTCTTCACCACTGAACAACGCATCAAAATAGTCACGATCTGACAGGTTAATCCGCGTATAACCGCGTTCCACACTGTAGTAATTTCCATCCGGTTCGATGTACAGGGCTGCTCCCGGGATGCTTTCCTTGAGCATGGACATCGCAGGCAGTATTTCGGGCCAGATGCCGCTACGTGTGGATGGGGATGCAGCAATCAGACGCAGCGCATCCAATGCATGCATGAGGTATTGCTCCGTAAGTTTTACGGTGGCGCCCAAGGTTGTTTGTGCGTCAATATCCCAACTGTCAACGGCAATTTCTGCTGGTTGTTCATGCTTGGTGATTTTCAGTGCCGGTTTGCCGGCTTGCCCCGTGGCTTTCCCCATTCCAGAGATTGGTTGCATGAAAATAGCAGAAAGCAGAAAAAAGGCCAGAAAAACGAAGTGGTTGCGGACAGCCGGGTAAGGGTGTAAGCGATGAAATATCATAATATGCCCTCCTGATTGGTTTATGTTGCGAGAAACGGATTGGTTCAACCTGCGATGCCCCTTTTGCATTATCCCGTTCACAGCCGTTACGTCAGCGCATTGCCACAACAACAGTGAACGAATATGCCAATGTATTCATACAGCATACTGCAATATATTGAAATATTCGCGTTTATCCAAGTTTCTCTTAAAAAATCTTAATAACAACCTTTGGGAGAGAATGGCTGAAATAAATGATTTCAGCTCCCGACTGTTTTCTCAGTTTACGGTGGAGAGCGTTTGCAGGAGGATTTTACGTTTCCGGCGGGACACGGGCAGCGCGTGGCCCCGCATCAAAATCATCAGCCGGTTATCCTGAACTTCCATCTGCCTGACCCGCTTCATATTTACGAGGTAAGAGCGGTGCACGCGAAAAAAACACTTGCTTTTTAAAGCCTTTTCAATGGTGCACAAAGGAAGGTCAACAACTTCGTGGGA
>PUOJ01000028.1 GCA_003552075.1 Bacteroidales bacterium
GTGTTTATTCTTTTAATAGGAATGCTATTGGCTATTGGCTTTTAGCTTTTGGCTTTCTTGCCAATAGCCAATAGCTAATAGCCAAAAGCCTACTTAGTCTATACGCCCCCATGACAATAATCACCCTCCTGTGTGTCAATATATTGGCATGGAGGGTTCATTTTGTTATAAGGAACACAAAACTACAAAAAACACCCTTGCAAACTTAACTTAACAAACTTGCATAATAAAAGTTTGCCGGAATCCCCCCTGTATGCCAGAACAGCACATTCGATCCCGGCGCAATGCGTGCATGTTGCAGGTGGTCCAGCATGCCATGGAAAGCGCGGCCGGTGTAAACGGGGTCAAGGAGGATGCCTTCACTGCCAGCCAGGGTCAGGATGCCAGCTTTCTCCTCTTCGGTGAGTACCCCATAACCGGCCTCTTCATAACCATCTATGGTATGAATGGTGTCGGTGTCAACAGGAACAGGTAGCTTTAAGCCGGCATTGCCCTCGTTGACGAGGCGTTTTACAACCTCCTGTAGTGTCATGCCCTGCATTTCAGTTTTGTCGATACGTATGGGCATCAGCTGCGTATCCAGCCCGTGGAGGGCCATTCCGAGCAATAGTCCTGCCTGCATGCCGCCGGAGCTGGAAGCAAAGAATACGTGATCGATGTGCAGCCCCTGGCCGGACAGCTGATCTTTGAGTTCCCCTGCGGCCTCCACATATCCCATGGCACCCGTGAGGTTCGACCCCCCATAAGGAATGACATAAGCGTTCTGGCCATTCTTTCTCAGTTGATCTGCCAGGTTGTCCAGGTCTTCCCCTTTTCTGCGGTCACCAGTGTAGTGAATATGTGCTTTCATCATTTTGGAAAGCAAGAGGTTCCCGGTGACATGCTCGGGAGGATCACCTCCGAGCAGGAGATGGCAGCCGAGGCCAGCCTTGGCGCAAGCAGCGGCAGTTTGCCTGCAATGGTTGGATTGCTGTGCGCCGGCCGTGATGATGGTATCCGCCTTCTTGGCCAGGGCATCACCCAGGAGATACTCCAGCTTGCGTGTCTTGTTCCCTCCCGTGGCCAATCCCGTATGGTCGTCACGCTTGATAAAGATCCGGTAAGTGTCTTCGAAAGCGGCAGCAAGATTTTCCAGTTCATGCAGGGGCGTAGGGAAAAACCCCAGTTCGTACTTTGTCAGTTTATCCATGATGATCACAGCTTGTTGTCTTTTGTCAAATATCGTGAATTGTTGTATTTTGCGGTAAGATTTATCCTGTATGATGAATTATGCAGGTGATGTCGGGTGATTGGTTTGTGCGTGCAAGTTAATAAAAACAGTCCGCCATGCAATGGCTGTTGCCTGTTTTGGTGCTACTAACTCCTGTTTGTCTGTTTTTTGGCATGGCTCGTTTCATCCGGACGAATGAAAAATAATTGATGTTTATGGAATTTCCCCACATTGCTGATAAGATGCCTGCTGGCCTGGTCGTCACGGATCCGCAGCTGGAGGTGTTGTATATGAACAACCATGCCAGGAAAGCGATCTTTGGCTTGCACCATGGGCAGGATGGCGGTGCCGCAATGCTTCGCAAGCGGTTTTATACCACCAACCGGCACACCTTTGACATGTCGGGATGCATGCAGGAGATGATTGCACAGCGCCAGCGGAACTTTCAAAAAACCCTCATCATGAAAAAGGGGGATGAGGACTTGCTGATTCATTTCACAGCAAGGGGTTTTACTTCTGAAGGCAACGATTACTACATCTTTGTGTTGACGGATATCTCCGAAGAGATGGATTGCGTGGTGCATGCACCGGGTAGCTTCGGACGAGAAGATTTTGTGTTGGGCAAACGCATCATCGGACACGACGAGAAGATCAGGCAGATCTACAGGATGATCCGGCTGGCCGCCGACTCCATGGTGAACGTGATGGTTACAGGCGAAAGCGGTACCGGGAAGGAGTTGGTTGCCGATGCCATACATGCCCTGTCAGACAGGCAGAAAAAGCCCCTTGTAAAGGTGAACTGTGCCGCCCTCTCTGAGTCCTTGCTGGAGAGTGAGTTGTTTGGCCATGTAAAAGGTGCTTTTACCGGTGCAATAAAAGACCGGGCCGGCAAGTTTGAGGAGGCCGGGGGTGGCACCCTCTTTCTGGATGAGATCGGGGAGATCAGCCCTTCTTTACAAGTAAAGCTGCTGCGTGTCATCCAGGAGAAAACCATTGAGCGGGTAGGGGACAACAAGCCAATCCGTGTGGACATCCGGATTATTGCAGCTACAAACAAAGATTTGCAGGAATTGATCCGCAAGGGGGCGTTCCGGGAAGACCTCTACTATCGCCTGCATGTGTTCTCCATACACATGCCTGCGCTGCGCGAACGTCCGCTCGACATCCCCAGGCTATGCGATCATTTCATCGATCAGTCCAATATAAACACCGGGAAACAGGTCAGGGGCATGAGCCGGGAGGCCATGCGGCTGATGATGGAATATCCCTGGCCTGGAAATATCCGTGAGCTTGAAAATGCCATTGAACACGCTTTTGTGCTGGTACAAGGCAGCCTGATCACCGCGGAAGACCTGCCTGGGTCCATTACGACCTATCGTGCTGAAGTTCAGATTGAAACACGTGCCGGTATTCCGCCAGAAACATCGGACCAGGTTAGACAGCAAGGGCACCAAGATCATGATGTGCCAGGTATCCGAAAATCCCCCGGCGGCCGCCTGCTCATTAGCAAAGAGCAGCTTGCTGCCTTGCTCAGGCAACATGGGGGTAACCAGACACAAACAGCCCGTTCTCTCGGAATTAGCCGGGTTGCCCTGTGGAAAAAAATGAAAAAGTTTGGCTTATAGACCCCTGGTTAGCTATCCTCTGCCGATTGCTGCTGCCGCGCTTTTTCTGCCGCCTGTTCCTGCTTGCTTGCGCAGAGCCTCAGCTCAAAAAGGTCTTCACCGCTTTGTTTGAAGCCCAGCTTCCTGAGGTAGCGTTTGTGTAAAGGGGTATGTCCATAAGCAACTACCTTGGTGAACCCATCCTTGATCATCTCATCCTGCAAACGGTGGAAGATGAATTTACCATTTTTAAAATCCCGGTATTCAGCCTTTACGTAATCCAGGATCACGTGCAGGATTTCCCCTTCGACACGTCTGGCAAGCAGAATCCCTGCTACAGCCATGTCGCGCAGGATAAAAAAGGTGTAGGTGTTGAGCTCCGGCTTGTGCGTAAAGCCGGGGAAAAAGCGCTGGATGTCGTCCTGGTAAAAATCCAGGAAGCGTTTCAGGTATTTGTTGTCATTTCTTACCCGCATGATCTCAAATACTTCCTTGCGGGAAAAAATGCTGTGCAGGTAATAAATGTCCACGATCACGATGAAGCCATTGAGCAATGCCACCGGCAATGCGTCAATCAGGATGCCATAGGTGCAGAATAGCAGTGCGCCGATGAGGTTGATGACCCTGAACTTCACAATAGAACTCATGGTCATGCTGATCGCAATGATTGCCGAGGCTATATAGCCTATCCATTGAAAAATGTCGATATCCATCTTGTACGTATGATTGGGGGTGTGTGCCGGAACAGTGGAGCAAAGGTACACTTTTTTCTGCAAGAAGGAGCTGCTGGTGGAATGGCATTGCTGCTTTGACCTGTCCGGGTCTCACCGATCTAAAAAAAAGTCCCTCACACAGTGAATGCCATGCGCGTTGCTCTTTTTCCTGAATTCAGTAACCGGGCTAGCTTAACCGGTACATTCGCATATGTAGGGCATTGGTTTTTGCGGTGCCGTTTGGAAGAAAAAACCATTCAGCTGCAAGACAATGGCTTGGTCAGGGTCTGTGCAGCGTTTGTCCGTCGGGTGTGATCACATTGGCGTGATGCTTTTTCCACAGGCCGGATGCCTGCTGAAAATTTTCTGCGTAGCCAAGCAAAAATCCACCACCACCTGCTCCGCAAAGCTTCATCAAATAATCGCCTGATGACAGGCCCTCCTGCCACATGGGCCGGAAGATCTCCGGGATCATTTCCCGGAATAAAACCCATTGCAGGGAGGATAGTTCATGCATTTTTGCACCAAACAAAAGACCAGTTTCTTCCGGGGTGTGGCTTGTGTTGGCGACTGCTTCTATGCAGGCATCGTTGCAAGCCATATATTCATGCATGAAACGCCTCCGGAAACCAGCATCAGCGAGCTTTTGCCTGAATATGGCAACCAGGTCGGAGGTTTTGCGCGGGATGTGCGTGTTGACCAGGAAGAATCCGCCTGATGCCGATGTGGTCCCTTCACCGAGCCGTGTGCGCGACAGGTCATGCTTTCCCTTGATCAGCAGGGGTTGTCCTGCGTAGATGCTTAACGGGTCAATGCCGGAGCTGCTGCCGTGAAAATAGGACTCCATCCTGCTGAACAGGGCTTGCAACCATGCCAGCTCTCTTGGAGGTTGCCATTCACCGGGCATGGTGCGTGGCTTTGCATAACGGTCGTAAAGCGCGGCAACAAGGGCTCCGCTGCTGCCCAGGCCGTAACCCGAAGGGATGTTGGATTGCAGAAAAATGCCCTGGGCCAGTTCCTCTTCAAACCTGTCAAGGTCCATTAGCTGATAGATGGGCGGACTGGCATCGTCCTGCTTCAAAAAATCACGAAAGGCATGCAGTTGTTCACTGGATCGCAGGGCAACCATTTGCTGCTTGTCGTTCATCCCCGGGAAAGGGAATACCAGTCTTGCGCCATGTCTCCTGAATGGCATGGTCAGCGCCCTGGAGCCGTGCAGCAGGCTATACTCTCCGAACAACATGATCTTCGCATAAAACTGTTTTCCAGGGCGTGGCATCCTCATTATATCTGTTAATAATTTAATATTCCGGCCAGATTGCCTGTCCTGTCCATACAGGAGAGCTCGCCATGCAATAATACCTCGTATTGATCAAGCTTTTTGGCATGGCTCGGTTGATTTAACTACTCATCCTGCCGCTTGAACGGATCCTGGATTCGTTCGGCGCCAGGCAGACTTCCATACATCATTTCAACTGCTGTGGCCCTGGCCCGGCGGCGTCCGCGATCCATCTTTTGTTTTCACAGAGTGGCGCCAGTTCATCCGAAATGAAAGGTGCTACCTGCTTTTGCTCCGCCTCCGGATAGATCAGGTGGATATTTGGGCCGGCATCCAGCGTAAAATATGCCGGCACCTGTGTTTCTTCCCGGAATTTCCTGATCTTGTTGATCATCATCAGTGTGTTGGGGTGCATCAGGATATATCCCGGGTTGGAAGACATCATCAGGCTGTGCAGGCTCAGCGCCTCGTTTTCCATGATCTCACCAAACAATGACCAGTTGCCGGAGCGCAGGGCTTCAGTGATTCTGGCGAGGTTATCATGGGCCTGCACCTTGCGTTGGTCGCGATAAGGGTGTTTGTGCATCAGCGCATGGCCTGCAGAGCTGGACACCTTTTTGCTTTGGCTGTCGGCGATCAGAATGGCGTCCCGGATCTCATGAAAGGATGGATGTACCTGGTCAGCCGGAAGTGGCCAGGCATGGGTGTTGCTGGCTTCGCCGAAATCTTCGCATTTTCCCCAGATCACCATCCCGGGATATACAGAGCGGCAGGCACTGCCACTACCCAGGCGCGCCAGATTGGAGGCTTGCCGCAAAAAAGTCGCTGTGTCTGATGACCTTCCATTGATTTGTTCATCCATACTGCAAATGCAAAGTGCCAGTGCACTGAATGCCGCCGCCGACGAGGCGATGCCGGCTGAATGAGGAAAGGTGCTTTCACTGGATATTTGCAGCTGGGCCGTTTTGATGAAGGGAAACGCTTCCGAAAGGCTGATCAGGTAATGCGCAATTTTTTCGGCAAAGGCCTGGTGCGCTTCGCCGTTAAGCTGAAAACCTGTCAATTGAAAAGCTTTGTTTTTGCTTATCTCATAGGCGATGCGTATCCTGACCACACTTTCCTTCAGTGCAAAACTCAGGGATGGATTCATGGGCAACTGTACGGGGTACTTCCCCCAGTATTTGACCAGGGCAATGTTGGCCGGACTTTGCCATTCAACCTCCCCGGTGCTCTGCTGCCACTTGTTTTCTTTTTCCATGGGATGATGCATTGTATGGTTAATTGCGTGTTGGCTTTATTCTCAGGTCCTGAAAGGCAAAGATCACGGGCATATTTTTATTCAGAAAATAGTTTTTGATTTCTTCAGGAGGCAGGGCTGCTGCGGCCATGAAAAAGTCACCGCCCCAGGCGCCGAGTGATTTCACCACGCCGGGAAAATCCCGAAACCATTTCCTTTGTATGGGTTCCAATCCTGTAGCTTTGGCGATCACACTTTCGTGCATTTCCAGCATCTGCATGAAATCTTGCAGGTCAGATGTGCTGACGATATGGTCGGTGACCCTGGAGATCGTGTCGGCATACTCTTTTTTGACATTGCGGGCGTTAAAGCCAGCAATGCTGGCGGCACTGTCCTGTTTTCTACCGCTGTAAACAAAGAACAGGTGTTCGTGAAAAGCCGGATTGAAGGTTACTTCCTGGATCAATGGTTTTTCTTCGTGCCCGGTAAAGGTATATACGATCGGTCTTTGGCTTCTGGCACATGCGATGTCATACCCTGACCCTTTGGAAAGTTGATGAAATAGGTCATAAGGATCCGTTTCCGCCCAATAGGCAATGTTGCTGATCAGCGATGAGCTGCTGCCAAAGCCCCATTGTTTGTCAAACTCCATGTTTGTTGTGGCCTTCCAGCTATGTGGCCCCTGCAAAAAAGCCGGATTGCATTTTCTGGCAGCGCGCAAGGCTTGTTGCACAAAGCGCATGGAGTCGACGTCATTGTTTTCAGGTGAGTCTGTTAGCAGCTCCAATGTGCCTGTGTCAAAGGCCATTTCCAGCCAGGGTGCTTGCCGGACAAGGCTTTGCCAGTGTAAGACCTGTTTTTCGCCACCCACAGGATCCACGCGGAGCCATTGGCCATAACACACGGGCATGGCCAGTGCACGTGCACCTGCCAGCACCAGGTATTCGCCGGTGATCATAAGCTTTCCGTTGGAACGAAATAATAAGGTCTGCATGTGATTACCAAAGTCAAAAAGTCAAAATGTCAAAAAGTCAGCTATTGGCTCATGCGGTTCATCCTGCCCTGAGCTGGTCGAGGTAGGATGACACGGCCTGGTAGGATACCTTATGAGCCCGGAAGTGGGCTTTGATCTGCTCTGCCTCGGCAGGGGTAGCTTTCAATTGCATGATGATGTTGGAGAGGTGCATGCGCATATGGCCAGCCTGGATGCCTGTCGTGGTAAGCGACCTGACCGCCGCAAAATTGTTTGCCAGGCCGGCAGCACCGGCGATCATCATCAGTTCCCGGGCGCCGGGATTGCCAAGGATCTCCATGGACCTGGCCGCCAGGGGATGTAAACGTGTCAGTCCACCAATGGTGCCAAGCGCCATGGGCATGTCGAGGGAAAAGGTAAACACATGGTCATCAAGCGCAGCATGACTCAAAGACCGGTATTGTCCGGAACGCGCAGCCCAGGCGTGTGCGCCCGCTTCAATTGCACGAAAGTCGTTGCCAGTGGCCAGTATGACGGCATCAACCCCGTTCATGATCCCTTTGTTGTGGGTTGTAGCCCGATATACGTCTTTTTCAGCAATTCTGACTGCCATCAGGAACCGCCGCACAAATTCCCCTGCGTTCATTTGGGGAGTGGCTTCTTCAAGGTCTTCGAGCGCACATGACACGCTCACCCTCACCACGCAGCGGTCGTTATAGTTCGACAATATCGCCATCAGCGGCTCATAGTCTCGCTCGTCAAAATCATCTTTTTCACGCAGAAAGGCTTTGAGGCCTTCCGAAAATTCTTCCAGGCACGAGTTGATAAAGTTGGCCCCCATTGCATCCCGGGTGTCAAAATCGACATGGAGCTGAAAATAATGATCGAGGATGTGGGTGCGGTCCTTTAAGGTGATCTGCCTGATCCCGCCGCCCCTTTTTTCCATGTTTTGTGTGACCGGCTTTGTATAATGACGAAGCCAGGTGTCTATCCCGGCCATTTCGTCCTTGAGTTGGGCGGGGTCTCCAGTGAAGAGGAAGTGCAGCTGTCCAGCTTTGGCATCATCCTTTACTTCTGCCCGGAAGCCTCCACGCCCGGCCCAGAAACGGGCAGCTGAAGAAGCTGCGGCGACCACCGAACTCTCTTCGGTGACCATCGGAACCATGTAGGGATGCCCGTTGATGATGAAGTTTGGTGCGACGTTATAGGGCAGGGGGTAGGTGGAAATGGTATTTTCACTGATGCCTTCCAGCAATTCCCTTACATCCTGATCCGGATGCAGGAAAGAAACAAGTTCCCTTGCTGCTGCCTCAGGGTCCGGGCAGGATGATACCGCCAGCCTGCGCTTCTCCTGCGCAGAAAGCTTTGAAAACCCTTTAAGTATCTTCATGCGTAAAAAAGGTCTAAAAGTCAAAATGTCTAAAGGTCAAAAAGTCCGGGAATGCGATGGCTTCAAGCTGGTATGCAAAAACTTCAAACCTCAAACCAGTAACCCCTTAACTCA
>PUOJ01000025.1 GCA_003552075.1 Bacteroidales bacterium
AAATCCACTCAGACCTGGATCAGTCCGTGAGGGAAGAGGTGATGAACCGGTTTAAAGCCAGGAAAACACGTATCCTGGTGGCAACGGATGTGGTCTCAAGGGGCATCGACGTGGAGGATATTGACATGGTCATCAATTTTGATGTGCCCCATGATGCCGAAGACTATGTGCATCGCATCGGTCGGACTGCCCGTGCAGGTGCGCACGGGAAGGCCTGTACGCTGGTTGTACCAGCTGAAATGGGCGATTTCGCAGCCATCGAAAAACTGCTGGGCAGTACCGTGGAGAAAGTCAGCCTGCCCGAAAGCATGGGAAAGACACCGGATTACCAGGTAAAAAGAGCCGGAAACCAGCATTCCCGAAAAAGAAGCTTTCGCAAAAAAAGAAACCGGAAACCCTATTCAGGAAAAAAGAAACCCCGCGACAGAAAAAGCTAGACCAGGCCTGCCTTTTCGCCACAGGGAAACTTGTCAAATGCGCTTCATCACGCATTCCAGATAATAACAAGATAATCCTTTAACTTAGAGGTTCATCTTTGTCTTCAGAATCTTCCGAACCTTCAGAGCTGTCAGCATCTTCAGGGCCCTTAGCGTCTCCTGAAGCCTGCTGCTCACCCTCCTCCTTTTTGTCCTCGCCAAGATCCTCAAAAGAAACATCTTCTGCCTTTTTTTCGGCATCTTTGTTGGTCTCCTTTGTGCTGCCATCATCCCTGGCTGCAGGTGGAGGAGTTTCCCTCACAATTTCGCCCTGAAGCCTTTCAATGGCCGAAAAAGACTCATTCAGTGCATCCTTGAACTTGTCAAAATCTTCCTGGTAAAGAAACAACTTGTGTTTTTCGTAATAAAACTTACCTGTTTGCTGATTAAATCGCCGCTTACTTTCAGTTATGGTAAGATACAACTCGTTAGAACGCGTCGATTTAACATCAAAAAAGTAGGTTCGCTTACCGGCCCTCACTGCTTGTGAATGAATATCATCCCTTGGGGCATCCGTGCCAAAGTCTTCCATCATAATTCGTCTGTTTTCTTTCTTTACAAATAAATTTTCTTTTCTTGTTTACAGATTCCACCATTTTTGGCAAAAGTCAATATTTTAGGGCCTGTCAAGGGCCTCACACAAATTTACGAAATACAAATTAATAAAGAAAAAAAATAACTTACTTTTGCATTGTTTTTACAGGCAGGCTGTTGTGTTTATTTGGATGATGAATGTCCTGCAATCACTGTTATACTTTTTTTTATGATCAACAGAAGACATTTAAGGGTAAAGATATTGCAATGTTTATATGCGTTCTATCAATCGCACAACCAGGAGCTGAACGCTGGCGTCAATGAGTTGATGAAAAGCATTGAGAAGGTCTATGATCTGTATCTTTATCAGCTCACGCTTCTTGTGGCACTGGTAAGGCAGGAGGAGCAGATCCTGGATGAAAGGCAAAGGAAGCATCTGCCCACGGAAGAGGATCTGCATCCAAACACGCGTTTTGTCAACAACAAGGTATTGCAGATGCTTGCACAGGATGCGGTCCTGGAGAAAAAGGCAGCGGAAAGGGGAATTCACTGGCAGGATCACATGGATTTGGTGCGCAACCTGCTCAGACATATCAAACATTCAGGTTATTACAGCGCCTATATGCAGGCCGAAGGCGACAGTGAGAAGGATGATTTGCAATTGGTCATCAGGATGATTGAGAGAGACATCGTTAACTTTGAGCCGCTTCACCATTTTTATGAAGAAAAAAGCATTTACTGGATAGATGACTGGGAGCTGATTTATAAGATGATGCTTAAAACGCTCAGGGCTTCGGTAGAATTGGGCCAGTTGGAGCTGATGACATTATTCAAGGATCCTACTGACCGGGATTTTGCCCAGGCACTGTTCCAAAAAGCCGTCCTTAACCACGAAGCGTTCAATGAAATCATTTCCCAGAAGACCAAAAACTGGGATGTGGAGCGCATTGCCCTGATGGATATGATCATCATGGAAATGGCGCTTACGGAGATTCTAAAATTCCCTGAAATCCCCGTCAAGGTTAGTCTGAATGAATACATTGAGTTGTCTAAAATGTATAGTACGCCCAAAAGCAAAGTTTTTGTGAATGGGGTGTTGGATAAATTGCTGGATGAGTTTGTTAAAGAAAAAAAAATCGTTCCGTACAAAGCGCCGGGCAACGATGGTGCTTCAGAATGATTTATTAACTTTGCTGTACAATCATTTATTAAATCAAAGAAAAGACTGATGAACAAGTTATTTATTATTTTGAAAGGCGAGTTGGGAGCATCTGGTGTTTTATATGCTGAAACGGGCGGTGCAGGTGACTTTAGTGGTTTATTGTTCCTCCTTTTGATCATATTGGTTTTCTATTTCTTTTTCATCCGGCCGCAGATGAAGAAGCAAAAACAGCTGCGTCAGTTTCGCGAGCAGATAAAGAAAGGGGACAAGGTGGTAACCATTGGAGGCATTCACGGAAAGATCGTGGAAGAGCAGGAGCAAAGCTTTACCCTTGAGGTTGAAGACGGTACACGTTTCCGCGTTCAAAAAACGGCCATCGCCATGGAAGGTGCTTCGGAGCAGCTCGGTGAAAGGCGATAATGAACTGGAAGTTTTTACTGCGAAAGAAAAAGGCATTAACGCCCCGCGAGGCGGCCAGCCAACGCAGGCTCCACATATTTGTGTTGTGCTTGCTGTGCAGTGCTGTGTTTTGGCTTTTCACCAAGCTTTCGCAAGAAAACGAGTCAGAATTCCATCAATATGTCATCATCCAGGACTTTCCTGAAGGAAAAATAGGGGTAAATCAAAGCGACAGCCTGATACACTATACCCTGGAAACAACCGGTCTAAGGCTGATCACGGAACACTATATCAGCCCGCAAGATACGCTTTACCTGGTGGCTGATCAGCTTACCGCTGTTCAACGTGATGACCATACAGCCCATTATGTTACGTCCGAAGAACTTGAAAACAGGCTTAGAGAACAATACGGCGACTGGGCCCGGGTGGGCCAGGTGTCGCCTGATACGATCCATGTGGAAGTAGTCCCAGCCATCACAAAAAAAATTCCTGTCCGGTTAAATAAAGACATTTCCTACGAAAAAAGGTTTGGCCCCTATGGCGACCTGACCATCACGCCTGACAGTGTCACCATTACCGGCCCAAAAACCATGCTGGATACCATGGAATTTATCCCTACTGCCTTCTGGCAGAAAGAGGATATCCGCTCCAGCATCAGAAAGGCATTGGACCTGGAAATTCCCTCGCCGCTTATCCAGTCCGGCACAAACCAAATCCATCTCCACATTCCAGTAGAAGAGTTTACAGAAGCATCCAAATCCCTGCCCATTGCCATTGATTGTCCATTGCCCCTTGAAGATGGCCAGTTGCGACTATTCCCTCCAAATGTGGAAGTGGTGTATCTTGTAGCCTTGCGGGATTACCGGGTGGTAAATGAAAACATGTTTGAGGTGAGTGTGGCCTGCCCACAGGCTGAGCTATCAAGCGCAGATAGGTTGCATGTCAGACTGGATTCCTATCCCGCATTTGTGGAGGTCCTTTCCATCAGGCCATCCAGCGTGGACTATGTCATCCTGGAATAAAAAACATCACATGATACGCGTTGGTGTAACTGGCAATATTGGGAGTGGCAAAACGACCGTTTGTAAAATGTTCAGACATCTGGGCGTGCCTGTCTATTATGCTGATGAACGTGGCAAATACTTCCTGGACACTCCGGAGGTTAAAAAACAGATCATCAATGCATTGGGGAATGACATCCTGGACCAGGAAGGAAACATCGCCCGTCAAAAATTGGCTGCGCGTGTATTTAACAACGCCGATGAACTGCACCAGTTAAATGCCATCATTCATCCCCTGGTCAGGGCAGACTTCCAGCAATGGTCTGCTGAACAAACAGCGACCTCCTATGTTATCAAGGAGGCGGCCATCCTGATAGAAAGCGGCCAGTACAAACACCTCGATAAGATCATCCTCGTGAGTGCACCTGAAGACATCAGGATACAGCGCGTATGTGAACGGGATCAGACAGATGCTGACCGTGTCCGGCAACGTGCAGCACATCAGATGCCGGAGGAGGAAAAGACCAGGTTTGCTGATTACATCATCCATAATGATGGAAAGCAGGCCTTGATACCACAGGTTAACCGCATTCATAAAAGCCTGTTAAACTTCGGCAATGGTTTTTGATCCGCGTGATCGAAGCATAAAATATTTCATTGGTTAATCCGTTTTTTGATCATAAAACAACATAATTTTGCATTTGTGTTTCTAAATAAGCATACCTCTTTCCTTCTTTTTCTGCTGTTTTTTATCAGCACCAACGCGTATACCCAGAGACAAAGTGGCCGTGTGTATGAATTTCTAAACCTGTCACAGACAGCGCGAATGACAGCGGTAGGGGGTTATGGTTTCCCTGTCTTTGAGCCTGACCTTGGCATGTCGCTAATGATTCCTTCCCTGCTCAGCCAGGATCATGAAAACCACCTGTCGCTCAATATTGTCGATTATTTTGACGATATCAATTACGGTACCGTGGCCATCAGTCATTACCAAGACCGACTCGGGCATTTGAGCGGGGCATTACAATATATCGATTACGGATCATTTGTTGAAGCCAATGAGTTTGGACAGGTAACCGGGCATTTTTCAGCAGGAGAATATAGCTTTCAGATAGGTTGGGGCAGAGCATTGAATGAGCAATTCGCCGTCGGCAGTAATCTTAAGCTGATTTACTCCTCATTTCATGACCACAGCTCCTTTGGCATAGCCACCGATGTGGCCCTGTCTTATCACAACCAAGAAAGGCTATTCGCTGCCTCATTGATTGCACGGAACATAGGGACGCAAATCACCCAATATCACAGCGGAAATCGCGAACCCCTGCCTTTTGATCTTGTGCTCGGCATTACCAAGAAACTGCAGAATGCACCTTTTCAGTTTTCCATTGTGGCCAACAACCTGCACAATTACGACCTGACTTATGACTCACCGGTTTTGCTGCCCGACCATTTCTCCGATGACAATGATGAGGATGAACAGAACTTCCAGGAAAGAGTTGGTGACTTTGCCGACAACCTGATGCGCCATGTGGTTGTGGGTGTGGAATTTACACCCATGGAGAGTTTTAGTTTCCGCGTGGGCTATAATTATCGCAGGAGGCAGGAAATGAAAGTGGAAAGCCGGTTGTCTACTGTGGGCTTTTCCTGGGGCTTTGGTGTCAAGATCTCTCGTTTTCAGCTTAACTACGGAAGGTCGAATCACCACCTGGCCGGTGCTCCCAATCACTTTTCTATCAACACCAGTATCCAGGAGCTGTTCGATCGCCCGGAGAACGGCAATTAAACGGTAGCATCACCTGTTTTTTCCACAAGCATCACGCCATCACGGACAGGCAGTAATACATGCCGCACACCAGGATGCCCCTTAATATATTCATTGAAACGAATGATCCCAAGCGTTTCCTCATCATCCTGATGTGTTTCATCAATTACCTTCCCACTCCACAATACATTATCAGCCAATAAGACCGCACCATTAGGCATTTTAGGGTATATCATGTCAAAATAACGCTGATAGTTCGTTTTGTCTGCATCCATGAATACCAGGTCATATGGCCCCTCCAGACGGGGAATGATTTCGAGTGCCTCACCCACATGCTGGTTTACCTTGTCGCGGATGCCGGCCTGCTCAAAATATTTCGCTGCAAAATCCTCCAGCTCCGGGTTATGATCTATGGTGTCAATCTTTCCTTCAGGGGACAGTCCCTCTGCAAGGCATATGGCCGAATACCCTGTGTATGTGCCCAGTTCAAGGACCCGCTTGGGCTTTATCATGCGGCTCATGAAGGCAAGGAAACGACCTAGCAAATGACCCGAAAGCATCCTGGGCTGCAACACCCTGGCATGTGTTTCTCTGTTTAATTGCTTGAGCACCTCGCTTTCCTGGCTGCTATGCTCCAGGACGTATGCTTCTATGCGATCTGGTAAAAAATCCATGATTTCTGTGTTGTCAATTAAAAGTTGGCTATTGGCTGTTGACTGTTAGCCATTGGCAAGAATATTTCAGGTTTTGCCCAAATGACTTGAAGGTGCTGAATAATCTGGCAAATACATGTTATTTATGATCATACAAAAGCCATCAGTACATCATGTCAAATGGCCAGCAAATGAATGCCTAAAGCTATGTTTACACCAAAGCTAACAGGTTTAAGCGAACTTTTGTTTGGCAGAAACCATAGATTTCATTATTTTTGCACTTGGTGAGTCTGGTACGACCAGCTCCCGCTCAATTCCCCCAGGACCGGAAGGTAGCAAGGGTAGGCGGTCGTAGCGGTGCGATACCACGGCTCACCTTTTTTGATAAAGACACACCAAATATATTGAGAAGAAATCTGGAAACAAAAGGGCATTGGTGTTGACATGACACTAGCATAGGCAAGGATGATATCCAGCCCGTCAGATCATTCGTCTTTTCGACCTTTTGACTTTTTGACATTAAACTTTCAAGCTATGAAGTTTTTCATTGATACGGCTAACCTGGATGAGATCCGGGAGGCAATGGATCTTGGCATCCTCGATGGTGTAACCACCAATCCTTCCCTGATGGCCAAAGAGGGAATTAAGGGTGAGGAAAACATTAAGAAACATTATGTTGACATTTGTGAAATTGTGGATGGCGATGTCAGTGCCGAGGTCATTGCCACGGATTTTGATGGGATGATAAAGGAGGCAGAGGAGCTGGCCGCACTGCACCCCCAGATCGTGGTCAAGGTGCCCATGATCAGGGATGGCGTAAAGGCGATCAAATATCTCAGCTCCAAAGGGATCAAAACAAATTGTACGCTGGTATTTTCGACCGGGCAGGCCATTCTGGCCGCCAAGGCCGGAGCTACCTACGTGTCGCCATTTATCGGCCGGTTGGATGATGTCTCCACAGAAGGTGTGGAATTGGTTGCCCAGATCGTGGACATCTACCGTTATTATGATTTCGACACACAAGTGCTGGCTGCCAGCATTCGCCATACCATGCACATTCCGCAATGTGCAGAAGCGGGTGCAGATGTGGTCACCTGTCCCCTCAAACCCATCATGGGTCTGCTGAAACACCCCCTTACCGACATCGGACTGGAAAAGTTTCTTGCCGATCATCGGAAATAGCCAGCCAACACCGGCAAATAACATCATAGGCAAAAGATGGATGTTCAGGCAAACCCTATCCGGACTTCATCAGGGACTATTTAATTTGCACAGCACATTAATTTGCGCATCACAGCCAAGATTCATCAAGCTGCAAAATACGACCACTCATGTCTCATTAGCTTGTTAACCTCAGAACGCGCGGTTCCAGGCACAAATACAAAAGCACGCGGTTTTTCATTTAAGCGCCGCGTGCTTTTGCTTTCCAGTGAAACATATCTGGTTTTTTTGTGTTAATTTCGTATGGTATCTTTTTTTCATAAGCCCATTTAGCAGCTGATGACAGCAAGCAATCATTTGCGCTGTTTTTAGGCAATTAGACTTTTTGACCTTTATATCTTTAGACAAATTTATAACACATGAACCGCCTATTTTATATTTTCCTGCTGGTATTCCTGGCCGGATGGGCAGGAGCCAACGAGGAGCCGCGCCGGGATCGCGTGTCAGAGGCGATTGAGGCAGATCCTGATAAGACCTTCATGGTATACCTCTATGAGATCAAGGAAAACATCGGCCCGCCAGCCCGTCATCGCACGCAGCGTGCCTTTGAGGAAGCTGACAGCCTCAATGCCGACTTCATCCTCCTGCACATGAACACCTATGGAGGAACTGTAAATGATGCAGACTCCATCCGGACACGCATTATGCAAAGCCGTATTCCCGTGATGGTATTCATCGATAACAACGCGGCATCGGCCGGTGCGCTCATCTCCATTGCCGCCGACAGGATATACATGCGTCCTGGTGGCAACATCGGGGCGGCTACCGTGGTGGATGCCACGGGAGCAGAAGTGCCCGACAAATTTCAATCCTACATGCGGTCTACCATGCGTTCTACGGCCGAGGCCAAGGGACGTGATCCCGATATTGCAGAGGCCATGGTAGATGCTTCCATTGAAGTGGAAGGGGTCTCGGAAGCTGGAAAAGTGCTGACTTTTACTGCGTCGGAAGCGATGCGCTGGGGGTTCTCTGAAGGGATGGCTGAAAACATTTCACAGGTGCTGGAGCAGGCTGGAATAGAAAACTATGAGATCGTGGAGCAACGGCTGACCTTTACCGACAGGGTCATTCAGTTTCTGATCAACCCGATCGTGAGTGGAATCCTGATCATGCTTATTCTCGGAGGCATCTATTTTGAACTGCAAACACCTGGTGTGGGATTTCCCATCCTGGCAGCAGCCACCGCCGCACTGCTCTATTTTGCACCGCTCTATATCGAAGGACTTGCAAGTCATTACGAAATCA
>PUOJ01000144.1 GCA_003552075.1 Bacteroidales bacterium
ACCCCTTCCTGGATCCCTCTTGTATGGAAGGGAAATGCCAGGTAGGGCTCGAGGATGAGGGCGCCAAACAGGTTGATACGTAATGAAGGTCCGGTACTGAAAATGGGAAAGCGCTTGGCCGGATCAAGGGATTCAGACCTGCTGAGCGTTACGCTGGTGTTCTCCGTCCAGGTGACCCCGGCGTCCAGAAACCAGGCCAGCTCAGTAAACAGGAAATTGCTGCTGATCAGCGCAAGCTGCTCGGGACCAGTAAAAGGTACGCGCACCTCCAATCCCCCGAGAAGCATCCGGGTGCCCTGAAGCTCATCAAACATAAAAGCATCATCGAAGGTGGATTCAATCTGCCTGAGTGTAGAAAAATCGTATCCACGCACATATCCCGGGAAGCCAAGGTAAAGGGGATAGAAGAGGTCATTCTCTGCCTCAGGTCCATAGCGACCGCGGTGGATGCCACGCATGGCAAAGGTGACGGGATTATACCGGAAGTAGTGCCGGTAATCTGCGGTCACCGTATACATGTTGACCCGTCCAAACATCCTTTCGCCTCCGAAACGATACCTGTAACCGGCCATTGGCGATGCCATCCCAAAATAGGAATTGTCACCCACATAGGCCATGTTGACCCTTTGCAGCGAGAATCCATCCGGTGCATCCAATCGCTCCCTGTCAGGCGTTCCTACTGGAAATCCTTGAAAATAATAGTTATTGATCGCATCTATACGAAAATAATACCAGGCGAGGCTTGCACCGGCTTCTATACGTCGTGTGGTGGAGATCGGATAGGATGCAAAGGCGCCTATCTGGTCCTCAAAGGTTCGCTGTGTCAATAGCTGCAGGTTATCAACCTGTACAGGCCCCTCAGGTGTCTCCAGCGTATCCTCCACGAAACGAAGGGTTGAAAAAGGAAATGGAATATGGGAGATGGTGCCACCCCAATTGATCCTGCTCTTTTGGTTCAGGTAGCCAACCATGCCGCCAAAGTCATATATCTCGCCATTCACAGCCAGGCTGGCAAACAACTGATTGTCTCCGGTGATGTCACTGAACATCATGCTTACGCCACCCGACATGCCGGTTCCGAAACGGCTGGTTGCCAGGCCCACTCCGGAACTTCCCACGAAAGTGAGACCAAACCGCCCGTCATAGGGTTTTTCTTCCAGTTTTTCGCTCGGAAGGATGGGTTCCATGGGCTCTACGTCCAGAGATGCATCTACGATGGAGGGTACCACTGCTTCGAAAGGTGGCAATATGGAAGCCGTCATGTCAGTCTCCATGGGATCCACTTCTACCCTTTCAAAGTCTTCAGGCGAAGCACTGTATATCGAATAATCTCCAGCCTGATAGTGGCTGTAAAACACCCTGCCGGTCTCCAGGGAGACACTCATGGCAGGTGTCATGTGTGTAATCCCACTGATCCCGGTATAATAGTCTGTCAGTCGGTATACCTGGCCTGTCTCCAGTTCAATCTCATACAGGTTGCGATACCCGTCTGCATTGCTCAAAAAGTAGATGCTTTGCTGATCGGGAGCAAAAACCGGGTTGATGTTTTCTGCCCCGGGAAAAGCTTCAAGCACAGTGATTGGTCGTTCCGGGTGTTCCAGGTCCATGATGGCCAGGTTCATGTGCATATTCAGTTTTTCACCAGCCTGCGCCGACTGTGGCCTGTCAGTGGCAAAAGCCAGGTGCCGTCCGTCAGGAGAAAAAGCAGCATGAACATATGAATATCTGTCATTCGTCAGCGGGGTGACCTCCTTGCTTGAGAGGTTGAAGCGAAACAGGTTGGGCCGGCCATCCACCAGTCCGTTAAAAACGATATGTTCACCGTCGGGCGACCAGGTGGGGTTGTTGAAAGAAGGCACACCTGGGATTTCTATTTCCCGTGTCCTTCTTGGCCTGTTCACATCCACAACAACCAGCTGGTTGCGCCCCCTTTTAACGGCCACGTGGGCAAAACGGTCTCCGTCGGGTGACCAGGCGCCTCTTGACTCAAAAAAGTTGTACCCGTCAATGTCTCCCATGCGGGTGGCGCTCGACAATTTCCTGATCACCTCCCCGGTTTCTGCATCGGCAAGGAACAGGTCAATGGAAAGCAGGTCGCGTTCGGAGAAGAAACCGATTTGTGTCCCGTCCGGACTGACTGCCGGGGCAATGTTAATGGAGCCGGAATTTTCAGGTGTCACCAGGGGCTGTCCAACGGCTACGTGTCTGGCACTATCCTCCATGAGAGGGCCATAGTGGTTTTCCATGGAGGATTTCCACATGTTTGACACGGTGCGGTGACCCAAGCCAATAACCCTTTCAAACGCCCGTTCATAACCAACTTTGGCTATTTCCGAAAACATTGGCGCGATCAGCGAATCTCCCCAGGCACGACCGAAAAAGGACAAGAAGGCGTGTCCGAACCGATAGGGGTTATAAGAGTAGTCACGGGTCATGTCTTGTAAGGTGGGGAAGTCATCCTGATGTATGGCGTCCCGCATGACCATTGCGGTATGCGTATCCACGCTACCGAGAGACAAATATTCTGCCATGCCTTCCACCCACCAAAGGGGAAGGTTCCGGATAGAGTTAAGACCCAATGAATCCTTTAAAAACATCTGCCGGAACTGAAACACGTGGACCATCTCGTGACCGATCACGTGGTCGGTTTGCGCATTGGTTTCCAGAATAGGCATCACCACACGGTTTTTGAGTGCTTCTGTTACACCGAGTGTACCTACACCGATCATGCCGCTGATGGCCGTAGTCTGCTGAAAGTCGGGATGGTTGGCATAGATCAGGATGGGGTTGCGGGTCTCAAAAGTATCCTTGAATATCTTTTGGTGCCGTTCATACCACTTTTCATGGGTGTTGGCCAGGAAATTCGGGATAGAATCGTCTTCAAAGTAATGATATATGTCAAAATGCGGACTTTGAAACATCTCAAAATCAAAGCGCTGATAGCTGGGCTTATTTCTTCCGAAATACTGCCCAGAAACCATGGAGGGCACAACCAGCAACACAAGCATCAAAACAAGCGCCCCATGCCTGGCAAAATCCTTTGTTCCAAAATACTTCATATGCGTTCTTTTACATTATACGATGACCGTGGTTAGCAATCACTACAAAACAAAAACCGTTCCAAATTAAAGATTTACCTAAATCCAACAGGCCGCAATACTATATTGTTCGTAACCCAATGATCAAAAGTACAAAATCCATATACAGCCTCCACATTTCCTTCATATCACCTGCTTCTAATCCATGTGTTCAAAACACATTGCTCTCATTGCGCACGAAGAGCGTTTTTGCAAATATCATTTTATATACATTTTTGTATGCGTTGATTTTGTGGGACTTAAAAAAAACCGATAAAAAAAATCAACTTTTTGTTTTTTTATAAGGAAAATACTGCTTAATATTGCATCCGGAGAACAAAACAATCATGAAAAAATCGAATCACATATCTTTTTGCTGGTGGTGGCCCGTCCTAACCGTTTCGTGTGTTGAGCACCACGGCCCTATCTGATGTGTGTACGATAAAATCTGATTTAATTACGCCCACAGGCCTGCTTGACACCCAAGCAGGCTTTTTTTTTTAAACAAACAGGAAAAAAATGTTTCAGATTAAAACAACCCATATCCCCGGCGACACCCATACTCCTGTGGGTGTCTATCTTAGGTTACGCGATGTTTTTCCTCAATGTCTGCTGCTTGAATGCTCCGATTACAGCTCGCGACAGAATGCCTTCTCTTACATCTGCATTAAACCCATTGCAGGCATCACGGCCACACAAAAGCAATATGAGGTCAGAAGACCTGATGGGAGTTCTGAAGCACATCCATGCCATGATCTTTTGAAGCTTCCGGACATCGTGGATGACTTTATGGATACTTTGCCAAAGCCCCCGGTGGAAGATAACAGAATCATGCCGGGTGTTTTCGGTTATACCTCTTATGATGCGGTAAATGGATTTGATAATGTAGACATTAAGCGTCCACTGGTGGAGGACAACAATTCCATTCCATTGTTAAGGTATGACCTTTACCAGATAGTAATCGCATTCAATCATTTTAACAGCCTGATCAGCATTACAGAGATGGTGCCGGAGGGAGCAGATTCTATCAGCGATGATGTAATTTCTATCATATCCAATCGAAACAATACTTTTTTCCCTTTCAGGATTGCGGGTGGTGAAAGGGTGCGGACTTCCGATGCGGACTTCAGGCAGCAGGTAAAAAAGGGCATACAGTCTTGTGCAAGGGGTGATGTCATTCAAATCGTCTTATCCAGGCAATATGAACAGGACTTTGCGGGTGATGAATTTAATGTCTATCGGGCTTTGCGTTCGATTAATCCATCACCGTATTTGTTTTATTTCGACTATCTGGATTTCAAGCTTTTTGGCTCGTCCCCCGAGGCGCAGCTACAGGTGGGCAATGGCAAGGCCACCATTAATCCTATCGCTGGTACGGTAATTAGAACAGGTGATCCTGGAAACGACCAACGGTTGATTGAAAAACTTTTAGGAGACCCCAAGGAAAACTCGGAGCATGCCATGCTGGTGGACCTGGCCCGGAATGATCTCAGCCGGCATGCCCATAATGTGAAGGTTGACAGTTACCGTGAAGTGCACACCTATTCTCATCTGATACATTTGGTGTCAACCGTGACCGGAACACTGAATGCAAAGTCACGACTCTATCGCCTTTTTGCCGACAGTTTCCCTGCAGGGACTCTTTCTGGAGCACCGAAGCACAAGGCCATTCAACTGATAGACAAATATGAGAGAAAGAGCCGGGGGTTTTATGGCGGAGCCATTGGAATCATGGGGTTTGATCACTCCTTGAATCATGCGATTATGATACGCTCGCTTATGAGCAAAAATGGAACACTTTATTATCAGGCAGGTGCCGGAGTAGTGATAGATTCCAGCCCGGAAGGAGAACTCAATGAAGTAAATGGAAAAGTTTCAGCACTTCGCAAAGCCATCATGCGGGCAGGTGCCAATACCTGATATTTTTCAAGATTGGCCTGCCATGCCCGGATGATTGCTGTTGAGCATGACCGGCATCACGGCAAACGAAGGCCTGAAAACGAAAGCAATCAACACACAACAAAACGTTTTTTACCATATGGCGAAAATATTGATTTTAGACAATTACGACTCTTTTACCTATAACCTGGTGCATTACGTGCAGGAGTTTGGCAGCCATGACATCGAAGTGTATCGCAACGACCAGATAGGCCTGGATGTCATAGAGAAATATCATGGGATCATTCTTTCTCCCGGACCAGGAGTGCCTTCAGAGGCCGGATTGCTGCCGGACATAATTAAAAAGTATTATAAAAGCAAACGAATTCTGGGTGTTTGCCTTGGACAGCAAGCTATAGGGGAGGTTTTTTCAGGCAAGCTGACCAACCTCACCAGGGTTTTTCATGGTGTCGCGACGCCAATCGATATTTTTCAACCTGCCCATTATCTTTTTGATGGGATACCAGAAAAGCCAGAGGTTGGAAGATACCACTCATGGGTTGTTGACCCGGACAGCATTCCGGATTGTCTGAAAGCAGAGGCTGTAGATGAAAACGGGCAAATCATGGCTTTGGCACACCGCGATTATGATGTCTGCGGCGTGCAATTCCATCCTGAATCTATTCTCACACCTAATGGCAAGGATATGATTTTTAACTGGTTAAAAAGGTTTTAGTTTTAACTTTTAACCTATGTGTATCACCTGGCATTGGCTGTATGCTTGAATGATTGCCATTTTGTATCGGTCAGATCATGAAACGAAGGCCACGCAGACGATGTCCAAAGTAAAACCTGAAAAATGAAATTCATTCTTAATAAACTTCTGGAGTCACTTACACTCGAGCGCCGGGAAGCATATGAGCTGATGCATGGCATAGCTGCCGGACAACTGAATGAAGCCAGGATGGCAGCTGTATTAACTGCCTTAATCATGCGCAGCATTAGCCTGGATGAGCTGCTGGGCTTTCGCGAAGCGCTTTTGGAGCTTGCCATAAAACCACAGCTAAACAATGGCGATGCCATAGACTTATGTGGCACAGGAGGAGATGGCAAAAACACCTTTAATATCTCTACCTTGTCTTCCTTTGTGGTTGCTGGTGCTGGAATACCAGTAGCCAAGCATGGCAATTATGGCGTGTCATCCACTTCCGGGTCCTCCAATGTAATGGAGCATCTGGGCTACAGATTCTCCAATGATGCCGACAAGCTTAAAAGGGAATTAGAAAAGACCGGCATATGCTTTATGCATGCGCCCCTATTTCATCCGGCCCTGAAAGCCGTCGGGGGTGTCAGGCGGCAATTGGGAATGAAAAGCTTTTTTAACATCCTGGGGCCATTGGTCAATCCGGCCATGCCAAATTATCAGTCCAGCGGGGTTTTTAACCTGGAAACAGGACGCATCTATAGTTACCTGTTACAGCGTGAAGAAAAGGAATTCAGGGTGGTGCACAGCCTCGATGGTTATGACGAGGTCAGTCTGACTGCCCATACGAGAATATTTTCACCAAAGGGAGAGTACCTGTTAAAAGCTGCGGATTTCAGCATGCAAGCACTGATGCCACATGAACTTTATGGAGGCGAAAGCGTGGAGGATGCCGCAGCTATATTTCTGAAAGTATTGCAAGGTGAAGCCACAAAAGCTCAAAAAAATGCTGTGGTGGCCAACGCCGCCCTGGCTATCCATTGTTACAGAAAAAGCATCGATCTGCAAGATGCCGTGGAAGAGGCCACTGAGTCCCTGGCTTCAAAAAAAGCCTTACAAAAACTACATGAACTGATCAAATTGCAATAAAAAAATGAACATACTGGAAGAGATCCTTGCCTGGAAAAGAAAAGAGGTCAGCGAAAACAAAGCGCTTTATCCAATAAAGCTTCTGGAGAGAAGCCCCTATTTTACAGCAAAAACCAAGTCGCTCAGGCACTATCTTTCCCGGGAAGACCTGTCGGGCATCATCGCTGAATTCAAACGGCAATCCCCATCTAAAGGGATGATCAACGAATACGCAAACCCAGCTGAGGTTTGCCTGGAATATGTGCAGGCCGGGGCTTCAGCACTGTCAGTAATTACAGACAACAAATACTTTGGGGGCAGCAACCAGGATTTAGTAACTGCGCGCAAAAACAACTATTGCCCAATCCTGAGGAAAGATTTTATGCTGGATGAATACCAGCTTATAGAAGCAAGAAGCATAGGTGCTGATGTGGTATTGCTCATCGCCGAAATCCTTACAGCCAAAGAGCTAAAAAGGCTTTCTGCATTAGCAAAGGAGTTGCAAATGGAGGTGTTGTTTGAAGTACACGAACGAGCAAGCCTTGACAAACTGCCGCCTGAGGCTGACCTGGTGGGCGTCAACAACCGCAACCTTAAAAGTTTTGAAGTGGATGTGGCAAACAGTTTTAAACTTGCTGAATGCCTGCCCAATGATGCTACCCGCGTGACGGAAAGCGGGATTGCAACCCCCCGCATCGCACAACAACTAAAAAAGGCAGGATTCTCGGGCTTGCTCATGGGCGAGCGCTTTATGCGTGAAACCAACCCGGGAAAAGCCTGCAGGCTTTTTATCAGCAGGCTTAAAAATTAAGCATTTGTTGACTGCGAAGCACATGAATAAGACAGCTCATGGTCTTGATGCAAAACTGAGCAGAAGTGATACGTTGGCAAATGATGAGTATGAACAGAAAAAGATACGGCATGCAAAGGAAAAATAAAACATACAGACTTAAAGTATGTGGGATGCGTGAAGCAGATAACATCCTGGAGGTTGCCAATATGCGGCCTGATTTTATGGGATTTATATTTCACGAAACCTCACCAAGAGACGTAAGCCATTTAGCAGACATGCTGCCATTGAAACAAATCCCTGAAAGCATCAAAAAAGTCCTGGTGGTTGTAAATAAGCCTTTGGCGCATGTGTTGCAACTGCTTGAAAATTATGACTTTGACCTTGTGCAGTTGCATGGTGCGGAAAGCCCGGAATACTGCATGTTAATGCGTGAAAAAGTCCCCGTCATAAAAGTTTTTCCCGTTTGGGATGCCTTACCAGCCGATTTATCACTTTATGATGGTGTTTGTGATTACTTTCTCTTTGACAGCAAAGGAGATAAGGCCGGCGGCAATGGGATTGCCTTTCCCCATGAAATCCTGAAAACCTATGCCTCAGAAAAACCTTTTTTCCTAAGTGGCGGGCTTACATCTGCACATGCATCGCTGATTCCGCATTTGCAGCTGCCCCAGCTATACGGCATGGATATCAACAGCAGGTTTGAGACCCGGCCCGGATTGAAAGACCCCAAGCTGGTAAAACATTTTAAAGACAAACTCGACAAGCCTTATGTACAATATAGCGAACAATGATGGGTATTATGGCGCTTTTGGCGGAGCATACATTCCTGAAATGCTTTATCCCAATATAGAAGAGCTTCGCAGTCAATATTTGAAAATCCTGGAAAGCCCGGGTTTTCAAAGAGATTTTTATGCATTGCTTAAAGATTATGTAGGACGCCCCACTCCTTTGTTTTATTCAGAAAATCTCTCTTCAGCACTTAAGGCCCGGGTCTATATCAAGCGGGAAGACCTATGCCATACCGGTGCCCACAAGCTTAACAATGTAGTAGGGCAGGCCCTGATGGCTAAACACATGAAAAAGCAGCAGGTTATAGCAGAAACGGGGGCAGGACAGCATGGGGTGGCGGCTGCAACCGTCTGTGCATTGCTTAAAATTCCCTGTACTGTTTTTATGGGAAGTAAAGACATGACCCGCCAGCAGCCAAATGTGCTGCGAATGAAAATGCTTGGCGCCCGGGTTATCCCTGTTGAATCGGGCAGCAAAAGCCTCAAGGATGCCACCAATGAAGCCATTCGTCACTGGATTAATCACCCTGAGGATACTTACTACCTCATTGGATCCACCATAGGGCCCCATCCTTATCCTGACCTGGTGGCACGCTTGCAATCAGTCATCAGTGAGGAGATTGCTTCTCAGCTCATGAAAAAAGAAAACAAGGAAGCGCCCGATTATGTGTTTGCCTGCACCGGTGGCGGCAGCAATGCAGCAGGAGCCTTCTTTCACTTCATTGGCAATGAAACGACACGTCTGATTGGCGCAGAAGCAGCAGGAGAAGGAATCGGTTCAACACACACAGCCGCCACCATTCTTACAGGCAGACCGGGCATTATTCATGGATGCAAAACCCTGTTAATGCAAACCCCGGACGGACAAGTAGAAGAGGCACATTCTGTTTCAGCCGGTCTTGATTATCCGGGCATCGGGCCCATGCATGCAAATCTGCATATCACAGGAATGGCCAAATATCTTGCTGTCACTGACAGCGAAGCACTGGATGCTGCCCTGAGATTCAGCCAGTGTGATGGAATTATCCCGGCCCTGGAGTCAGCTCATGCCATAGCTGCCATGTACAAAACCCCCTTTCAGGATACCGATGTGGTGGTACTTTGCCTCAGTGGAAGAGGAGATAAAGACCTGGAAACGTATCAAAAACATTTTTTAACACATGAACGCACTGCAAAAACTTCTGAAGTATAAAAGGCAGAACCTCTTGTCTTTGTTTTTTACGGCCGGTTTTCCAAAACTGGATGACACAGTGTCCATAATCAAAGCAGCCGAAAGCAAAGGAATAGACTTCCTGGAAGTGGGGATGCCTTACTCTGATCCGCTGGCCGATGGACCTGTTATACAGCAAAGCAGCATGGCTGCGATCAAAAATGGCATGACCATCCCGCTCCTGATGAAGCAGCTTAAGAAAATACAGGTTGATGCCAACATCCCGCTTTTGCTTATGGGCTATCTTAATCCAGTGATTCAGTATGGCGTGGAGCGTTTCCTGGATGATGCGGCCGAAAGAGGCATCTCCGGCCTAATTTTACCCGATCTGCCACTAACCGAATACCAAAGAGCATATCAACCCTTGTTTGAAGAAAGACAAATCAGCCCGGTATTTTTGATTACCCCGCAAACATCCGACGAAAGGGCAAGGCTTATGGATAGCCATTCCAATGCATTTATCTATGTAGTAAGCACTGCTGCCACCACTGGAAAGCAAAAGATTTTTGGGCCTGAACAGGAAGCTTACTTTGACAGAATCTGCTCCCTGAACTTAAAAAACCCCCTGATAGCAGGCTTTGGAATCTCCAACGCAGAAAACCTGCAAAAAGCCTGGAAACATTTTAGCGGCGGGATCTGTGGTTCAGCTTTTCTTAAAAAACTAGCCTTGCATGACACGGTGGAAAGTGCTTTGGACGACTTGCTGGCAGAACTGTTAATGGTCGATTAATTGCTGTTAATATAGCAAGCCCCACTTTACAATGACAATTCACTGGGCCGGCTTAATTGGCGCCGACATGACGCCAATTGAAATCAGTTTATGTTGCAACATGGCCAGGCAAAATTACCCTTTTGAAGGCTTCATCGGGTCAAAAGAGGAAGCATCTATAGTTCAGGGAAACCCGATCAAGGTAAAACTTGTACATTTGTATAAAAATTGGTTTATATGGATAGTTTAGAGAAATATTTTGCACCCTTTCGCAAACAGATCATCGGCATCGACCAGAAATATACAAGCCCATACGGCAAACAACGTATATTATACGCCGACTGGATCGCGAGCGGACGAATGTATGGTCCGATAGAAGAGATTATTTCTTCCCGTTTTGGTCCTTTTGTGGCCAATACCCATACCGAGGCCAGTGAGACCGGCACCCTGATGACCAATGCCTACCATTACGCGCATCAGCTGATCAAGGAGCACGTAAATGCTGGCCCGGATGACGTCATCATCACGGCAGGCAGCGGCATGACCACGGTGATCAACAAGTTTCAGCGCATGCTGGGTTTGCGTGTTCCCGGGAAAAGGCCCGGGAAGGAACGCCGGGATGATCCTGAACGCCCTGTGGTTTTTATCACGCATATGGAACACCACAGCAACCACACCTCCTGGTTCGAAACCGAGGCCGACATCGTGCAGCTGAAGCCCGGACCCGGATTGCTCGTCGACCCCGACGAGCTTCGAATAGAGTTGGAGAAATACAAGGACCGCAAGCTGAAGATCGGCTCTTTCACTGCGTGCAGCAACGTGACTGGCATTGAAACGCCCATCCACGAACTGGCGGCCATCATGCACGAACACAACGGGGTTTGTGTGGCAGACTACGCTGCTTCAGCACCCTACGTCGACGTCAACATGCATCCTGAAGACCCAATGCAGAAGCTGGATGCCATCATGTTCTCACCCCATAAGTTCCTTGGTGGCCCTGGCAGCTCCGGGGTGCTGATCTTCGATTCGGCGTTCTACAAAAGCGAGGTACCTGATAACCCGGGGGGCGGCACCGTCGACTGGACCAACGCCTGGGGCGAGTACAAATACATCGAAGACATTGAGGCCCGTGAAGATGGCGGAACGCCCGGCTTCCTGCAAGCCATTCGCACAGCACTCTGCATCGAGCTGAAAAACCAGATGGGCACCGAAAACATCCGCAAAAGAGAAGACGAATTGCTGGAGATCCTATTCAACGGCATCAGAAGCATTCCGAATACGAAGATCCTGGCAGACAACGTGGAAGAAAGGCTTGGCGTGGTCTCATTCTATTTCGAACACATCCATTACAACCTGGTCGTAAAGCTGCTCAGCGACAAGTTTGGCATCCAGGTGCGCGGTGGTTGCGCCTGCGCCGGAACTTACGGGCACTTTTTGCTGAACGTGGATTATGAGCTGTCAAAGCAGATCACGGAAAAGATCAACACCGGAGATTTGTCTGACAAGCCAGGATGGATCCGGATATCCCTCCACCCCACCATAACCAACAAAGAAGTCCAGTACATCGTAAAAGCCCTGAAAAAGGTTCATAAGTACCATAAGAAATGGGCCAGGGACTATAATTACTTCCCGAAAAAGAATGAATACGTGCATAAGAAAGCACCCAAAGACAACGTCGACAAGGTAAGAGAATGGTTCATGCTGCCGGAGGCGGGCAAAAAAACAAAGACACTCAGGCACTGAATAAGCGCTGCAGCTTTTTTACCTGCGCATCCCATAACCGCTGATTGAAGTCCAGGTCGGCATCTTCCGCGTAATCGGTGATGGTAAGGGCCAATTCAGAAGACACCGGCTCATTGTGAATGCG
Source organism: Bacteroidales bacterium (assembly GCA_003552075.1). Classification (GTDB taxonomy): domain Bacteria; phylum Bacteroidota; class Bacteroidia; order Bacteroidales; family UBA7960; genus PUPG01. Next base: position 12,154 of record PUOJ01000144.1, read on the forward strand.
CATCTCCATGGTGTGGTCATCATGCCCCGAGTCGAGCCACATAAACTGCACGTATTCGTTCTCCTTAAATTTTACCAGGCGTGCCCGCTGCTCAGAGCCTTCCCACTTGAACAGAAACACGTCTTCCATGGTGTCCACCATGTCTGCAAACCAACGCGATAATCCCTCGGGAGTAGAAATGGCCGTATACAACAACTTGGGAGTGGTTTTAAACCCATACTCCATGGTAAATTTCTTAAGAACGCTCATGACGGTGTCATTTTTTTCTTCTTATGCAATATACAAAAAAAATCAATTGGCCCTCAATCTTCACCTTCACCTCAAAAACAACCTTCATCTCAATCTCAACAAAACTTTGTATACTTTTGCGCTTTACTCCCTAAACGCATGGTACGTTTCCAGCAACATAAGCTATACATCTACACCCTGGTCAGCCTGGCCGTAATATTCTGGGGGATGTCCTACATCTGGACCAAGATCGCCTTCGAATACTACCAGCCGATTACGGTGATGCTCATCCGGCTCACCATATCCACCACGCTGATGGCGATCATCTTCAGGGCCCGCAAGCTTACGGAACGCATTGATCCAAAGGATTACAAGGCTTTTATCCTGTTATCGCTGTTTTCGCCTTTCTTTTATTTCATTGGAGAGAACTTCGGGGTCTACCATGTGTCACCTACGGTTGCTGCCGTCATCGTCGCGACGATCCCGGTGTTTTCACCCATCCTGGGTTACCTGGCATTTCGCGAAAAGATCAGTGCCATCAATGTGATCGGATTCCTGGTATCCTTTTTCGGGGTGATCGTGATGGTGATGGATGGGGACATGCGTTTTACTGCAGCGCCCATTGGCATCTTTTTTCTGTTTTTTGCTGTTTTCTCTGCCCTCGTCAACATCATCTTTCTGAAGAAGCTGGCAGTGAAATACAGCTCCTTCACCATCATCCTGGTTCAGAACTTTTTGGGTGGCCTGTTCTTTATTCCCGTTTTCCTGGTCATGGATGCGCAGGATTTCCTGCAGATAAGGCCCTCGTGGGAAGCCATTGCCTCACTGGTTGCCCTTGCAGTTTTCGGTTCCACTTTGGCATTTATGTTTTACACTTCAGGTGTGCGAGCCATCGGCATCGCCCGCACAGCCATCTTTGCCAACCTCATTCCGGTGGTCACGGCCATCACCTCCTTCATTTTCCTGGGCGAGCTGATTGATCTGGGCCGCATCATCGGGATGTTCATCGTGATCTCGGGCCTCCTGATGACACAGGTTTCCGGTTTGCGCCGACGCAGAAGACTGCTTGAAACGCATGCATCCAAAAACTAACCTGTAGGCGCAAAAACCCGTGTCAACAATTTGAGGCACAGGGGTATGGCAATTACCCACGTTTTTTGACCAAGAAAACCCCTGCGAAACCCTCTGCAACCTTCTGCGAGCAGCAAGCACCCTGTTTCCACGCAAATGCCGCAAAATGAAAGTGACGCAAAAAAACGCAAAGAAGAATCAATTCGGACTTTTGCGCATTTTGAGTTCAAAATATAGCAGTTTTTGCATGGAATGCAGACTAAAAAAACGGTGAAGAAGGTTTTTGTTTTGAAATAGTTTTATAATTTTGCACCACCTTTTCCGCAGCGCGGTCTATACCCAACGATCAATACAGACGTCTTTCGGGATGCTGCGCAACGGGAAATGAAAACCCGGCGGGGTAGCTCAGGTGGTTAGAGCGTCGGATTCATAACCCGAAGGTCACGGGTTCAACTCCCGTCCCCGCTACAAAAATAGCCTGTTTATCTGTTGATAGACAGGCTATTGTGTTTTTTAGCAATAAAATTTTGCTGACTGTTTACCGGATGAAGACAGGCCTTTTGTATGCAATGCCTGTATCTGTTAGCTCCCATTAATCATTGGCCAGGACATTGGCAATGTTTTCGAGCGCTTCCTCCATTTGTCCCACGAGGCCCTGCTTATAGCCGTTGCCATCTTTGATGGCCGCTTCAAATTTTTCGGCCAGCCTACCCAAGTGCACAAAGCTCAAATTATAAGCGACGCCCTTTATGCTGTGTGCAATCAACTTGATCACCTGTTGATCATCATCTCTGATCGCCGTCTGCAGTTCTGACAGATAGCCTCGCAGGTTGTCGAGGGCATCACTGGCCAGCGCAACGACAGCAGCCTTGTCGAGTTCTGTGCGCATCATGAGGTCTTCAAAATCCATGTGCACGGCCTCAAAACCTGTATCCTCAGGATGGAGGTCTGGCTCGCCATCCATTGTCGATCGCTGATAAGGTTCACCCCAACCTCTGGAGGTTTTTGTCTGTCTTTTTCCAACTTTATCAGGGTTGCTCTCATCTGCATACTCCCGGTCCTGTTCTTTTGCAAGAAACTGTAACAAGGTCTTCCTGAGCAACCGGGGGTCAAGGGGTTTTATGAGGAACCCATCCATCCCAGCCTGTGCGCACGTATCACGCTCTCCCTTCACCAGGTCAGCGGTCAGGGCAATGATGGGTGTTCGTCTCCCAAGGGGCTTCTCGTAAGCGCGTATCCGTCTGGTGGCCTCAAGTCCGTCCATCATTGGCATCTGCACGTCCATGAAAATGAGATCCACCTGCAAGCCATCCCTGATTAGGTTCAGGGCCACCAGGCCATTGGATGCCTCCACCAGCCTGACATCCGGCAACATGTTGCTCATCAGCTGCTTCATCAGCCGCATGTTCATCTGCACGTCTTCCACCAAAAGCACTACCGGGGGACGATCACCTGTCAGCACTTCAGTCAGCGGTCCGTCATCATCTTCATCCCGGGTAATCCGCTCCGGATTTTTGTGAAGATTTTCCAGGGCCTCCTTCAGTTCATCCGGATGTACCGGCTTGGTAAGTTTTTTTTGAATGCCCAGCCGCCGGCTTTCTGCATGCAGCCGGCTGACATCAGCTGAGCTGTGCAGCAAAATGACGGGCAGCCGGTCTGCTGTCATCCCGGCCTCTTGCCTGATCTTGCGGATGGTTTCCAGTCCATCCATATCCGGCATCAGGTAATCCACAATGGCCACGTCGAAAGGCTTTCTACCCCTTTTGACCATGTCGGCAGCGGTCGACCCATCCGCAGTGGTCCGGCAGGAAATGCCCCAGGACGAAAGGGTGTGCTCCAGGATCGTCCGGTTGCCGGCATTGTCATCTACGACCAGGGCACGGCGAACCGGGCTGATGTGTTTTTTCAGGGGCTTGTCTTCAGTGCTGAAGGGTGCCTTTACGTCAAAGGAGAATGTCGACCCCTGGCCTTTCTCACTATGCACGCGGAGGGTACCACCCATCTTGGCAACCAACTGCGAGGATATCTGCAGGCCCAGACCCGTACCGCCATATTTCCTTGTGGTGGAACTGTCTGCCTGGTAGAAGGGCTCAAAAAGCTTGTCCTGCCGGGAACGATCGATGCCGATGCCGGTGTCACGCACGGAAAAATGATAAGTACCGGTGTTTTTGTTATCCCTGGTAAAGGCAAGCTTGAGTTCCACCTCTCCGGATTCAGTAAATTTTACGGCATTTCCCAAAATGTTAACCAGTACCTGCTTCAGACGAACTGGATCCACTTCGGCAAAACGGGGAAGATCGGCTTGCAGGTCCAAAAGCATCTCCAGGCCTTTTTCAGAAGCCTGATATTTGACGATGTCCGTGGCCTTGAAGGCCAGTTCCACCACATCCGTTTTCACCGGTTCCAGCTCGAGCTTTCCCGACTCGATCTTGCTGAGGTCGAGTATATCGCTGATGACACCCAGCAGCAGGTGGGCTGACTCGTGTGCGTTATCCAGGTACTGCTTTTGCAGGTCGTTAAGTTTGGTGTTGTGCATCAAACCGGTGAAGCCGATGACGGCATTCAGGGGGGTACGTATTTCGTGGCTCATGTTGGCCAGGAAGGCCGATTTGGCCTCATTGGCCACCTGCGCCTGTTCCCGGGCCTCGATCAGGGCCTTTTCGGCCTGCTTCCGCTCAGTGATATCCCGCATAATGCACAGGCACTGCCAGGCATCCGATTGTTTCATTTCCGACAAAGAGAGCTCGATGGCCAATACCGCGCCATTCTTATGCACACCAGTCAGCTCAATGGTTTGCCCGCTTACCCATTCATCATCAGTGGCAGAGATTGACTGCAGCGCGTTTTGGAAAGACTCCTGGTGTCTGTTGGGAAAGATGAACTCCTGCAAGGCCAATCCCATGATGTCCGTTTCCTTGTAACCAAATATCTCACTGGCAGCAGGATTCCAGAGGGTTACGTGCCCCTGGCGATCGAGTACGACAATGGCATCGTGGGCAGATTCATTGATGGCACGCATCCGGGCCTCACTATGCTGCAGCTCAGTCTTTTGCCTGAGAGTAGCGCTTTCTGCCTGGTGTTTTCTGATCAGCATGCCCACCATGTCCGCAAACAGCTCTGCTTTGGCCTGGTTCTCCAGCTTTTGCCCTTTGCGATTGATCAGCAGAAAATCGCCGATCATCACGTCCTCTGCACTGGTTTTCACCACACTGCAGGCACCGATCTGGAAGGCCAGCTCCAGGGCCTGGATGATGTTTTTGGATATGACTGAACCGGCCAAGTCACCCAGGCCCTTAAAATGCGTGGTTTTCTGGTCCCGGATCAACGCCTCCCGTTGAGGATCGTGCGGCCAGGTTTTGCCTTCTATCTGAAAGCCCAACACACGGGAGGCATCCCGGATGAATTGCATCTTGCCGGCAATGGCCATGGTAGCAAAGTCCTTGCCGTCGGGCTCAAACTCGTTAAACACCACAAAAGAAGCGCCGGTGATGGCCTTCATGGTATCCACGATGTACTGGTAGTCCGGTTTTTCGCCGGATAACCCCAGGAACTTCCTGGAAGCTTCTGCCAACAGACGTTCGGGGGTTACATCTACGAAAAAGGCAGACACGTATCCCGCTTCGGAAGAATACGCATATCCCCTGAGCCAGCGCTTCAACGGGAAAAGATATTCTTCAAAAGCCTCCTCTCCACCTTCCCGTGCAAGCCGGCCGAAAAAGGCAAACCAGTCAAAATCACTTTTTTCAACGCCAGGCAGTGCCCCGGACACCTTTTTGTTGACAATGTCCTTTTTCTTCAACCCCATGAGCTGCTCATAGGCAGGGTTGACATCAAAGACTATCAGGTCTTCCGCGACCCCGTTTTCATCATACAACACTTGATGGTTGGCGTATGCATAAGGTACGTTGGGCGCTTGTTGACGTTTGTTTGGATGCATTGTGTATTTTTGCGGGTATTATGAAGCAAGAAACAGTTGCATGTGGTGCAGAAACGCAAACCCCAAAGATAAAAGGTTTATGTGAAAGTAAAAAGTGTGTAGAAATGACACACCCATGACCAAACTTGGGAGACACAGGGGGTGATTATCCCGCACCGGCTGATGGGCGCTGGAAGTAAGAAGTATATGAGGAGCAGGAAGCATGCAGTAAAGAGTAAGAAATAATTGGCAATAAGGCTGTTAGCTAAAAGCCAACACCGACATTTTGACATAAAACAGACATGACCCCTACCTATCCGGCAAATTTCGAAGAAAAGACGGGCTTTGACCGCATTCGCGCAATGCTGCTTGAACACTGCTTCAGCTCGCTGGGCAGAAAGGTTGTCGATACCATTGCTTTCGACACCGACAAAGTCAGCATCGGGCTGCGGCTGCACCAGGCGGAGGAGTTCCGGCAGATTCTGCTGACAGGCGAACACTTTCCCGGATCCAACTACCACGATCCGGAGTCGCTGTTTGACCGGCTTCGTCCGGAAGGCACCTATGCCGAAGGAGAAGCCTTGCTTGAACTGAAACTTTCCCTGCAAACCATTCTGGATGTATTGGATTTCCTGGCCCGTACCGGGGAAGACGAACAACTTAAACATCCTTGGCTGGCCCGGCTCACAAGCGGTGTGGATGTGGACAGGGAGTTGCCTGACCGCATCCACCAACTGATCGACGAGCACGGGGAAGTGCGCAGCAGCGCCTCTCCGGCACTGCGGGACATCCGGCAGAAAAAACAGGAGCTGGAAAAGAGCGCCCTTCGTCGCATCAACAACATCCTGAATGAAGGCAAGGCAGAAGGTTGGGTCGACCGCGACGTGGAGCTGGCCCTGCGCAACGGCCGCCAGGTGATCCCGGTGCCGGTGGCATACAAGCGCAAGGTACGTGGATTTATCCACGACCACTCAGCAACAGGCCAGACGGCATTCCTGGAACCCGAAGAGGTTTTCGACCTGAATAACCGTGTGCGCGACCTGGAAGGCGAAGAACGGCAGGAAGTGATCCGGCTGTTAAAGGCTTTCGCAGACACGCTGAGGCCAATGGTCCCCGAACTCCACAAGGCATACCAGATGCTGGGGCAGATTGACGCCGTAAGGGCCAAGGCCAGGCTGGCTCTGGAGATGGATGCCCTAATGCCGCAGCTCAAAGATACACCCCAACTCAAATGGGTGAACGCCAAACATCCCCTCCTGTACCTTTCCTATAAAAAGCAAAAGAAACACGTAGAGCCGCTGACCATCGAACTCAATGAAAACGACCGCATACTGGTGATCTCCGGACCCAACGCCGGAGGCAAGTCGGTATGCTTAAAAACCTGCGGACTGGTACAGTACATGCTGCAATGCGGCTTGCTGGTGCCAATGGAGAGCTACTCGGAAGCTGGCATCTTTCACCGACTGTTTATCGACATCGGCGATGAACAGTCACTGGAAAACGACCTGAGCACCTACAGCTCCCACCTGCACAACATGAAACATCTTATTGACCATGTGGATAATCGATCGCTTTTCATGATCGACGAATTTGGTGCTGGTACAGAGCCCCGCATCGGCGGTGCCATTGCAGAATCCATCCTGGAGCAACTCAATGCCAGCAAAGCCATGGGTGTGATCACCACGCACTATACCAACCTGAAGCTAATGGCAGGCAAGCATGAAGGACTGCTGAACGGATCGATGCTGTTCGACAGCAAGGAGATGCGTCCGCTATACAGACTGAAAACAGGCAACCCCGGCAGCAGCTTTGCCTTTGAGATTGCCCGTTCGATTGGTCTTCCACAGAATACCCTGGAAAGGGCCGGAGACCTGGCAGGCGACAAGGACCTGGATTTTGACGTACAGCTCCAGGATCTTGACCTGAAGAAAACCGAACTCGAGGCCAGGGAGAAACAGCTGCGGCACGCTGACAATTTTCTATCAGAGATGATCGATAAATACGAAGGCTTGCGCGACGAGCTGCAGGGCAGAAAAAATGAAGTCCTTGCGGAGGCCCGACGCGAAGCACAACAGATCCTGGCAGGTGCCAACAGGATGATTGAGAATACCATCAGGCAGATCAAGGAAGCCGGCGCAGAGAAAGGAAAAACCCGAGAAGCCCGTCAGGCGCTCGAAGATTATATCCGGGAGGAGACCAAAAAACTGCAGAAGATGCCTGACATGCCTGCCAGGAAGCACAAAAAGAAGAAGAAAAAGGTCGAAAAACAGCCGGAAACAGCCCCCGGACCAATTCGCGAGGGGGATGCCGTCAAGGTAAAAGGACAGGAAACGCCGGGCGAAGTGGAGGAGATCTCCGGGAAAAAGGCCCTGGTCGTTTTTAGCAACATCCAGATGCGCGTGGCACTGGACGACCTAGTCAAACTGAAAAAATCAGCGGTGCAGCCCAGGAAGGCCGGCAGCAAAAACAGCACGTTTGACCTGAACGCACGTGCCGCAGCCTTCAGCCCCGACCTCGACATTCGCAGCTCTCGCGTGGATGAAGCCCTGCACAAGGTGCAGAGCCATATTGATGATGCTTACCTGCTCGGCGTCCCACAGATCAGGATCCTGCATGGCAAAGGCGACGGGGTATTGCGCCCGGCGATTCGCAACCTGTTAAAAGAAACCCCCCAGGTACATCGCTTTCGCGATGAACACCCGGATCGCGGCGGAGCCGGAATTACTGTGGTAGATTTTGGGAAGTAAAGGAAGGACAAAAGGACAAAAAGTCAAAAAGTCGAAAGGTCGAAAAGTCCGGGTATGCGATGGGTTCAGCTTGAGTTGGTGATCTTTATAAAGTAAAGATCTTATCCTGGGCGGATAAGGACAAAGGGATGAAAAATCCATGACAGGTTTTGACACACAGGGGGATGATTATTGTCGCGGGGACTTTTGGACTAAATAGGCTTTTAGCTATTGGCTGTTGGCTATTAGCAAGAAAGCCAAAAGCTAAAAGCTAAAAGCCAATAGCACTCCTGTTGAAAACGCAAACTTCAGATAACCAATAATTTGAAAAAATACAAACACATGAATGGACGTATTGTGAAAGGGTGAGTCAACATATCCAAATCCCAGTACATTACTCTGAGTCGAAGAGTTTCAGCTGGTTTTCGGTGACGTAGGAAGGGGGCGGAGGATCGTTGCGATAGCGCTCCACGTGGGTGTTTACCAGCGACTTCATGAAACGCACGGGGGTCACGTTATGGGTCTTGCAATAGCTCTCCAGGGCCTTTTTCTGGCCTACGGTTAGCTTGAAGCTGACCGGCTTGTACTTGGTTCCCTGTCTTCGTTTTCGCCGGGCTGAGGCTTTGCCTGACTTTTTTGCTGCCATGATCAATTATTTTGGTGTTCCCGGATGATGTAGACACACACCGGGAAGTGGTCACTGTAGCCACCAAGATACACCCCGCCGCCAAATGTCCGGAAGGGATAGCCTTTAAAACGGCCCGAAGGTTGCCGGAGGAAGGGCCGGTTAAACACTTCGGCGCGGAGGTAGGTAAAGTCGCTGTAATCATCATTGAGCAAGGATGGAGTCAACAGGATCTGATCAAAAAGGCTCCAGGCATCGCGCCAGGCATTGGTGCCGATGCCTTGCTTATAAAATGACTCATAAGGGTTATATAGTTCATCCTCCTGCAAATCTTCTTTGGATCCCCTGGAACGAAGATGCTTGCGAATGCTGATGTCGGTGGGATTGTCATTGAAGTCGCCCATCATGAACACCTTGGCGCCGGGTTCCGCTTCCTGGATGGAGTCAATGATATGGCGTGCGATATCTGCCTTGCCTGTACGAAGCGGCCGGCTCCTGGCCTCTCCTCCTACCCTGCTGGGCCAGTGTGCGGTGATGAAATGCATGCGCTCACCCAACAAGTATCCGCTCAGAAGCAACTGATCACGGGTAGTGAAATCAGGCCGGTCTTCGATCACGGTGGGGTAAGCTTTGTGGCTGTCGTATTCAAAATAGGTTGGGTTGTAGAAGAAGGCCACATCCATGCCCCTGCCATCCGGACTGGTCTCATGCACGACCTGGTAGTTGCGATCCCGGATCCTTTCCTGTGCAGCGAGATCTTCCAGCACCCGCTCGTTTTCGACCTCCGCAAGGCCAAGCACGGCTGTGCCGTCGGGGTTTTTCTCCTGACCCAGCTTGTCAATGACCTTGGCCAGGTTCTCCAGTTTTTCAAAATAACGTTCCGTATTCCAACGATTGGCACCGTCCGGGGTCCAGTCATCATCCCGGATGTCCGGATCATTGATCGTATCAAAGAGGTTTTCCACATTATAAAATCCAATGGGCACAGCAATAAATTCACGCTCATCACCTTGCGCACGAATATCCTTTGAGGGAATACCGGCAACAAAAAACACTGCAGCGAGCAAGCTTACAGCCAAAAAATGCTTTTGACGCATAAAAGGTTCCATAATAAATGATTAATTTTGATATTCAAAAATAATCATTTTGCGGGAATAAGCCTCTATAATTTCCATTATTTAGGATTCTCCAAAAAAACACATTTGGGTTATAAGAACCCCTGATAATAAAAAAACCTACCAATATGAACAAACATTTTCTACTGACCCTGGCTTTTTTGTTTGCCATTTTTTTCGCCGGACACGCACAATACTTGCCGGATGAAGAAGCCGACACCCTTGACGTAGATGACCGCGAAGATCGTGACATCCCGATTCTGACCATTTCTATTGATGACCTTGAAGGCGACGAGGAGTCGCATGACATATCCAGCCTCCTCCAGGGATCCCGCGACATCTATGTCAACACAGCCGGATTCAATTTCGGTTCAGCCCGTTACCGCATCCGCGGCTATGACTCGGAAAACACCACCGTGATGATCAACAGCATCCCGGTCAATGACCCGGAGACCGGCCGGGCCTTTTTTTCTGTCTGGGGTGGTCTGAATGACGTGACCCGTCAGACCGAGCTTGTGAACGGCCTCGGACCGCACCGGAATACCTTTGGCGGTGTGGGCGGAGCCACCAACATCGTCACGCGCGCATCCCAGTTCGGCCCAAATACGCGCACCACCTATTCCAATGCCAACCGTACTTACAACCACCGGATGATGTTTACGCACAGTACCGGCATGCAGGACAACGGCTGGGCTTTCACCATAAGCGGATCACGGCGCTCGGCCGGAGAAGGCTATGCGCCCGGCACCTTTTATGATGCCTGGGGCTACTTCCTGTCGACCGAACGAGAAATCAACGACCAGCACAGCATTGGCCTGATTGCCTTTGGCGCACCCTCGCGCACGGGAAGGCCCGGAGTCGCCGTGCAGGAAGCCTATGACCTCACCGGCACCAATTACTACAACCCCAACTGGGGTTACCAGGATGGCGAAAGGCGCAATGCAAGGGTAAACAACTACCACAACCCCTGGGTGTTCCTTTCCCACTATTATACCCCCTCCGAAGATACGGAAATAGCCACCACGGTAGCATACAGCTTCGGACGTGGCGGCTCCACGGCCCTCAACTGGTACGACAGCCACCGATCATATGACCATCCCGATTATAACCTGGCGGGAGACCCCAGGCCGGACTATTACCGCTGGCTGCCCAGCTGGCACCAGAACGACCCCGACATGTACGGCCTGCTCACAGACCTTTGGCAGGAAGGAGAGATCAGCCAGATCGACTGGGACTGGTTCTATAACGCCAACAGCAGAAACCTCTTTACGGTAAGGGATGCAGACGGCATCGAAGGCAATGACGTAACCGGGTACCGTTCCAAATACATCGTGGAGGAAAGAAGAAACGACAGAACACAGCTTACCTTCAACAGCACCATAGAGCACAGGGTTGACCCAAGACATACCTTGTCTGGCGGCATCAACGTCGCCCTTTCTCAGACCCATCAGTTCAAGACCGTGGACGACCTGCTCGGCGGCGACTTCTTCTACGACATCGACCAGTTTGCCGAAAGAGATTTTGACGACCCGGAGATGGCCCAGCCTGACCTGAACAATCCCAACCGCATCGTGGAAGAAGGCGATGTGTTCGGATACGACTTTACCGGCAACATCAACAATTATTCGATGTTTGCGCAGAGCGAATGGATCCTCCCTTCGTGGGACTTTTACGTTTCCGGTGAGCTTTCCCACACTACCTTCTGGCGCACCGGGCACATGAAAAACGCCCGCTTCCCAGATAACTCCTATGGCGACAGTGAAAAACAGCACTTCACCAACTTCGGCCTCAAGGGAGGCGCCACCTGGAAGATCACCGGCCGCCACTATGTGGACGCCAATGCCGCATTCATGACCCGGGCACCCTACTTCCGCAATGCTTACATTTCTTCGCGGGTCCGCGACCACGTCATCGAAGGCCTCGACAGCGAGACGATCTTTAGCGGCGACCTCAGCTACATCGTGCGTACCCCCACCATCAAATCCAGGCTTACCATGTTTTACACCGAGTTCCAGGATCAAACCTGGTCGCGGAGTTTTTACCACGATGAGATGCGTACCTTCGTAAACTACATCATGACCGACGTAGACAAACAACACATGGGTGCCGAGCTGGGCATCGACCTCTCGCTTACCGCTACCCTGTCGGGTTACATCGTGGCCGGTACCGGCAACTACAACTACAATTCCAATCCCGAAGTGACCATTGCGCGTGACAACGACTTTGAGGTGATCGCAGACGGCCGCAAGGTGTACCTTCAAAACTATAAGGTAGGAGGCATGACCCATACCGCCGGTTCCGTCGGATTGCGCTATGACAGCCCGAACTATTGGTTCGTGGGTGTCAACGCCAACTTCTTCGACGACATCTACATCGACATCAACCCCGACAGGCGCACAGCTGAGGCCGTGGAAGGCCTTGTGCATACCGACCCGCAATGGAACCAGCTCCTCGACCAGGAACAAATGGACCACAACTTCACCTTTGATGCCTTCTTTGGCCGTTCATGGAGGATCCGCTACCAGTATTTCGTTAACTTCAACATTAGCGTTTCCAACATCTTTGACGTACAGGACTTCCGCATCGGCGGTTTTGAACAGCTGCGGTACGACTCGCAACGGCCCGAACAGTTTGACTCCAAATACTTCTACCTCTACGGTAGAAACTATTTCGCAAACCTGGTATTCCGCTTTTAATCCTATTTAGCAAAAAAGTATCATCATAAAAAGTCAATCATATGATCAAGTTTATAAAAAGAATCCTTTTCCTTGCCCCGCTCTTCGCTGGACTGATCTGGATGCAGGGCTGCATACACGATGATTTTGACGAGCCGGAACTGGCAGACATTCCGGTGGGCGAGGTGCTGACCCTGTCTGAACTCAGGGCGATGGATACCCCGCACACCTTTGAAGGCGATTATTCCGTGTATGGCACGGTGACAATGGACGATAAATCGGGTAACATCTACCGCAGTGCCTTTGTCCAGGACCACGAAGCCGCCATCAACCTGCGTTTGCAGGCACCGGGTGGCATCTATGAAGGAGATTCCGTCAGGATCTATCTGAAAAATACCGAGCTAAGCACTTACCAAGGCATGCTGCAACTCGACAATGTGAATGTGGACCAGCATATCATCAAAAAAGGAACGGGAGTGGTCCTTGAACCGACTCCTGTCAGCATAGGCGATATCGACGGCGACATGCAGGCGCATCTTGTCGAACTGCAGGACGTACAGTTTGAAGAAGATTACGTGGGTCTGCATTTTGCTGATGAAGATGAGCTGCAGGCCCTTAACCGGACCCTGGAAGACTGTCACGGCAACACCATCCTGGTACGCACCAGCGGTTATGCCAATTTTGCCAGTGAACCCATCCCGGAAGGAAACGGCACGCTCACCGGTGTGATAACCGAGCACCGTGGGGAGATGCAACTTTTCATCCGCCACTTTCACGAGGTCAACCTCGACGGTGAACGCTGTGACCCGGATGATGACCCCAATGACGAAGACCCGGATGCTGTCACCTCCATAGACGAGGATTTTCAGTCGTTTGAGGACTACGATGTAATCGAAGGCAACGGATGGAAATCCATTGCTGAAACAGGTGAAAGGACCTGGATCTGCAGGACTTTCGACGGTGATCATTTTGCCCAGGCCACGTCCTTTAACGCAGATGATGATTACAATATCATGTGGATGATCACACCTCCTGTTGATTTGGATGCCAGCACGCAACCTGTCCTTGAGTTCCTGTCTGCCCAAGCCCATTACAGCCATGACGGTTTCAGCGTGCACATTGCCACCAACTTCAATGGACAAGACGTGCAGGATGCCAACTGGGAAGAGCTGCCTGCCACGCTTGCTGGAAGCGGCGATGGACAGTACGACTGGGTTGACTCCGGCCTGATCGACCTGGCTGGTTACTCCGGTGTCGTGCATATTGCATGGCGCTATGAAGGCAGCGACCCTGAAGGCAATACCGGAACATTCCGGGTGAACAATGTAAAGCTTTATGACAACGAGTAAACGCTCTCACATGCAAAGCCCAATGAAAAATACGGACGCACAGCAGAATAATTGTTGCGCACACTGCAATGGATTCTTTGAGGGCTGTGGTATTTTAACTCTGACGCTGTTGCCAACAGCCCAATGCCAATAGCTAAAAGCCAAATACAGACTGCGTCCAAACCATATACATCAGAAAACCTAACAGTTGCAAAACGATAAACACATGAAAATAGATCAATTCATCAAATACCTGCTCGTGATCTTTGCAGCATTTTTCCTGGCCAGCTGCGAAGAAGACCCAGTACAACCACCCCTCAATGAGATCAATGAAGATGCGGTGATGACCATCGCGGAGATCAGGGACCATTACAACGGTGAACCCGTGGAGTTTACAGGGGATGCCATGCTTTTTGCCACCGTGGTGATGGACGAGCACACAGGAAACATTTACCGGAGCCTGATCGTGCAGGATAAAACCGGAGGCATCGATCTCCGGCTCACCACACCTTCGCAATTCAGTATTGGAGATTCCCTGCGCATAAGCCTGGATGGCGCTGTGCTGGACGCATTTGAGCAAATGCTACAGCTCGACAACATTGACCACAATGAGGCCATCGTCAGGCAAGCTACTGAAAAATACCTGGAACCGCAAACAATAGAGATTCCCGATATTGGTTCCAATATGCAAGGACATCTCATCAAGTTGGAGGATGTGCAGTTTGCCATGCAGGATGTGGGTGAGACCTATGCTTACCCTGATGAGCAAAGGGCTGCCAGCCGCACGCTTCTCGATCCGGATGGCAATTCCATCGTGGTCAGGACCAGTGGCTATGCAGACTTTGCCGGAGAGCTAACCCCTGAAGGCAGCGGAAGCCTCATAACAGTCGTTTCCCAATACGGAGAAACCATGCAGCTGTTCATCAGAAGCACGGATGAGGTGGAGCTTGACAACGAGCGGTTCCCTCCTCCGGGAGAAGATGCCGACCTGCTGACCATCTCAGAGATCCGCGAAATGTTTGACGAGGGGCAAACCACCATACCCGACAATTCGCGCCTCGAAGGTGTGATCATCTCCGACAGGGAATACGAAAACCACCCCGGGCAGAATGCCTACCTGATGGATGAAAATGGTGACGGTATCGCACTGCGCTTCCGCGACTGGCACAGCCTCAATTACGGCCACGAAGTGCGCGTGATTGTTTCCAATATGACGATTGCACAATTCCAGGGCCTGATGCAGGTCGAAGAGATCCCCACAGGCAATGCACACAGCCTGGGAGAAGGAGAAGTGCCGGAACCCACGCTGGTCACCATAGGTGAACTCAACGACAACTTTGAACAATACGAGTCTACACTCATCCATATTGAAGATGTATCCGTACCTTCAGCTAATTCTTATGCTGGCAACCTGCAGGTTAGCGACGAAACAGGCAGTGTCAACATATACACATACAATTGGGCTGATTTTGCGGATGATCCGGTAGAAGGCGGCATCTATCATATCACCGCCATCGCATCCTTCCATTTTAACCCGCAGCTCCTCCTCAGAAGCCTGGACGACATGGAGTATGTCGGCGAGGATGATGGCAACGACGAAGACATGGATCCCGTAACCGAGATTGATGAGGACTTCCAGGACTATCCAGATCACGAGGTGATTGAAGGCAACGGGTGGACTGCCATTGCCGAGGTTGGTGAAAGAAAGTGGATCTGCCGCACACATGAGGGCAACCACTACGCGCAAGCGACAGCTTTTGGATCCGGTGATGACCAAAATATCATGTGGATGATCACCCCACCGGTGGACCTGGATGCCAGCGCGCAGCCCGTGCTTGAGTTCCTGACGGCACAGGCCTTCCATACCCATGATGGCTTCAGCGTTTACATCGCCACCGATTTTGATGGCAGCAACGTGCAAGACGCCAGCTGGGAAAGCCTCCCGGCAACACTTGCCAGTGGAGATGACCCCGCCCATGCCTGGATTGAATCAGGTACCATAGACCTCAGCGATTATTCAGGCATCGTGCATATTGCCTGGCGCTATGAAGGCAGCGTTCCCAATGATGAGACCGGCTCATTCCGGGTAGATGAGGTTCAGCTGTATGATGCAGCCAAATAACTGAGCCAGCAAACTGTTGGCACCGGTGTCTGACCGGTTAAGAAACACAAAAAACCGCTTTATGCCACACACGGGGCACTCCGGGCTGTGGCATAAAGCGGTTTTTTACTTCCGAAACCTCTTTCGCTGACAATCTGTTCTTTGCGGCCTTTGCGTCCAGTCTTTTTGCGGCCTTTGCGTGGAATGATTTTTTCCACGCAAAGGCCGCAAAATCAAAAACGCAAAATGCGCAAAGAAGAAAACCATCAGCGATACTCTGCGAGAACCCACTGCGACCCTCCGCGAGAACCCTTTGCAAAGCAGGATTAAGAAATTCGCTGCAAAATACTCCCATTCGGTTCTATCCCGACACCTTCACCAGCACATCCACCAGCTGCTGTACCTCATCAAGGGTATTGTAGCGGCTGAATGAAATCCGCAACGATGGACGCTGCAGGTCTACTCCGAGGGCCTTCAGCACGTGAGACCCTTTGGTGGTCCCCGAGGCGCAGGCACTGCCCGAGGACACGCAAATGCCTTCCATGTCCAGACGCGGAAGCAGCATGTCGGGGTCGATCACAGCCGGCAGGGTCAGGTTCAAAATGGTGTGCAGGGAACTGCCAGAGGCATCCCCATTGAAAGACACTCCAGGCAACCTCCCCAACAGCTCCTCCATGCAGGTTTTTTTCAACGACAGGATATGCTGCTGGTCGGCTTCCATGCGCTCATGTGCCAGCTTCAAAGCCTCAGCCATGCCTATGATGCCATGCAAATTCTCCGTGCCTGCACGCATGTTGCGCTCCTGGCCACCACCCAGGACATAAGGTTTGAAAAAATTTCCCGGGCGTATCACCATGAATCCCACACCCTTCGGGCCATGAAACTTATGCGCGCTGGCCACGGCAAAATCGATGTGCGGGTCACGCAAGTTCATCCCGAACTTGGCCATGGTCTGCACCGTGTCTGAGTGAAACAATGCGCCATGATCCTGGCAGCGCTTTGATATGGCCTTCACGGGCAACAAAGTACCCGTTTCATTGTTGGCATGCATCAGGCTCACCACTGCGCGCTGATGTTTTTGAAGCAAGTCATCAAGGTGATCCAGGTCGACATGTCCCAATGCATCCACCTTCACCATATGTATTTGTATATTTTGCTGTTCCTGGATGGCTTCCAGGGGCTTCAGCACCGCCGGATGCTCCAGCGGGCTGGTGATGAAGTGCTTGTATCCCAGATCCCTGGCGCATCCCCACAAGATGGCGTTGTTGGCCTCCGTCCCACCTGAGGTAAAAAAAACCTCGGCAGGTGTCACTTGGAGATAGCGGGCGATGCTCCTGCGTGCATCTTCAAGCACCACACGGGCACGGCGTCCGGCTTCGTGCACCGAAGAAGGATTTCCAAAAACATCCTTTGCAACACCTCGCATCACATCCAGCACCCTTATATCCATTGGCGTACTGGCCGCATGGTCAAAGTATATCAGTTTTTTATCCATAGATGCAAAAATAAGCAAAACTCCTTATGCACGGGGTTAAGCTGCCTGCCACGAATTTACCCCGACAAGTAAGACATGAACCGAGCACTTGCGAGCTCGGTTCATCTGACCGAAATATAAAAATTATAAACAGATGAAACCTCCATGCCAAAGATTTGACACACAGGGGGATGATTATTGTCACGGGGGCGTTCAGACTAAGTAGGCTTTTGGCTATTAGCCATTGGCTGTTGGCAAGAAA
>PUOJ01000186.1 GCA_003552075.1 Bacteroidales bacterium
CCCGACCTGGTCCACTGTAACGGGTGGTTTACAAGCCTTATGCCCTTCTTCCTCAAAGAGGTATTGAAGGACAACCCCATGTTCTCTGATACCAAAGTCATCTACTCCCTCTATAATGATGCATTTCCGGGACAGCTTGATGCCGGGATCGGCAAAAAAATGAAGACCAAAGGGGTTGCAGACGATGTCCTCAGCAAATACCAGGATCCCACCTATGTGCACATCAGCAAAATAGCCATGGATTATGCCGATGGCATCATCTTTGGCGACCAGGAGATTGACCCTGCGCTGGAGCAGTATGCAAGGGACAGCGGCAAGCCGCTGCTGGAGTATCACGACAGGGACAGCTACATCGATGCCTACAATCAGTTTTATGATGAAGTATTGGTTAGTGAATCCGTGTTGGAGCAATAATAAAATTTATACCTTTGCGTTGATGTAAGCGAGTAAATGGCAATTAATCATCAAAAAACGCTGATACCTTGAAAACAATCAGAAACCCCCGTTCTTGCGGGGTTTTTTTCGCGTCAATTCTTAAAAAAGCAATGGCCGCGGCCGCTTTGCTTTTTGTTTTTTATTCCTGTACCGAAAACGATGAACTGGGACTTGACCTGGTGGACAATCAGCTCCGGATGAGCACAGCGGATACGCTTACGGTCACAGCCATGACCGTGCCCGACGACAGCCTGGCCATGAACCTGGGTAGAAGCAACGTGTTGGGGATGATCAATGATCCGGTATTTGGACGCACAAGAGCAAGCATTTTCACGGAAACCAGGCTGCCGCAAAACGACCTTTTCCTCGGCGAAGACCTGAGCCTGGACTCCATACACCTGGTCCTGGCTTACGAAGGCAGCTTTTATGGCACACAGCAAACACGGCAGACCATACAGGTGTATGAGCTGAGCGAAAACTTCCCCGAGAAAGACACCCTGTATTCCAACATCCAGGTCCCATACTATCCTGAATCGATCACCAGGGACCCCGAAGGCTTCTTTTTCAGGCCCGTGCCCACCGATAGTGTGCTGGTGGATACGGTGCTGCAGGCCCCGCAAATCCGCATACCCCTTTCGAATGAATTTGGCCAACGCTTCATCGATGCCAACGATACGCCCATTTACGAAAATGTGCCAAACTACCTGGAGGAATTTAAGGGACTCCACATCACCATCGAAGACGGAATGGATGGCCTGGGCTCCAAATATCGCCTGGACATGCTGGCCAACATGTCTGCACTTGAGCTTTATTATCGGACTGAAGGAGATACTGTGTCCAGGATGCAACGCTATCCGATCAATGAGTTTGCCAAAAGGTCCACACGCATGGAGCACTTTGGTTATGAAGAGGCTGACCAGGCCCTGCGCCTGCAACTTGAGCAGGAAGATCAACAGATGGCCGACAGTTTGCTTTTTTTGCAATCATTGGGCCTGCTTCGTGCCAATATCAGCCTCCCCTTCCTGGAAGACCTGGGCGATATACCCAGGCTGCTGATCAATAAAGCGGAACTGGTGATGCCCATCGATACGACCTTCGTTGCCGAATCTCTTCCAGCATCTGAAGGCTTGCTTCTCCTGAGAATGGATGAAAACGGCGAACTCCGTTTTCTTGAGGATTATGGCGCAGGCGCCGACTATTTTGGCGGAAAACTTGATAAAGACAACATGGTGTATCGTTTCAATATATCTAAACACGTACAGGGAGTCATAGATGGGATTAAGCCCAATGAAAAACTCGCTGTCGTGGTTGTCGGGTCATCCGAAAACATGAGCCGTGTGGTGCTGAAAGGTCCGGGAAGAGCTGACAACCCCATGCACCTGATGATATATTATACGGAATTTGATTAACCAATGCGTAAGTTATGTGTGGCATTGTCGGTTATATCGGGTTAAAGGAATCTTACCCCATACTCATCAAAGGGCTATACCGACTGGAATACCGGGGCTATGACAGCGCCGGTATTGCACTTCTCGACGGCAGTCTCAAACTGTTTAAAACTCACGGAAAGGTTGCAGACCTGGAAAAGCTTGTGCAGGGCGAAAACCTTTCGGGAAGCATTGGCATCGCACACACCCGATGGGCCACCCACGGCGAGCCCAATGATGTGAATGCCCATCCGCATTACAGCCCCTCACAAAAGCTGGCCATCATCCACAACGGCATCATTGAAAATTATGGCAGCCTTAAGGCCGAACTGAAGAACCGTGGCTACTCCTTTCATAGTGACACCGATACCGAGGTCCTCATCCACCTGATCGAGGACATCCAGCAGAATGAAAATGTAAACCTGGAAGAGGCCGTACGCATTGCGCTGAACCAGGTTGTTGGTGCCTATGCCATCGTAATTATTTCTCAGGAAAACCCGGATCAGCTGATTGTGGCTAAAAAGGGCAGTCCACTAGTGATCGGTGTGGGCGATGAGGAGTACTTTGTGGCTTCGGATGCCTCACCCATCATCGAATATACCAAAGATGTGGTTTACCTAGAGGACGAGGAGATGGCCATTGTCCCCCGAAAGGGTGCACTGCGCATCAAGACGATGAAAAATCAGCAAAAGACGCCTTATGTGCACCACCTGGAGATGCAACTCTCTTCGATAGAAAAAGGCGGCTTTGCGCATTTCATGCTGAAAGAAATCTATGAGCAGCCCCGCAGCATCAAAGACAGCATGCGGGGGCGCCTGAATGCTGCCAAGGGGATCATCTCCCTCGGAGGCATCATCGATTACCAGCAGAAGCTAATCAACTGCAAGCGCATCATCATCGTGGCCTGTGGCACCTCGTGGCACGCCGGCCTGGTGGGTGAATACCTGTTTGAAGACCTGGCGCGGATTC
The DNA here is from genome assembly GCA_003552075.1 of Bacteroidales bacterium. Lineage (GTDB taxonomy): Bacteria > Bacteroidota > Bacteroidia > Bacteroidales > UBA7960 > PUPG01. The sequence continues at coordinate 2,832 of PUOJ01000186.1, forward strand.
CTGTGGAGGTGGAGTATGCCTCCGAGTTCAGGTACAGGAACCCTGTCATCGACGAACACGATGTGGTGATCGCCATCAGCCAGTCGGGCGAGACGGCCGACACCCTTGCCGCCATCGAGCTTGCCAAATCCAGGGGAGCTACCATCATCGGCATTTGCAACGTCGTGGGCTCTTCCATTGCCAGGGCCACCGATGCCGGGTCCTATACCCATGCAGGCCCCGAGATTGGCGTGGCATCCACCGAGGCATTTACCGCACAGGTAACCATTTTAAGCCTGATGGCCCTGATGATTGCCGGGAAAAAAGGAAGCATTTCCAAGTCCCTCTTCCATGAGCTGCTAGCTGAGATGGAATCCATTCCTGCCAAAGTGCAGAAAACACTGCAGATGAATGATACCATCCTGGCCATTTCAAAAATCTTTCAAAATGCACGGAACTTCCTCTACCTGGGGCGGGGTTATAACTTTCCTGTGGCCCTTGAAGGGGCGCTGAAGCTCAAAGAGATCTCCTACATTCACGCGGAAGGGTATCCTGCAGCAGAAATGAAACATGGACCCATCGCCCTGATCGACGAAGAGATGCCCGTCGTGGTCATTGCCACCAAAAAAGGAAACTACGACAAAGTGGTTAGCAATATCCAGGAGGTGAAAGCGCGAAAAGGCGTGATCATCGCCATCGTCACCGAAGGGGATGACGTGGTGCATGACATTGCAGACCATGTGATTGAAATACCCGAAACAGATGAAGCCTTCGTTCCCCTGGTGGCTACCATTCCCCTGCAGCTGCTATCATACCACATGGCAGTGCTGAGGGGCTGCAATGTGGATCAGCCCAGGAACCTGGCCAAGTCCGTTACGGTGGAGTAACCCCATTGTATTGTGTGCTTCAATTTGCCCATGACCGCATTCCGGATCTGACCCGGAGATGGTTTTATCTGGCTTGTTTTCGATATGATGGAATGAACACCTATTTGTTGATCTGCGAAAAACCTAATTGATGAGTTTATTGGTAGTAGGCACTGTAGCCTTTGATGAGATTGAAACGTCCCTTGGAAAAACCGGCAGGATTCTGGGTGGTGCCGGCACATACGTCGGACTGTCAGCCAGTCATCTGATCAGCGACATCCGGATGTCGGCCGTGGTAGGCGGCGACTTTCCGCAAAAATACCTGAACCTGTTTGCGGGACGTGGCCTGGACATTCAGGGGATAGACGTGATCCCGGATCAGAAGACGTTCTATTGGTCGGGACGTTATCATGACAACATGAATCAGCGCGACACCCTGGCCACAGAGCTGAACGTACTGGCTGGATTTGACCCCGTGCTTCCCGAAGAATACCGCGACTCCCGCTTCCTCATGCTCGGAAACCTGACCCCATCCATCCAGCGTAAAGTCATCGAACAGATGAATGAGCGGCCAAAGCTGATTTGCATGGACACCATGAACTTCTGGATGGACACCGCCTGGAAGGACCTGCTAGACGTGGTATCGATGGTGGACATACTTGCCGTCAACGAAGAGGAAGCACGCCAACTCTCCGGCAAACACTCATTGGTACAGGCAGCCCGCAAAATTCAGACGATGGGCCCGCCTTGCGTGATCGTGAAAAGAGGAGAGCACGGCGCCCTGCTTTTTTATGAGGACCAAAAATTTTATGCACCGGCCATGCCGCTCGATGACGTGGTGGATCCCACCGGCGCCGGTGACTCCTTTGCCGGCGGATTTATGGGATACCTCTGCAAGCACGACGACATCTCCTTTGAAAGCATGAAGAACGCCCTGATATTCGGAGCGGCCCTCGCCAGCTTTTCAGTCGAAAAATTTGGCACAGAAAGGCTCCTGGAAATCACAGATGAAGACATACAGGAGCGGCTCGTAGACTTTGTGAAACTGGTGTCTTTTTCACTATAACCTTTAAGAGGGACAGACCAATATCACCAAACGGAGCTTTGGCCGCCGACTGCGCTTATCGACCACGCATCAATGAGATGCAACAACTTGATTGCTTTTCAAGAAAAATGTAGGGTAAATGGTTATGAATCAATTTATTTTGGGTTTTTTGCCCCTGCATCGGGCTTTTTTTCTTAACTTTAGCCTCTTTTTTAAAGCACCTTCCGTCAATCGTGGCTTTGTTGCTGCAATCCATGATGGAAAAGCAAAACAGACAAATTAATTCATCTTATATTATACACATTTTAAACATTGTGATGTCGCTATGAAAGTATATCAGACAAACGAACTGAAAAACATCGCCTTGGTAGGCGGGGCGAAGTCCGGGAAAACCACCCTGGCTGAAGCCATGTTGTTTGAAGGTGGTGTGATCAAAAGGAGAGGATCCGTCGATGACAAGAATGCCGTTTCCGATTATCGTGAGATCGAACTGGACCGTCAGGCTTCTGTGTTCTCCACCGTATTGTATGCCGAGTATAACGGATTCAAAATCAACATGATTGACACCCCCGGATTCGATGACTTCATCGGTGAGGTGACTGCCGCCCTGAAGGTATCCGATACGGCTGTGATGCTGATTAATTCCCAGAATGGGGTAGAAGTAGGCACCGAGATCACCTGGCGCCAGATCGCTGCACTGGAAAAGCCCGCCATGTTCCTGGTTAACCAGCTGGAACACGAAAAGGCCAATTTTGATGAAACGCTGCGTCAGCTGAAAGCCCAGTTTGGAGGCAAAACCGTTGTAGCCCAGTATCCGGTCAATGCCGGCATCGGTTTTGACACGGTGGTGGATGTGCTGAAAATGAAGATGTATAAGTTCCCGGAAGACGGAGGCAAGCCCGAAGTGTCGGACATCCCGGATGGTGAAAAGGACAAGGCTGATGAATACAGGAATGAGCTGATTGAAGCTGCTGCCGAAAGCGACGAGGCACTGATGGAAGCCTTCTTTGAGAATGGCTCGCTGAGTGATGAAGAGCTTGCCCGCGGCATCAACCAGGGCATTGCCACTCGCACCATGTTCCCGGTGATGTGTGCGTCTGCAAAAAACAACCAGGGCGTAGGCCGATTCATGGAAGCCGTCACCGAAAACCTGCCCGGACCCAAAGAAGTCACGCCCGAGAAAGATACCGAAGGCAATGAGCTGAGTTTTGATGACAGCAAGGATACGGTGGCCTTTGTTTTCAAGACTGCCGTCGAACCCCACCTGGGCGAACTGTCTTTCTTCCGCGTATATGAAGGAAGCATTGCCGAGTCTGACGACCTGATCAACTCCGACTCAGACAGCAAAGAACGCCTCTCCCAGCTGTTTATCGTAGCAGGCAAAAACAGGCAAAAGGTTGAAAAGGTAATGCCCGGAGACATCGCTGCGACCATCAAGCTGAAGGACACCAAAACAAACCATACCCTTACCGGGCCAAAGAACCAGGGAGTAAAGGTAGCTCCCATCGTGTTTCCGGACCCGAAACACCGTTTTGCCGTCAAGGCTAAAAACACCAGTGATGAGGAAAAGCTCGGTACCGTGCTGCGCGAAATGAACAGCATCGATCCTACGCTACTCTTTGAGCAGTCGAAGGAACTCAAGCAGATGATCCTTTCCGGCCAGGGCGAGATGCACCTGAATGTAGCCAAGTGGATGCTCGAAAACATCCATAAGGTGGAGATTGAATTCTTCTCCCCAAAGATCCCTTACCGCGAAACCATTACCAAAAATGCGAAATCCACCTATCGCCATAAAAAACAATCGGGTGGTGCCGGCCAGTTTGGTGAGGTTTACATGATGATCGAGCCTTATGAGGAAGGGAAGCCAAACCAGACCGAGTTTCCCGTACGTAAACAGGAAGAACATGACCTGGACTGGGGCGGCAAGCTGGTCTTCAACAACTGTATTGTCGGTGGTGCCATCGACGCCCGCTTCATGCCGGCCATCCTCAAGGGTGTGATGGAAAAGATGGAAGAAGGACCGCTGACCGGATCTTACGCCCGCGACATCGTGGTCAACATCTATGATGGCAAGATGCACCCGGTCGACTCCAACGAGATCTCGTTTAAGCTTGCTGGACGCAACGCCTTCCGGGAGGCTTTCAAAAATGCCGGACCCAAGATCATGGAGCCCATCTACGATGTGGAGGTGATGGTGCCCGAAGAAAAGATGGGTGATGTCATGACCGACTTGCAGGGCCGCCGCGCCATCATCATGGGTATGGACAGCGAAGGCAACTACCAGCGGATTCGCGCCAAGGTGCCACTGGCTGAAATGAACCGCTATTCCACCAGCCTGTCATCGCTTACGAGCGGACGCGCCACATACGGAATGAAATTTGCCGAATACCAGCAGGTGCCTATGGACATCCAGGAGCAGCTGCTGAAAGCATACGAAGAGGAGCAAAAAGAAGAGGAGTAAGCCCCCAGGCGTTTGTCCAACGCTTTAGCATATTTGTTCTGCATTGTAGCACAAAAAAGCCCGGCGCGACGCCGGGCTTTTTTTTATGGTTTGTTGTGTTTCTGCCAGGGTTTCTCTTTTGACTGAAGGGCTTCTCTGCCACCTCCGGCAACCCCGACGCCATAATTCCCTGATCCAGTGATAGGCCCGACTGTCACCTGCTCATCGATCACACTTCGGGCACCTTCCAACTTCAAACCTGCTATTACTGCATATAAATTCCTTCTCCCACGCCGATCGGGAGTCCCAGGGCGAACCACACAAACAGCAGCACAAGCCACATAAAGAACAGGATGATGGCATAAGGGATGAGCAGGGACACGATGGTGCCGATGCCGATGTTTTTGTTGTACTTGTGTATCCATCCCAGCAACAGCGGGAAGTAGACATACAGCGGCGTAACGCAATTGGTGATCGAGTCGCCCACGCGGTACATCAGCTGTACGAAGGCCGGGCTGTAGTTCAGCTGGGCAAGCATGGGGATGAAGATGGGAGCGAAGATGGCCCATTTTGCTGATCCGCTTCCAAGGAAGATGTTAAGGATGGCCACGATGATCATATACATCACAAACATGAGCGGTCCCGTGAGTCCGGTCGACTGCAGGAAGTCTGCCCCGCCGATGGCGAGGATGGTGTCGAGATTCGACCAGCTGAAGAGGTTGATGAACTGGGCGACGATAAGCATCAGCACGATATAGCCTGAGAGCTCCTTCATGCCGTGCTCCATTTGCTTGAGCACGTCGTTGGGCTTTTTGATGGCTCCGGTGGCCTTTCCGTAAAAATAACCGGGGATGGCAAAGAAGAAGAACAGGATGGGGATGAGTCCGCGCAGGAAGGGTGAGGGCACCAGTCCGCCGGTTTCCTGGTTGCGCAAGGGCGCCGCTGAGGGAACTACCAGGATGAGGATGATGATGACATAGATCAGCAAGGCGAGACCTGCCCTGCGCATGCCTTTGCGTTCCTCCGGGCTGAGTTTTCCGTCGGTGACTTCGTGGTCGAAGGTGCCGATCAGCTCGAATTTGTCGCACCGGGGGATGGTATATCGCCGTGCGATGAATGCCCCGCCAATGGCTAACATAAACGTGGAGGCGATCATGAAGTACCAGTTTGCGGTGGGACTGACCTCCTGGCCACCCGGCATCTGCGAGGTGATCTCGGTGCTGATGCCGGCCAGCAACACGTCGGTGCCGGCAATGAAGAAGTTGGCCG
>PUOJ01000010.1 GCA_003552075.1 Bacteroidales bacterium
TGGAAACATGTTTCCCAATGAGGACGGGAGTTATATCATAGATGACCACTATTATATCAATAGAATCCGAAACATCCCCACCATCAATATCATCCACCAGGATGAGAGCACCGAACACGGGTTTTTCCCCGAATGGCACACCATGGGCGACACCATGGATGTGATCGACCGCTATACCCTCCGGGCCGTGGGAGAGGTCGTCACCAAGATTGTTTATTCTGAGTAGACATGTCATAAAGACGAAAAGTTGAAAGGTTAACCTCAACCTTAATCTTAATCTTAACCTTAATTTTATTATCTTTGCACCTGGAAAGTTCAGCATTGTTTCATAACAGTGGTGTTGCCTGTTAGGTGAGGCTACTGGGTGAACACAGGCTACTGCCCAAAAACGTCTACAGACGCCAATGGGTAGAACAGGCTTTGTCGGATTAAGGCATCGCATAAGGTAGCTTCCCCTTTAAGGGGATAAGTCATCCAGAGCTAAAACTCAACAAGGGGCGAACAACAGTGGGATCGCATACGAAAGTGTGTCCTGCGCCGTTGCAAAACTCCCCTTCCCCTGATTCTTCGGAAGGGTTTTTTTGTAGTTGTCATCTCCCCCGTATCAGCAAATTTCCCTGCAGGCTACTCCACTGGCATCAGAAAGGAGGGACCAATGGTCACAGTAGATACCAGCCAGAAAAACATGGTGATTGAAGGCCTGGTCAAGGCGAGGGAATGGGAAGCACTCGTTACCATTCTCAAGAAAATGCCCGTAGTGGAGGTGGTTGAGGTACTTAAAGAGCTTGAAAAGCCTGATCTCCTGGACGTGTTGTCGCTGTTCACACCCGAAGAGCAAGGTTATATTGTCTCAGATTTTGACATCGAAATGCAGGAGGAGCTTTATGAGCTGCTGGGCCCCAAGAGCTTTACCCGCATCTTCGTGCACATGGCCTCGGACATCCGTGCCGACCTTTACCAGGAGCTTGATCGCGAAGACCAGCTCAAGCTGCTGCCCTACCTCGACAAGAAAACCCGGGAAGACGTCGTGCGGCTGAGCTCTTATGATCCTGAGACTGCAGGGGGAATCATGAGCACCGATTTTGCTACCATCATCGGTGACATGACCGCCTCCCAGGCCATTGAGAAGGTGCGCCGCGATGCCCCCTCCAAGAAGATGATCTACTATGTGTACGTGGTTGACGAGGACATGAAGCTGCGGGGCTTCACCACGCTCAAGGAGCTGATCATGGCCGATCCGGATGAGTCCATATGGAACATCGTGTACAAGGATTTTGCCATGGCTGAAGTGGATGAGGACAGGGAATCGGTAGCCAACAAGATTGAAAAGTATGACGTGGTTGCGCTTCCTGTGATCAACAAGTATGGGCAGCTGGCCGGCATCGTGAGCCACGACGATGCTATTGAGGTTATACAGGAGGAGCAGACCGAGGACATGGAGAAATTCATGGGGATCGTTCCTGATGTAGAGAAGCTGAATTACCAGGAGACCACTGTGCTTACCCATTTTAAGAAGCGCATCACCTGGGTGGCATCGCTCTCCATTATCGGGGTCATTTCAGGAATCATCATCCACAGCTTTGAGGAAGCGCTTTCGGCTTTGATCCTGCTCGCTCTCTATATGCCGATGGTGGCCGATACCGGGGGCAACGTGGGTTCGCAGGCGGCCACGGTAGTCATCCGGGCCCTGGCGCTGGGGCAAATCACACTCAGAAACTGGCTGATGATCCTGTTCAAAGAGGCACGCATCGCGATATTGGTATCCATCGTGCTGGGTATCATTGCTTATGGCAAAATCCTGTTTCTCTCTTGGGATACAGAGACACCGGAGCATTACAGTTTGTTTTTTATTGCTTTTGGGATATCGCTGGCTTTAAGCATTCAGGTCATCTCGGCCACCCTGCTGGGTGCGGCCCTTCCACTCGTTGTTAAACGACTGGGTGGTGACCCCGCCGTGGCTGCTAGTCCCGCCATTACCACCCTGGTGGATATTACCGGGTTGCTGATTTATTTTGGGATGGCGATGATGCTGTTCTTCTAGGAAGAAAGGAGTAAGAAGTAGGAAGTAAGAAGTAGGCAGTAGGCAGAGCGCCCCGAAGGGGCAGTTCAACCTAGCCCAGGGCATCGCCCTGGGTTCAGAAGGGTTTCCCCCTTGGGGTTCAAAAGGGCAGCCCCCTTAGTCAGGATGTAAGAGGGATCAGGCTTTTTTGTATATTTAGGGGTGCATTACAGCAAATAAATCCCATCACCCATGCCTGTCTTAGGATCGATTGTTAAGAGAGCCATTGAACTGCGGGGGAAGATGCCTGCAGTCTTCCAAAGCAAAAACCCGGCGAGTGCCCAAAGGAAGGAATTAAAGAAGTTGTTGAAAAAGGCGGCGAGCACGGCCTTTGGAGAGCATTACGGTTTCCATGAGCTCCTCAGGTATAAGGACCCAATCCCTGCCTTCAAGGAGCGGGTGCCCATGCACGATTATAACAAGATGTTCAGAGACTGGTGGTATCGCACGCTCAATGGCGAACCATACGTCTGCTGGCCCGGTAAGGTGAAGTATTTTGCCCTCAGCTCGGGGACATCAGAGGCAGCCAGCAAGCAAATCCCGGTGACGGCCGCGATGCTACGGGCCATCAAGAAGACCAGCGTCAAGCAGATCTTTTCCCTCGCCCGCTATGACTTTCCGCAATCTTTCTTTGATAAAGGCATCCTCATGCTGGGCGGCAGCACACACCTGCACTACAACGGCACCTATTTTGAAGGCGACCTCTCGGGAATCACCACCAAGAACATCCCATTCTGGTTTCAGCATTTTTACAAGCCCGGCAAGCGCATTTCCAAAGAGCGCGACTGGCCTACCAAGCTGGATGAGATCGTGGCGAAAGCCAAGGACTGGGATATCGGGGTGATCGTCGGGGTGCCGGCGTGGTGGCAGATCCTGCTGGAAAAGATCATTGACCATTATGAGCTGATCGATATCCATGAGATCTGGCCCAACCTCTCCATATTTGTGCACGGCGGGGTTGCCTTCGGGCCTTATGAGAAGGGGTTTGAGAAGCTCCTGGGTAAACCCCTGACTTACATCGAGACCTACCTTGCGTCTGAGGGCTTCATTGCCTGCCAGACGCGGCCAGATACCGATGGGATGCAGCTTTCGGTGAATAACGGACTCTTTTTCGAGTTCATCCCTTTTACGGAAGAAAACTTTGACGACGACTGCAATGTGAGGCCTGACGCTCATACGGTTACACTGGGTGAGGTAGAGGAAGGACAGGATTACGCCCTGTTGCTCAGTACTTGCGCCGGCGCGTGGCGCTATATGATCGGAGATGTGATCCGCTTTACTGACCTCGGCCGTTGTGAGATCGTGATCACCGGGCGGACCAAACACTTTCTCAACCTCTGCGGCGAGCACTTGTCGGTTGAAAACATGAATATGGCCGTGAAGATGGCAGAGGATCAGCTGAATGTGGAAATCCGGGAGTTCGCCGTGGCCGGTGTCAAACACGGCAGCATGTTCGCTCACAAATGGTTCATAGGGACTGACAACGATGTAGACTCATCAGTTCTCCGCGAAAGGATCGATGAAAACCTGAAGGTCCTGAACGACGACTACCGCGTGGAGCGCATCGCCGCCATCCGTGATGTCATTGTTGAAGTACTTCCGTGCAGCGCCTTTTACGACTACCTTCGGATGAAGGGCAAGGAAGGCGCACAGAATAAGTTCCCGCGGGTGATCAAGGGGGAGCAGCTGAGGGAGTGGGAAGCCTTTGTGGGGGAGAAAGTGTTATCCACAAATGCACACAAATGATCCACAAATGTGCGCAAATATTTGCGCTAATTTGTGCTAGTATTTGTGTTCATTTCTGGATCATATTTGCGAACATTTGTGGGCAATTTTTCATTTTTCTCTTTTCATTTTTCATTTAACCCACCGGGATGTTTTCCACAGCACGTTGGATCCGCCGCAGTACTTCATCTTTTCCGAGGACCACCATGATCTCCTTGACGTCGGGGCCGCGGCCGGCCCCCACGAGGGCCAGGCGCAGGCCAGGCATGATCTTCCCGGCGCCGATGCCCTTGGTTTCCATGAACTCTTGCAGGCTGTTTTCAATGGCATCCAGGCTGAAGGGCTCCGTATTTTTCAGTTGCTCGCGCAACGTCAGCAGGATGTCTGGGGTGTCGGCTTTCCACTTCTTTTTGGCAAATTTCTCATCATAGATGGTAGGTGGCTCAAAGAAGAAGCTGGCCTGCTCCCAGAGTTCGTGCGCAAAGTTGACTCTTTCACGAAGCATGTCGGTGATCTTTTCCACTTTTTCCCTTGCAGGATGATGCCCCTGGTGCTTCAGCTCAGCTTCAAACTGGTCAGCCACCACTTCCAGGGGTTGTTTTTGCAGGTAAAGGTGGTTGAACCAGCGGGCCTTCTCCGGGTCAAAGCGTGCGCCTGACTTACCCACCCTTTCGAGCGAGAATTGGTCGACCAGCTCATCCATCGTAAACACCTCCTGGTCGGTGCCGGGATTCCATCCGAGCAAGGCCAGGATGTTGACAAAAGCTTCCGGATAATAGCCCGACTCGCGGTAACCCATTGAAATGTTTCCGCTCTCCGGGTATTTCCATTCAAGTGGAAAAACAGGGAATCCCAGCCTGTCACCATCGCGCTTGCTCAGCTTGCCGTGGCCATCGGGTTTCAGCAGTAGGGGCAGGTGGGCGAAGCGCGGCATCTTTTCTTCCCAGCCCAGGAAGCGATATAGCAACACATGGAGCGGGGCGGAAGGCAGCCATTCTTCGCCGCGGATCACGTGCGTGATCTCCATCAGGCAGTCGTCCACCACGTTGGCTAGGTGATAGGTCGGCATCCCGTCGCTTTTGAAGAGCACCTTGTCGTCAAGCAGGTTGCTGTCCACCCGTACTTCACCACGGATCTCATCCTGGAGAACCACCTCCTCGTGCTCCGGGGTTTTGATGCGGATCACGAAGGGCTCCCCCGACGACAGGCGCGCTTTGACCTCCGCTTCGGGCAGGGTCAGCGAGTTTTTCATCGTCATCCGGGTGGTGGGATCGTACTGGGGATTTCCGCTCTTGTCAGCTTCGAGCCGTTTACGCATCGCTTCCAGCTCTTCCGGCGTGTCAAAGGCATAATAAGCGTGACCAGCATCGATAAGCTGCTCAGCGTATTTCCTGTATATGTCCTTTCGTTCGGATTGCCGGTAGGGACCATATCCGCCATCCTTGTCAGGGCCTTCGTCCCATTGTATGCCACACCATCTCAGGGAGTCCATGATGTATTCCTCCGCACCGGGGACATAACGTTTCTGGTCGGTGTCTTCAATGCGCAGCAGGAACTGTCCGTTGTGCTTCCTGGCGAAAAGGTAGTTATAAAGGGCTGTCCGCACACCACCCATATGCAGGGGGCCGGTGGGACTAGGGGCAAATCTTACGCGTACTGACATGAGGGTTAATTTTTTAATGTGATAATGTGCTAATGTGATAATGTGTTAATGTGATAATGTGTTAATGTGATAATGTGTTAATGTGCTGATGTGCTAATGAAGGGGTTCGGATTAAGGTGAGATTTTTCCTTTGTTTGCACTCCCAGAATTCTTCATTAGCATATTGGCACATTAACACATTAGCACATTAAATCTACATTTTCTCCGGCACTTCAATGCCCAGCAGCGCCATGCCATCCCGGATCACTTGGGCGGTGTGTGCGGCCAGGCAGAGGCGCAGGTTGCTCACGGCGTGGTCTTCCTCGTTGAGGATGGAGTGGTCGTGATAAAACTGGTTGAACGCTTTGGCCACATCATACACAAAGTTGGCGATGCGGGCTGGGCTCATTTCCGCAGCGGCTTCCTGCAGTGTGGCAGGGTAGTGGTACAGGCTGTTCAGCAGCAGTTTCTCCTTGTCATTGATGGAAGCGCCTTCCATTTCGCCCAATGCCGCATCCAGGCGCTTCTGTCCGGCCTTGCGCAGCACCGAGCGGATGCGTGCATGGGTATACTGGATGAAGGGGCCGGTGTTTCCGTTGAAGTCGATTGATTCTTCCGGGTTGAACAACATGTTCTTTTTGGGATCGACTTTCAGGATAAAGTATTTGAGGGCACCCATCCCGATGATGTGGTACAGGTGTTGTTTTTCTGTTTCGCTGAAATCCTGGGTCTTGCCCAGTTCTTCGGTGGTTTTCCGGGCCGTGGCCACCATCTCGTCCATCAGGTCGTCGGCATCTACCACGGTACCTTCGCGTGACTTCATCCGGCCGTCGGGCAGCTCCACCATGCCGTAGCTCAGGTGGTGGATGGCGCCGGCATAAGGCTTGCCCAGCTTTTCCGAGACCTTCTGCAGCACCTTGAAATGGTGGTTCTGTTCGTTGCCCACCACATACACCATCTTTTCCGGATGATAATCATTGTAGCGTAACTCAGCCGTGCCGATGTCCTGTGTCATATAGACCGAGGTACCATCTGCACGAAGCAGCAGTTTTTCATCCAGCTTGTATTCGTCGAGGCTGGCCCAAACGGAACCATCCTCCTTCTGGTGGAGGATGCCTTCCTCCAGGGCTTTCCGTACGATGTCCCTGCCCAGCAGGTAGGTGTCTGATTCATAATAGATCTTATCGAAATCCACGCCCATCCGTTGGTAGGTCTCATCGAAGCCGGCATAGACCCATTCGTTCATCATCCGCCAAATCTTCATTACTTCGGGGTCGCGAGACTCCCAGCGGCGCAGCAGCTCCTGGGCTTCCTGCATCAATGGGGCCTTGCGGCGTGCTTCGTCGGCATTGGCGCCGGCATCTATCAGCGGCTTCATCTCTTCGCGGAGGGCCGACTCAAATTTCACGTAATAGTCGCCCACCAGCTTGTCGCCCTTCTTGCCTGCGGCTTCCGGTGTTTCTCCATTGCCGTATTTCATCCATGCCAGCATCGACTTGCAGATGTGGATGCCGCGGTCATTCACCAGGTTGACCTTTACCACCTCCCGTCCGGAGGCCTCCAGCAGCGTGGCTACTGAATATCCCAGCAGGTTGTTGCGGATGTGGCCGAGGTGCAAGGGCTTGTTGGTATTCGGACTGCTGTATTCCACCACCACCGGACCTGTCGATTTCCCTTGCTGCCTGCTTTCGTCATCACCTCTCCTCTTCTCTTCTTCTCTTCCTTCCTTCCTCTCATCCTCTTCTCCTCCCTGCACCTGCGCAGCAAGAAACCCTTTCCAGAACGCATCCGACAAGCTCAGGTTCAGAAAGCCCTTCACCACCTGGAAGTCCGTAACCTCATCCACACGCTCCAGGATGGCGTTTCCAAGGGTTTTGGCAGTTTCTTCCGGCGATTTGCGCAGCATTTTCACGAAGGGAAAAACTACCAGGGTGAGGTCGCCATCAAACTCCCGGCGGGTTTTCTGCAACACGATCTGTTGCCGGTTCACCTCCTGGTCGGCAAGTTCCTGGATGACCTCCGCAACCTTATGGGCGATTTTTTGCTCGATCTGCATGGGAAATGGTGTTTTGGATGCGCAAAGGTAAGGATTTTATGGGTTTGAAATTTGAAGACATGTTATCCACAAATAGACACAAATAGTTTTCACAGATGCACACAAATGCCTCGGTCGACCTTAAACCTCAAATTTCAAACTTCAAACCGCATTACCGTTTAACCCCAAAACCCGACCGACGGCAATTTTTCTAGCACAATAAAATTGTTTTATGAAATATAATGCTGTAAATTTGTAGAAAATAAACCAACATGGCGAAAAAGAAGCGCAAAAACACCTGCAATGAGGCCAATGGCCAGGAGCACCCGAAAGCCAGGAGGGAAGCCACAGGCAAAAGTGATGCCGAATCCCACCACGGATCCAATCAACAGGGTGATCCCCCTGACCCTGAGGTATCCAATGATCTTGATACCCAAAATGACTCCGACACGCACAACGGCTCTGACACCCCCGGCGGCTCTTCATGGCCCCATCCTGCGACCGACCCTTTGCAGGCCAACGAATCCGGCGACGCTTATGGGGCACGGGAGCCCCTGACCTTTGAAAAGGTGTGGCTGATGTTCCAGGAAACGGACAAAAAATGGCAGGAGACAGACAAACGAATTCGTGAAGCGAATAAGCAAAGGTTGGATGTGGATAAGATGATCAGGGAGATGCGAGAGAACCTTGATCGTACATCCAGGGTTGTCAGCGGATTGGGCGCGAACATTGGCGAGTCAACAGAAGATTTTTTTTACAATGCACTGAATAATCTCACCGAAATCGATGGCTTCAAAATTCAAAAAGTGAGCCGTCGTCTTGAAGCGCATGCAAAAGGTGTCCAGGGAGAGTTTGATGCCGTGCTCTTCTGTGAAAACGACATCCTCATCATCGTGGAGGTGAAACACAAGTTGCACCCGAATGATGTCAAACGCTTCTACGATAACA
>PUOJ01000147.1 GCA_003552075.1 Bacteroidales bacterium
AGGATTATGGCGATATTCTGGGCCAGCGCGATGTGAACACCATCACCACAGCAGTCCCTTTCCTTTTGATTGCCCCGGATGCCCGTGCAGGCGCATTGGGCGATGCAGGCGTTTCTTCGACCCCTGATATCAACTCCATGCACTGGAATCCGGCAAAGTATGCCTTTATGGAGCAGGAAATGGGCTTTGGCGTCAGTTATACTCCCTGGTTACGTACCCTGGTTCCTGATATTAACCTGGGCTATCTGACCGGTTTCAGGAAATTGGATGAACTGCAGACCATTGCCTTTTCATTGAAATACTTCTCTTTAGGTGATGTAAACTTTACCGATCAGGTAGGTAATTCAATGGGTACGGTAAGACCTAGTGAGTTTGCTGCGGATGTGGCTTATGCACGTATTCTGGGGGATCATTTTTCAGGTGCCATTGCCGGTCGTTTTATCTACAGTGACCTGACCCAGGGGCAGCTTGAAGGTGCTGAAGCAGGTGTGTCAGTGGCTGCAGATGTGGCCCTCTATTACAACAGGCCATTGAACTGGGATACGCCTACCCATTTTTCCTGGGGCGTGCATGTCTCCAACATGGGTAATAAAATTTCCTATACTGACGATGTGAATGCAGACTTCATCCCGATTAACCTCCGCCTGGGCCCTTCCCTTACATTTGACCTTGATGACTTTAACCAGTTGTCACTGATGGTGGATTTCAACAAATTGCTTGTTCCCACGCCCCCGATATATGCACGTGATGAAAGCGGCCAGGTCATGTTTGATGACAATGGAAATCCCATGATTGCTGAGGGTGAAGACCCCAATCGTTCTGTCGTATCTGGCATGCTTGGTTCTTTCAGCGATGCGCCTGGAGGTTTCAGCGAAGAACTTGAGGAGATCACCATTTCTGCAGCTGCTGAATACTGGTATGACCAGCAGTTTGCCCTTCGCGCCGGATATTTCCATGAAGCGGAATCCAAGGGCAACAGGAAATATTTCACCTTTGGCCTGGGATTGAAGTACAATGTCTTTGGCCTTGACTTTGCTTATCTTGTGCCCGTAGCGCAACGCAGTCCGCTCGAAAACGTGCTTCGTTTCTCCCTGAGCTTCGATTTTGAATCGTTGTGGGAGCAGAATTAAGCATGCGGATCGGTTTTGGATATGACGCACATCCGCTGGTGACAGGCAAACCCCTCGTGATTGGCGGTGTGACTATTCCTGCTGACAAAGGTGCTGCAGGCCATTCTGATGCCGACGTGCTGACACATGCCATCATGGATGCCCTGCTTGGTGCTGCGGCATTGCGTGACATCGGCTACCACTTTCCCGCCGATGACCGCTGGTTTGAAAACATATCCAGCATGCACCTCCTGGATGATGTGATGGAGTTGATCCGCAGCAGTGGTTACGAACCGGCCAATATTGATGCCACGGTTTGTCTGCAAAGACCAAAGATCGCAGAATACATTCCCGCGATGCAACGCAGCCTGGCCCGGGTTATGGGTATTGATGAAGATCAGGTGGGGGTAAAAGCCACGACCACCGAACATATGGGATTCGTTGGAAGGGGAGAGGGTATTGCCGCGTATGCCGTGGCCCTTTTATTCAAACCATCACCTTAGCCCAGTGTTATACTAAATGAATTTTCCTGAAAGGGAAAACCCGGTTTTTTCAGGAATGTATTATTCATGCGTATGCTTCAGGATCAACGCCTTAGTTCGAAGCTCTCTCCAAGATAGAGTCTTCTCACTTCTTCATCACCTGCGAGTTCCTCTGCAGTTCCAGCCTTTAAGATGGATCCCTCAAAAAGCAGATAGGCCCTGTCGGTGATGCTAAGGGTCTCGTGCACGTTGTGGTCGGTGATCAGCACACCGATGTTCCTTTCCTTGAGTTGGGATACGATTTGCTGGATGTCTTCTACGGCAATGGGATCTACGCCGGCAAACGGCTCATCCAGGAGAATGAAGCTGGGGTCAACGGCCAGCGAGCGGGCGATCTCGGTGCGGCGACGTTCACCTCCCGACAGTGTGATTCCTTTGCTCTTACGGATGTACTGCAGACCAAATTCATCCAGCAGACGTTCAAGCTTTTCTGCCTGCTCATCTTTGCTTGTGTCCGTAAACTCAAGCACTGCCCTGATGTTGTCCTCCACACTCAAACTACGAAAAACACTGGCTTCCTGTGCCAGGTAGCCAATGCCCCGCTGCGCCCGCTTATACATGGGTTCCGAAGTGATGTTCTCCTTGTCAAGATGGATCGTTCCCTTGTTAGGCTTAATTAACCCCACGATCATGTAAAAGGTAGTGGTTTTTCCGGCACCGTTCGGACCAAGAAGACCTACAATCTCACCCTGACTCACTTCAACACTTACATGATTAACCACCACGCGCTTCTTATACTTTTTTACCAGGTTTTTGGTGTGTAGCTTCATAAGAAAAAAATGAGAGTGAAAAAATTGTTCAGGTAGGTTTTTAGTATTATATTTACATTACAAACCTACATGATTTTTCTCACAATTTTGAAAAATCCTTGAATATATGTTCAACCTATCCGATTGACTGAAAATCAAAGAGTCTGACGATAAAAAAGAGAAATGTTACGGCAATGGAGGTAAAGAGCAGCGTGTCGTTGCGTGATCTGTTAAAGCAGATCTTTGGTTACGGTACCTTTAAAGGTGATCAGGAGGCCATCGTTAAAAGCCTGATGGATGGTCACGACACCTTCGTGATCATGCCCACAGGAGGTGGAAAGTCGATGTGTTATCAGCTGCCTGCCCTTATCGGAGAAGGGACAGCCATCGTGGTATCCCCACTGATCGCATTAATGAAAAACCAGGTGGATGCCATCAGGAATTTTGCCTCCTTCGATGGCATTGCGCATGTGTTAAATTCTTCCCTCTCCCGGGCAGAGGTCAACCAGGTAAAAAGCGACCTGGTCGGTGGAGCCACCAAATTGCTTTATGTGGCCCCGGAGTCGCTGACCAAGGAAGATAACGTGGAATTCCTGAAAACACTTGATATTTCTTTCTTTGCCGTGGATGAAGCCCACTGCATATCGGAATGGGGCCACGACTTCAGGCCTGAATACCGGCGCCTGCGACCCATTATTGATGCCTTTGACAAGAAGGTTCCGATCATTGCCCTGACCGCCACAGCCACACCCAAAGTACAGCAGGATATCCAGAAAAACCTGGGTATGATGGATGCCAAGCGGTTTATCTCATCATTTAACCGCCCCAACCTCTATTATGAGATCCGTCCAAAGACCCAGCACATCACCCGGGACATCATTCGTTATGTGAAATCCCAGGAAGGCAAATCGGGCATCATCTATTGCCTGAGCAGGAAGAAGGTGGAAGAATTGGCTGCTACCCTGCAGGTAAACGGCATCAGGGCGCTGCCCTATCATGCCGGACTAGATTCGGCTGTGCGCGTCTCCAACCAGGATCAGTTCCTGATGGAAGACGCTGATGTGATCGTGGCCACCATCGCCTTTGGAATGGGCATCGACAAGCCGGATGTCCGTTATGTGATTCACCACGATATTCCTAAAAGCCTGGAAGCATATTATCAGGAGACCGGACGCTCAGGCCGTGATGAGGGGGAGGGAAATTGCGTAGCTTTTTACTCCTACGAAGACATCCAGAAAATGGAGAAGTTTCTGAAAGGGAAACCCGTGGCAGAGCAGGAGATCGGCATGCAACTGCTCATGGAAACAGTTGCATATGCCGAATCATCCATCTGCCGGAGGAAAACCCTGCTGAATTATTTCGGAGAGATATACAAGGAGGAGAATTGCGGCTCCTGCGACAACTGTCTGAATCCAAAAGAAAAGTTTGAAGGAAAAGAATATATTTGCCTGCTGTTAGAGACCGTACTTGCGGTCAAAGAGTTATTTAAACCAAAACATGTAATCAACGTACTTATGGGTAAAAGTACCACTGCCGTCAAATCCTGCAAACACAATCAACTGGAGATTTTTGCTAAAGGAGCCGATAAGGATGAAAAGTTCTGGTACGCGGTGTTGCGCCAGGCTTTGATCGAACGGCTGCTGGAGAAAGACATTGAGGATTACGGTACGCTCAAGGCAAGTGACAAAGGGAAAGAATAC
Organism: Bacteroidales bacterium; assembly: GCA_003552075.1. GTDB lineage: Bacteria > Bacteroidota > Bacteroidia > Bacteroidales > UBA7960 > PUPG01. Next base: position 4,101 of record PUOJ01000147.1, read on the forward strand.
CTGAAGCAACCGGAATCGGTCATGATGAGTAAAGACCATGATTATGACAGTCCGGATGAGGCCGACAGCATGGGTGGCATGGCGCAAAAGACCAGTGCGACGGATAAAGTGTTGTTTTCATTGCTTAAGGACCTTAGAAAAGAGATGGCCAGGAAGCACAACCTGCCTCCCTTTGTAATCTTCCAGGATCCTTCGCTGGAAGACATGGCCATCCAGTATCCCATCAAGCTGGATGAGCTTAAACAGATCACCGGCGTGGGATCGGGCAAGGCGGAGCGATTTGGCCGGCCTTTTATTGAGCTGATTGCCCGTTATGTGAAAGACAATGAGATTGAGCGGCCTATGGACATGGTTGTGAAATCGGTGGTTAACAAATCCGGTCTCAAGGTCTACCTGATCCGCAATATCGACCGAAAGGTGTCGCTCGAAGACTTGGCTGAGGCCAAAGGTCTTGATTTTGATGAACTCTTACAGGAATTGGAGCGCATTGTGGCCTCAGGGACAAAAATTGACATACGGTATTATATCAATGAGGTGATTGACCTGGACAAGCAGGATGAGATATTTGATTATTTCACGACAGCCGAGACTGATTGCTACGAGGAGGCACTGGCAGAGCTCGGAGAGGATGACTTCACCGAAGAGGAAGTCCGCCTGATGCGCATTCGTTTCATGTCCGAGATGGGGAACTAGGGGCGTCAACACTACTTTAGCCGGCCCGGGTCTTGATCTTTTTCCTTATCTCTGCAAAATAAAACCCTTACATGGTATTGCAATGTGCCGGTCTTCTCTTTGCGGGATGAGATCACATCTCAGCTCCCTTGCCTATTTCACTCCTCTTTCTGGTCTTTGTAATTGAGCACCTCGTCTGTAAAATATTCCAGCTTAAGCCCGGCATCGGCAAATAGTTTTTCAGATTCCTCGCCGGCGTGGTATTTCTTTTCGCATACCACGCGATGGATGCCACAGTTAATGATGAGCATAGCGCAAACGCGGCAGGGAGTCATGCGGCAATAGAGTGTGGCACCAGCGATGCTTATGCCCAAACGTGCTGCCTGACAAATGGCGTTTTGTTCAGCATGTACCGTCCGGACACAGTGCTTGGTGATGTGACCGCGTTCGTGCAGTACCTTCTTCATTTGATGCCCCACGTCATCGCAATGCGGCAAACCAATCGGTGAACCCACATAACCGGTCACCAGGATTTGCCGGTCGCGTGCAATCACACAACCGCTTCTTCCCCGATCACAGGTGGCGCGCTTGCTTACCGTATGTGCAATCTCCATGAAATAAGCATCCCATGACGGACGCTGATAGCTGATTTCGTTCATGTGCGTATGATTTATTATAATGATAAAAGGGCAAAAGGGCAAAAGGACAAAAAGACAAAAGGTCGAAATGTCGAAATGTCTAAAAGTCTGGGTTTACGTGTGATCTATGGCCATCTGCCATCCCTTAACCCCAGTAAAACTGCAACACGCCCAGCCCTTCACAAGCACTTCGGGCAAATTCAGACAGCACCTGGGCTGTCCCTGATAAGCTGCAACCCTTAACCCGAAACTCAGCCCTAACCTCAGCCTCAGCCTAAACCTTCACCTTAACTTCAACCTCCATCTCAACCGCAACCAACATCTCACAGTGCAATGCGCTCGAGAAATTTTTCCGTTTGTTCATGAAGCTGTTCCAGGCTGCCATTGTTAGTGATCACGTGATCGGCTTCTGCGATGCAGGCTGCCAGGTTCTGCTTGTTCGGGTCGGTGGTGTGCATTTCCCTTTCCTCGTTTTCTATAAATATCCGGTAGGAAATATTGTCTGTCTCGGAGTTGCGCTTGCGTATACGTTGATACCTTATCCGTGGATCTGCATCTACGGCAAGCAGGTAGAAGCTGGGATGCTCTCGCAATGCATCAATCTCGCCAGGTGTCCTTATGCTTTCAATGATGCAATTTTGACCGGTGTCTTTGGCCTTTTGGAACAACTGCACTGCGATGAACTCTGGCCCATATTTGGCACGCAGGGAGTTGGCGATGGCTGTGAGGGTATCCCGGTTTACAGGCATGCTGCGTCTGTTTAACTCTTCAGCGAGGAATCCACGCACTGAGTAATGCCAGAACCCGCGCTCGCGCACCAGGTATTCCACCACCGTTCCCTTGCCAGCACCCAAAGTACCTGTGATTCCTATGATGACCATATCGTATTATTTATAATAACGTACTATCCACATCTTATTTTTCTCGGGGCAATCCCAAAACCTACTGAAACATATTTGCCACATATGCTGCATCATGGCTGTGGCAGATCCTCCCTGCACTCCCTGAGATACTTTAAGCCAACATCCGCCCATGTCTTCAATCCGGTATGACTTCACGCGAAACACAGCGCTTAGGCAAACCTGATTCATACAACCAGCAAAAGGATAAAGCAAAAGTACGATTTTCCAAAAAAAAAGCTCCGTTTGTTGTAAAACGGAGCCGATTCGCTTGCCAGGTATTGGAAATAATCTCCTAAGCTTTCTTCACGTTAATGGCTTTTTTGCCCCTTTCGTCTTCCGATATCTCAAAAGAGACCCTGTCATCATTGCTAATGGGATCTAAAAGCCCACTATGGTGCACAAAAACATCCTTTTCAGTCTTGTCATCAATAATAAATCCATACCCCTTTTTTTCATTAAAAAATTTAACGGTACCGGTTTCCATAATCAAGTTGGTTTAGTGGTAAAAATAAATAGGTCAACATTCAAAAATACAACATTTTTGCAGATTTGCAATAGTCTTCAAAAAAAATTACAAGCAAATGCCGTTTTTTTGTGTCGGAAGGCGCTAACCATAAGAAAACCGGCAGCATGTTGTTTGTGTTAACTAAAGTGCAAGCAGAGAGGTTTAGGTCAAACAAACGATGCTGCCGGTATGACAAAGATAATGATTTTGTCAGAAATGGTTGATCTCCTGCATTAACCTGGTGGGTTTCTTAAGCAAAGCAGGATTTTTATCAATATGTATCTGTGCCGAAATGGGTAAGGAGATCGTGCGAATCCGGGATATACCTTCTTCATTTGTAGTCTTCACGGTAAGTGCAGATCCTGCCTTTACAAGGAAGCCAGGGATGTTTTCCGTGATCTCAATCAGCTCATTGCTCAGTTTGCGCAGTTTTTCATTCTGGCAATCCTTTCCGTGACCGTTGAGGCAATGCGCAATTTGATTGATTCTGTCATATACCTGGTCAAGAGACAGTTCGTCTGTCGACTTGGTCATGTATTCGTTGACCCCGATGTGGCTTTTTTCGTGCGAGACAAAGGCAAACCCGGCGGCTTTCATGATCCTGATGACGGCCTGATGGCATTTTTCCAGCCGGGCTTCATCACGGGTGTCGAAAAAGGCCACGACAGGTACATGTCGTTTGAGAGGTCTTTTTTTGTAATCGGTATTGATCGAATTAAAGGAGATATAGTCGTTGAATGAATTTTGCAGGATGTATATCTGGTCCCTGAGCCTGCTGATTTCTTCACTGTGCTGTTGCTGCAGGCGGTTGATCTTCTTTTCATAGTACTTGTAATACTGCTTCATGAACTTATTCTGCGGACCTGCAGCTACCAGGCGTTGTCCTTCTTCCGTATCCGTGAAGTTGTTGAAGTTTTCAATAAACTTATCTGCGAGGCTGTCAGCCTGTTTCATGTAAGCCGTTTCATATTTCCAGGTGTTTTTAGGGTTCAGGATGTTGGAGTCTACGCCCCGGACCGCTGTCGGTATCATTAGTCCGAAAGGCGCAAGCTCTTCCACCTTGGCCGAATCCAGGGATCCATCAAGGATGGCGTCAATGATCTTTCTTGTGCTGTCGATGTCGATGCGCTGTCCGATGCCGTATGGCCCGCCAATCCATCCCGTGTTTACCAGGTAGGCGGTGGCGCCGTGCGCTTTCATTTTTTTCGCCAGTTCCTGGGCGTATACGGTAGGATGATGAAGCAGGAATGCCGCCCCGAATGCCGAAGAAAACGTGGGCAGGGGTTCTTTGACTCCGCGCTCTGTTCCTGCCAGCTTGGCGGTGTAGCCACTCAAAAAGTAGTACATGGCCTGGTCACGGTTCAGCCGGGCTACCGGGGGAAGGATTCCAAAAGCATCCGCAGTCAGGAAAATGATCTTTTTTGGATGCCCGCCCTTGGATACTGGTCTGACGATGTTTTTGATGTGGTACAAAGGATAGGATACCCGCGTGTTTTCCGTTTTGGTAGTGTTTGCAAAGTCGATTTCGCCAGTTTCTTCATCGTATACCACGTTTTCGAGCAAGGCGTCGCGCTTGATGGCATGATAAATATCCGGTTCTTTTTCTTCGCTCAGGTTGATGCATTTGGCATAACAGCCCCCTTCGAAGTTGAAAATGCCTTCGTCGTCCCATCCGTGCTCATCGTCACCAATGAGATAACGATTGGGATCTGCCGAAAGCGTGGTCTTCCCGGTGCCGGAGAGGCCAAAAAAGATTGCCGTATCGCCGTTTTTTCCCATGTTGGCTGAGCAGTGCATGGCTGCGATACCTTTCAGCGGAAGGTAATAATTCATTACCGAAAAAAAGCCTTTTTTAATCTCTCCACCGTACCAGGTTCCGCCAACCACTGCACGTCTTTCCTTCAGGTTAAATGCCACATAGACATCCGAGTTCAAATCCTGCTCCACCCACTCTTCATTCACTGTCTTGCAGGCGTTAAGCATCACAAAGTCGGGCTCGAAGTCCTTCAGTTCTTCTTCCGACGGCCGGATGAACATGTTTTTTACAAAATGGGCCATCCAGGCTACCTCTGTAATGACCCGGATCCGGATCCTGGTGTTTTCATTGGCGCCGCAAAAGGCATCCATGACATATAGCTTTTTCCCATGAAACTGCTTCAGTGTGGTCTCCTTCAGCGAATTCCATACCTCTTCCGATATGGGCTTGTTGTCAGATCGTGTTTGGCCATCGGCCCACCAAATGTTATCCTGAGAGCTGTCTTCCTGGACGATGTATTTGTCTTTTGGTGAACGGCCGGTAAAAATCCCTGTATCTACGGCCACAGCGCCCGTGTTGGTCTCAAAGCCCCTTTCATAACCTTCCAGCTCAGGGTCGGTCTCGTGGCGATAGAGGTCTTCATAAGAAAGGTTGTAGAAAACCTGTTTCACATCTTGAATTCCATACTTTGAAAGATCGGGTGGCTGAACCCCGACCGCATCCTTGGCAGAAGCAGTTTGTGTCATGTTGTTTTGGCGTTTGGTTGTGTTGAATAATGGTTACGGTCCCAGGGCTTTTTCATCCTTTCATTGACCGCCACATGGCCAGCTGAAGTTGCTCCTGAGGGTCCTCGCAGAAAAATAGCTCATCACATAGTTGCGGCTATGCATAGATTTTCCTTAAGATACAGTGTAAGTTGGACAACAGCATGGCATGGGGTTGATGTCAGCGCTTGGCTTGAAATACCCTGAATGGGCCAAAAATAAGAAAAATGATCAAGGGCGGGCCCGCTTGCAGGAAAATATTTTCACAGGCCCAAAAGGCCATGGTCGGGATCATGACTTTTATGCTGGGGTGGTGTAGAATGCACCGGACTCACCAGTGCCATGACACTAGTCTCTGCCGGTCAAGTGCCTGACCTTGCGACGGGTGGCCAGGATGATTTGATACATACAGGGTACGATCACCAGGGTTAGGAAGGTAGCTACGGATAGACCGAAGATCACTGTCCACGACATGGGACCCCAGAACCGGGCATTGTCGCCGCCAAAATAGATCTGCGGGTTTAATTCCGTCAGCAGTGTGACGAAATTGATATTCAGGCCGATGGCCAGCGGGAACAAGCCCAGTACCGTGGTGATGGCTGTGAGAATCACAGGCCGGAAGCGTGTTTTGCCTGCCTGTTCGATGAGGGCAAGGCTGATATCCGGTTCCAGCAGGCTATCCGCATCCGAGCCCAGCTCCACGTGCTTTCGCTTGTGGAGGTAATCAGTATAGTCGATCAACACGATGGCGTTGTTGACGACCACGCCAGCCAGGCTGACGATGCCTACTCCCATCATGATGATGATGAAGTCCATGTTGAAGATCGCCAGTCCCAGGAAGACGCCTGCAGTGCTGAAGACGACGCTGCCAATGATGATGAAGGGCTTGAATACCGAGTTGAACTGGGTAACGAGGATCAGTGCGATCAGGGATACAGCGATTAGCAGGGCCCTGATCAGAAAGTCCATCGATTCTTCCTGTTCTTGCTGTTCCCCGGTAAAGGCATAATCATACCCGTTGGGCAGATCCATCTCCTCCATCAGCTGCATGATTTGCTGGTTGATGCGGTTGGCGTTGTATCCGGGCAGCACATTGGAGCTCAGCGTGATCACACGGTCGCGGTCGATGCGGTTGATTGCGCCATAGGTTTTGCTGTACTCCACATTGGCCACGGCAGAGATTGGCACCTGCATAATCTGGCCGGTGCTTTGGCTGCGGAAAGTGATGCGCTGATTGATCAAAGCGGAAAGGTTGTGCCGGTATTCCTCCTGCAAGCGCAGTTGAATCGGGTATTCCTCTTCGCCAACCTTGAAGGTGGATACCTCCAGACCAAAAAGTGCCGTCCTGATGGTGTTGGCAATGGAGAAAGTGGACAGGCCAAAACGCCTGGCTGCTTCCCTGTCGATGTGCACCAGGATCTCCGGGTTGTTGCTGTCAAGGTCGGTGTTGAGCCCTTCGATGCCTTGTATGCCGGCCCTGCTGATCTGATTTTTGATGGTATCGCCCAGAGCCATCAGTCTTTCCAGGTCAGGTCCGCTGACTTCCAGGTTGATCGGAGGTCCCGAAGGGGGGCCGGCCATGTTCTTTTCAATCATGAAGTCGATGCCAGGATACTTGCCGGTAAGGTTTTCGCTCAGTTTGGCCATAATGTCGTTGGTATTGATGCCCCCGCGCATGTCAAACTGCTCAAAGGTCACGGTGATCAGCCCCCGGTTGGGTGTTTCACCTGCATTCATATCCATCTCACCAATCGCGCCACGTCCGACGATGGTCATGACCGACTTGACAATATGCCGGTAGGGGGCAATGAGCTCTTCCACATCTGTTTCGACTTCCGCCACGCGCCGGTCCGTTTCGTCAATGTCGGTACCAACGGGAAGCTCCATCAGGATGTTGATGAACTGTGGTTCGTTGTCAGGGAAAAACAGGACGTTGGGGCTGCGCAGCCCGAAGGTGATGATGGCCAGGACAAGTACCAGCAGCGTGCCAGAGACGTACGCATAGGGGTTACGCCCCCGGAGGGCATGTGTCAGCGTGTTCCTGTATAGCTTTTCCAGGAATGGCAGCAGCGTGTGCTGAAACCATTTGGCCAGGCGGTTGAGTGCAAAATGGCCCAGGGCAAAAAGCAGGGCTGCCAACACAAAAAGGTTGCCCCATAAGGTACTTCCTGCAACATGAAAGATGATGCCTGGCAGGATCAGCAGTGCGACAATCAGCAAGTTTCGGCGCAATTTGCTGCCGGAAGCTGCCGGGCTCATTGCTTCTGATGCATCCTGTTTCCTTGCCGTGTCTTTGTCATTTTTAAAAAAGGTATAGGAAAAGACCGGAATGATGACAAGGGCCACGAAAAGGGAGGAGGTAAGTACGATGATCAGCGTGAGGGGCAGGGATTTCATGAATTCTCCCGTGATGCCCGTCCAGAATGCCAATGGGAGGAATGCCGAAAGCGTCGTCGCAGTGGAGGTGATGATGGGTGTGGCAATTTCCCCAATCGCTCTCTTGGCGGCCTCCAGGATGGAATAGTCGCGCTCCACGAAGCGAAAGATGTTATCCACCGCCACAATGGAGTTGTCGACCAGCAAACCCAGCGCCAGGATCAGTGAAAAAAGTACAATCATGTTGATCTGCAGGCTAACCAGGCCGAAGATCATGAAAGACATCAGCATCGAGAGGGGGATGGCAATGCCCACGAAGAGTGCGTTTTTTAAACCCAGGAAAAGGTAGAGGACGAGGACAACCAGGATCACGGCCATGATCACACTGTTTTCCAGGTTGGAAAGCTGTATGCGTATTTCCTCACTTTGGTCGTTGGTGATGGTGATGTGCAGGTCATCGGGGATGTCGCTGTTTTGTCTGGCCTGGGCAAGCACCCTGTTGATGTTTTCGGTGGCAGACAGCAGGTTGTCACCTGAATTTTTGATCACCTGCAAACTGACCACTGGCTGATCGTCCAGTCGTGCGTAACTGGTCGGGTCTGCATAGGTGTCTTGTACCTCAGCCAGGTCACGCAAGTAAACGATTTGCTGGTTTTCATGCTTGACGATGATGTCTTCAATCTGTCTGACATCGGAAAACTCGCCAATGGTACGCACGGCCCAGCGGGTGCCATCATCGAAACGCAGTGCACCACCAGCCATCGACACGTTTTCTGATGCGATGGCATTTTCCAGGTCATCAAAGCTGACCTGGTAGAGTTCCATCTTGTGTGGATCCGCATTAATCTGGATCTCGCGCTCTTCAATGCCAGTAATTTCTACCCTCGATACTTCTGGCACATCTTCAATTTCTTCTTCCAGGAAGTCGGCAAAACGTTTCAGCTCGTGCATACTGAATTTGCCGCTCAGATTAAGGTTGAGAATGGGAAACTCTGAAAAGTCAATGTCGATCACCATAGGGTCGGAGGGCAGGTCGCCTGGGAGATCTGGCTTTACCCGGTCTACGGCATCCTTTACGTCCTGGAGGGCTTCCTGGATGTCCACCCCGGTTTCAAACTCCACGAAAATATCCGAATTGTCCTGCGAAGAGGTGGAGCGCAATTCCCGGATGCCCGTGATGGTATGGATTTCATTTTCGAGCGGCCTGGTCACCAGGTTTTCCATGTCTGCAGGCGGGTTGCCAGGGTACAGGGTCTGCACCAGGACAGTAGGTATCTCTACCTCAGGGAAAAGCTCCTTGGGAAGACTTCTATAGGAAAAAATACCAAAGACAGCAATCAGGAAGGTAAGCAGGAATATGGTGTTTTTGTTTTTCAGCGCAATAGTGGCTGGCTTAAACTCACGAATTGCCCGTTCTTCTCTTGGCTCACTCATCATATTAATATGTTAATAATTTGATTAAATAGGTCAGATGAATCGAGCATGTGCGAGCTCGGCGAAACCAAACCTCCATTGGGTAATCATTCCAATTATGCGTCCATTCTTTGATACGGAGGTTTTTTATTATGGGATAATTTCCCAGTGGTTATTCATATGACCTGATATGCACGCCTTCTCCGCTGGCTACCTGGCGATGCCCCTGTACAATGAGCAAATCTCCTTCAGTGAGACCCTCTTTCACCTGGGTTTTGCCTTCTCCATCCCGTCCTCGTTCAATATAGGCTTTTCGGGCCAGTGGTATACCTTGCGGCCCTTCTTCTGCTACATATACATAATGTCCCTGGGTGTCAAAGCCGATCAGCATCGATGGGACGACCATGGCATCTTGGATGACAGCTGCCTGCACGCTGATTCTGGCCATCATATTGGGTTTGTAGCGACCATCATCATTGGGAATGCGCAGTTGCATGCGAAAGGACCGGTTTTCCGGGTTGATCACGTGCCCAACACGATGCACAGGCGTTTTGATCTGGGTTTCCGGCCAGGCAGGGAAGCGCAGAATGACTTCACGTCCTTCGGTCACGTAAGGAAGGTACGATTCGGAAACATCAGCATTGACATACAATTCATCGAGGTTGACGACCTGCATCACCGGTGTGCCAGGAGAAGCCAGCTCGCCTTCCTTGATGAAGTGCTCGTCCACGAAACCATCAAAAGGGGCCTTAAGGACAGCCATGTCAAGCTGCGACTGAAGGGTTTCCAGGTTCTTCAGGAGGCGCTCCACCTGGTTTTTGGCTTCCAGGTACTGCATTTCACTGCCGATTTGTTGGTCCCAAAGCCGTTTTTGCCTTTGATATACTGTTTCAGCCAGCTCCAGGCTGGTCTTTACCTCCTCGATGTTACCCTGCACCACGTCGGTAGACAGGCGCGCAAGGACCTGTCCGCGCTCCACGGCCTCTCCCTTTTCGGCGTAAATCCTGCGGATGTGTCCACTAGTTTCGGGACTGATGGTGGCTGTTTTCACTGCTTCGACCGTGCCGCTTACGCGGATGTATTCCACAAAGTCTGCAGGGGCAAGCTCCGAAACCATCACGGGCACCAGGTCATTTCTTCCGGTATATTCTCCGCGATCTCTGAGGGTCTGCTGCAAGGCATGCTTTTCCTGTGTCAACCGGCTTATTTCTCCAGCATATTCTTCGATTTTGCTACGTACCTGTTCGTCGTCTTTGTCTGGCTGGTCATCACTGTGGCCATTGCACGAAGGCAAGGCGAAAAGCAAGCCGGCACCAGCAAGCCAAATCATGGCAAGTCTTGCCTTGTGGATCATCTGTCTTGCGTGTGGATGTATTGTATGAATCATTTTTTATAAGCTTGGTGTGTTTTCATTGTCACTTGGTTTACCGGCTGCCTTTACTTGCGGTGAAAGAAAGCCGTAAAGCCCATGCATGTCATCTATTGTCCAAGCGCCCTAAGCATGCTGTTTTCTGCATTGAGTAGTTCAAAGAGTGCCTGGTAATAATTTGCCCTTGTGGTGACCATCTGGTCATTTGCTTGTGTCAGCTCCAGGCTGGTAGCCATGCCTTCACGAAACATGGTGGTGGTGCGGTCAAAAATGCGTGTGGCAAGCTCCAGGTTATCCTGCTCGTTGGCATATTGCTCCCTGGCGGTGTGGTAATCGGCCACTGCTTCCTGCATTTGCAAATCAAGGAATTGGTATACTTCTTCCCTTTCAGTGCGCGATTTTTCCAACTCCAGCCGGGCCTGCTGCACCCGGGAAGCGCGCATTCCACTCGAGAAAACCGGTATGGTGAGGTTTATACCAAAATAGGTGCTGGGAAACCAGGACTGGTCGCCGTCGAAAAAGTTGAATTCATCACGCATCGCCATTTCCTGGCGGGTAAAGGAAGCCGAGAGACTGGGAAGGTAGGCTGATTGTTCCCGCCTGAGGGTCATCAGGCTCATGCTTTCCTGCGACCGGGTAATCCGGTAGTCGATGTGGTGCCGAGGCGTGAAGTCCGAGACAAGGGAAAGGTCGGCGAGCAATACGCCATGGAGTTCTTCCAGCTTGTCGATCAGCACAAGCTCATGGTCCATATCCATGCCAAGCTGAAACTTCAGGAGGTTGCTTGTCACCTCAGCCTGACGTTCAAGCGCAGTTATCCGATTTTCAATGTTTGACACCGTGAGCTGGAGCTGATCCACGTTGATGGGATCAGTAAACCCCTCTCTCAGCAACTCCCGGGTCTCATGCAGCTGTTGCTCCATATGCTGGAGATTCTCTGATACCACCCTGAGGTTTTCCCGGGCAAGCAAGGCAAGCAAATAAGTCTCCGTAACAGCTTGTTTGACTTCCGCTTCTGAACGCTGCAGAGTCTGACTGGCAAGGTCGCGGAATATGCGTGAAGCCCTCAGGCCCACAATGTATTGACCATCAAAGATCAGTTGTTCCACAGAGGCTGTGGCCGTCACATTTTGTTCCGTACCAAACTGTATTTCGGCAAACTCCCCCGGCTCACCTCCGAAGAATTCTGCGGGCACAAGGGATGTGGGGATGTCCAGGTAGTAATTATACCCTACGGAAGCATTGACCTGGGGCAGTCCTGCGGCCGTGGTCTCCCATATTTGCCGTTCGGCTATTTTCAGGTCAGCCCTGGCCTTACGCATGCTGTAACTGTGGTCAACAGCATACTGACGGGCTTCCTCAAGGCTTAACTCCAGGGGGCCGTCGGCATCGCCTGGGTTCCCAAATGTAACTGGAATGCCTGATCCCAGCAACAGGGTGCCTGCCAGTAAAATGTAAAAATATAGCCGCATGATAAAACTGTTTGCATAATTCAATAGGAGAACAACTCTATAATGCGACCAATTGTTCATTTCCTGGCACCAAATATGGCAGTGCCTATGCGAACCATGTTGCTGCCCTCGTCAATGCCGTGCCGGTAGTCGTTGGTCATGCCCATCGAAAGTGTGCAAAAAGCTTCACGGCCTTTGAAATAAGTGTCCCGGACAGTGTTAAAATATGCCTTCAACTGCCTGAACTCCTTCCTGACTTGATCAGTATCATCTGTAAATGTAGCCATCCCCATGAGTCCTTGCACCTCAATCGCATCCATTTGGTGGTAGATGTCACTCTCCAGCAGCGCGCAAACTTCTTCGAAGCTCATACCAAACTTGGTGCTTTCTTCTGCAATGTGCAGCTGCAGGAGGACGGGAATGACCCGTTCATTTTTCTGTCCCTCCTTGTTGATCACCTTGAGCAGCTTCATCTTATCGACAGAATGAATCAGGGAGACAAAAGGTGCAATGTATTTTACCTTATTGGATTGCAGGTGCCCCACCATGTGCCATTGAATGTCCCTGGGAAGCTCTTCAGCCTTGGGTGTCAGCTCCTGGGCCTTGCTTTCACCAAAATGACGTTGTCCGGCGTCATAAGCTTCCAGGATCTCGGCTGTGGTTCTTGTCTTCGATACTGCCACCAGGGTGACATGCTCGGGTATCTCTTTCCGCAATGTGGCTAGGTTTTCAGCTATGGACATCTTGCAGGTTTTTAATCATTCGGGGTGATCTTGTTTCTGGCTTTTTTTTCAGGCCCCTGGCACCGTAGGATGATAATTGTCCAGGGTGTTGATGTTTTTCCAATGGGGTTTTGAGGCCCTTCAGCTCTGGTTGGAGGGACGGTGCACTGGCCATGCGCAAAGGTACATAATCGGCAAAAACTTTGCATCTTTTTCCGGCTGTTTGTCAGGTAAAAACAGGATATCCTTATCTTTGCCATATGCAAGAAATGATTTTGATCCTCGATTTCGGTTCCCAGTACACACAGTTGATAGCCAGGAAGCTGAGGGAGTTAAATGTCTATTGCGAAATTCAGCCATATCACTATCAGCCTGAAAAACTGACCCATATCAAAGGTGTCATTTTATCAGGCAGTCCCTTCAGTGTGCTTGATGATGGTGCGCCCCGGGCTGAGCTCGACTGGTGCATGGACAAGGTTCCCGTGCTGGGTGTTTGTTATGGCGCCCAGATGATCACCATCGACAGGGGAGGTGAGGTCATGGCCTCATCCACCAGGGAATACGGGCGTGCAAATATTTCATACATAGCTTCTGGTGAGATTTTGTTCCAGGATATTCAGGAACAGTCTCAGGTATGGATGTCACACGCCGACACCATTACCCGGCTTCCGGATGGATTTCAACTCGTTGCAAGGACCAATGACATCGGTGTGGCCGCATTCAGGGATCAGGGAGAGATGATATTCGGCCTGCAGTTTCACCCTGAAGTTTATCATTCATTGCAAGGGCAGCAACTGTTAAGAAACTTCGTGGTCGACATTTGCGGCTGCTCGCAGGACTGGACACCGGCTTCCTTTGTGGACCAAACAGTTGCGGCTTTGCGCGATAAGCTTGGATCAGACAAGGTCGTGCTCGGGCTTAGCGGAGGTGTCGATTCCAGTGTGGCTGCCACATTGCTGCACAAGGCCATCGGTGAACAATTGCATTGCATCTTTGTGGACAATGGCTTGCTGCGCAAAAACGAGTTTGAAGAGGTGCTGCTGTCTTACAGGGACATGGGGCTTAACGTCCGTGGGGTGCGGGCTGCCAGTCATTTCCTTGATGCACTGAAGGGGCTGCGCGACCCGGAGTTGAAGCGAAAAGCCATTGGTCGCGTGTTTATTGAGGTTTTTGAGCGGGAAGCCAGGAAGATCAGAGATGTGCACTGGCTTGCCCAGGGAACCATCTATCCGGACGTCATTGAATCCATTTCGGTCAAAGGCCCGTCTGCCACCATTAAATCGCACCACAACGTAGGTGGTTTGCCTGAAAAGATGAACCTCAAGGTCATTGAGCCCCTGAATTCGCTTTTTAAGGACGAGGTAAGGCGGGTGGGCCGCAGCTTGGGGATTTCCTCAGGGATTCTTGAACGACACCCCTTCCCTGGTCCGGGACTTGCCATTCGCATCCTCGGTGAGGTGAGCGCTGATAAGGTAAGGGCCCTGCAGGAGGTAGACCATTATTTTATTAAGGCATTGAAATCTTCGGGGTGGTATGATAAAACGTGGCAAGCGGCGGCCATCCTGTTGCCGGTGCAGTCTGTAGGCGTAATGGGCGACGAACGAACCTACGAAAACGCTGTGGTGCTAAGGGCGGTTGAATCTACCGATGGGATGACGGCTGACTGGATACATTTACCCTATGAGCTGCTTGGAAGGATGAGTAATGACATTATCAACAATGTCAAAGGGATCAATCGCGTGGTGTATGACATCAGCTCCAAGCCTCCAGCGACCATAGAGTGGGAATAGCCGCACGGTCTTTGTATAGCCCAGGTCGCCACCAGGTAGTATTTGTGCAGTCAGGGTGCCTGGGTTATGACTTTTGTGTATTCAACGCTCGTGACATTAGTTTATGCCGGTAATGAATGATGCAGTACCCTGACATTAAAATTTTTTCTCGAATCAGGCGTATTATTATAATAGGAAAAGCACGATTGTTATGCGGAAATTCTTTGCGGGAATATGCTTATTGGGTTTTATGGGCTTGCATGTTTTACTGATGGCTCATGAGGAGGATCCCAGGGAGGAAGAAAACCAACGGCAGGGGGTAGAGATCACCAATCGCTCCAGAACGCCACAATACATAGATGGTGAGGCCTATTACTTCCATGCCGTGCTGCAAGGGCAAACCCTTTACTCCATTGCACGTGCCTATGGTGTTGAGCAGGAAGATATTATCGAAGAAAACCCGGATATTCGTGAAGGCTTGCGTTACGACCAGGTGATCCGCATTCCGGTTGCTGATGACCTTGATGCCATTCCTCCGGTAGATAAGATCCGGCTTGACGAGGTGGCGCCCATGCCTGATGGGCGATTTGTTGAACATGAGGTGCAGCGCCATGAAACCCTTTTTGGCCTTGCAAGGGAATATGGGGTGAGCCAGGAAACCATTCTTTTTTATAATCCGCAAGCCAGGGAGATGCTTCGGGTAGGTCATGTGCTGAGAATCCCATTAAAAGAAAGTGACCCGGACACCAAAGATTTCCGTCTGTATACTGTTTCTTCAGGAGAAACCTGGTATGGGATCTCTCAGGATTTTGGTCTTGGCGTTGGGGAGTTGCAGGCGATGAACCCTGATGTGGAAGATCATCTGCGGGCAGGGGATCAGATCAGGGTGCCATTGGATACTGAAGTGGCAGAAACGGTGGAACCCGAAAAGCCTGCGGAGCGTTTCATCTTTCTTCCTGCTCCGGAGCGTGAGGTGATGCCCGAAACCGATGCCTACTGTTTGCAGCCAGTGCACCAGGATCATTATGACATCGCGCTTATCCTTCCGCTATACCTTGAAAATCTGGATCTCCCTGAAGAGCAATTAGCAGGTATTGACACGCTTACCAGGTTGGTTGATGGAGAGGCAGATCCTGAGCCCCATGATCTGCACCGGGTCATAGACCAACTTTCTACGCAGGACGTCACACTAAATCATCCCTCTTTCAGTTTTATCTCTTTTTACCATGGTGTGCTTGTGGCCCTGGATTCGATCCGGCATGCGGGGAGTGATATCCGCCTGCATGTTTTTGACGGCTGCAGCAATGTGGAAAAGGTGAAAGCGCTTACCGCTGCTGATACGCTCAAACATATGGATATGATCATAGGCCCTTTCCATGAGCGCCCGCTAAGGCATGTTGCCGACTATGCACAAAAGCTGGATATTCCTGTGGTGTCTCCTATGTTGCCTGACATGCATCAGCTCCAGGATAACGCGCATCTGTTCAAGGTTCGGCCATCACTGGAGACCATGTTGGCAGGTGTGGGAGAATACATCTCACAACACTTTCCCAGGCAGAATATTATCCTGGTACACGATAATCAGCCTGGTGCTGCCCAAGTGATCAACAACTTCAGGGACTCCCTGCTTACCAACATCGCCATGGTCAACCATGTGCACGACAGCCTTAACCTCGCAAGGGTAGATGGCTACTATCTGGAAGGCACCCTTGTGGGCAACAGAAGAACGCGCGCCCTGGTCATTCCTGATACCGGTGCGGTGCAATGGTTGTCGCCAGACCTGTTTAACCTGGAAGAGGTGCGGAGGGTGCCACGGCCCGAAAATGTGACTGAGGTCATCTTTAGGGATGAAGGGATGGAAGGGGTCCTGAAAGCCATGCGGCACGACAAGAAAAACGTGCTGATCACCCTGATAGGTGGTGAGCCCTTTGTGTCAAATTACCTGCGTCAATTGCATGAAAACAGGCGGAACTACCACATGAGCATCTTTGGAATACCTGAATGGGAAGACTATGTCAGCATCGAGATCGATTATCTGCAGGACCTGAACGTACATTTCTTTAATGATGCCTTCCATGACTATCAGGATCCGCACATTGCTGATTTTGTGCGCAGATATCGTGAGCTGTTCCTGACTGAACCCGACCAAGATGCTTTTCATGGGGTGCAAACCGCCTATTTCTTTTTCACCGCACTGGAGGCTTATGGAAAGGAGTTTGCAAGATGTTTGCCGCGGCTGAACCAAATGGGTTATGCCAGTCCTTTTGATTTTGTGCAGGTTGCAGGGAAGGAGCATGGCTGGGAAAACAGGCATACTGCGATTTACCGCATCAAAAACTATCGCTGGGTGAATGTCACCCGTCCCGTTGGCATTGACCTTGCTGCGGAGGACTGATCCTTATCTTAAGTCAACCACTTCAATGTCCGGATGGTCTTCGGGATGAAAAGTAAACGTTTGATCACTGATTTCGGGGTCGGTCTCGATGGCTTCTATATCATAACGATAGATGCCACCCTGGCGGTCATGCGCTTCCATAAACACGATGTCGTTGCTTTGGTCACCGATGGCTACCCTGAACTTGTAGAAGGTCTGCGGTTGATGGGGGACAAGATCTATGACATGGATATCTTCATCATCCTGGGGTTCCAGCCTTATCCAGCGCGCACGAAAGTCTTCATGAAAGTTATCCAGGACCGATACCGGACTCAGGGCTTCTTCTGTATCTTCAGCGTAACTGATATGCACCTCGTTGACTTCTTCCAGGAAGGTCCATGCTGTTGTGCCATCGGAAATCATATGATGCATGCCCTGCCTGAGGTAAAACTTGTCGCCACTGGTCAGGATAAAGCCTTCTGCATGATCGTAATGATCACGTTCCTCGTTTTGCATGGTGTAGGAAAAGCTCATCCTGACGGCATCATGTGCCATCAGGGCTTCACTGGCTTCAGCGAGGATGTCATCTGCCTTCTCTTCATAGTAACTCGGTTGCGCCAGAAGGACGCCGGATGAGAACATTAATACAAGTGGGAGGAGATGGATTCGGGATAAAGGCATATCGTGTGGTGTTTTGTGCTGGTTGGGTTATTATGCAGTTCATCTGCTTCACATATTGTCTTGGCGCAAAATCTGTTCCAAACTGGCTTCATCTTTTATTTTGACTTCACGGGCCTTGCTCCCCTCAAAAGGCCCTACGATGCCTGCTGATTCAAGCTGGTCAATAATCCTGCCAGCCCTGTTGTAGCCAAGTTTCAGCTTTCGCTGGATAAGGGAGGTGGAGCCTTGCTGTGTGCTAACCACCAGCCTGGCAGCATCTTCAAAGAAGTCATCCCGTTCCGTCGGATCCATCGCGTCAGATGCCGAAACGTCTTCTTCAGTGTACTCAGGCAAATAAAAAGCATCCGGATAAGCACGTTGCGAGCCGATGAATTCTGTCAGCCTTTCGATTTCGGGTGTATCGATAAAGGCACACTGAAGCCTGAGCAGGTCGCTGCCGGTGCTCAGCAACATATCTCCGCGTCCGATCAGCTGATCAGCACCACCGCTGTCGAGGATGGTGCGTGAGTCTACTTTTGCCGTTACCCGGAAGGCAATGCGTGCGGGAAAGTTTGCCTTGATGGTGCCGGTGATGATGTTCACGGATGGCCTTTGCGTGGCGATGACCAGGTGGATGCCCACTGCCCTGGCCAATTGCGCCAGCCTGGCGATGGGCAGCTCGATCTCTTTGCCCGCCGTCATGATCAGATCGGCAAACTCATCAATGAAAAGAATAATATAGGGCAAAAACCGGTGCCCCATGTTGGGGTTTAGCCTACGCTGAATGAACTTGTTGTTGTATTCCTTGACGTTGCGTGCCTGGGCGTCCTTGAGCAAGTCATAACGGTTGTCCATCTCCACACAAAGACTGTTGATGGTGCGGATCACCTCGCGTGTTTCCGTCACGATGGCTTCTTCTGCATCCGGTAGCTTGGCCAGGTAATGCCTTTCAATCTTGCTGAACAGGTTGAGTTCAACCTTTTTTGGGTCTACAAGCACAAACTTGACATAGGCGGGATGCTTTTTATAGAGGATGGAGGTGAGGATGGCGTTTAACCCCACGGACTTGCCTTGCCCTGTGGCACCAGCCATCAGGAGGTGGGGCATCCTGGCGAGGTCGGCAATGAAAGTCTCATTGGCAATGGTCTTACCAAGGCCAATAGGCAGGTCGAAGCCGGAGTTTTGAAACCGCTCGCTGGCCAGGATGCTCTTCATCGACACGATCTCCGGCTGGCTGTTAGGCACTTCAATTCCAATGGTTCCCTTGCCGGGAATGGGGGCAATGATGCGTATACCCAACGCAGCCAGGCTAAGGGCAATGTCGTTTTCCAGGTTCTTGATTTTGGATATGCGTATGCCCGGGGCAGGAATGATTTCATAGAGCGTAACCGTCGGGCCAACGGTGGCCTTGATCTTGTCTATTTCAATGGAATAGTTCTTCAGGGTCTCGATGATGCGGTTTTTATTCTCTTCGAGCTCCTGTTTATTCACATGAATGGTTCCGCTGCCCCGGTCATCCAATAATTGCAGGGAGGGCAGTTTAAATCGCGGCAGATCAAGCGTAGGATCATATTCTCCAAGCTCTGCAATCTTTGACTCCTCATCGTTCCCTTTGCCATAGGGGTCATCCAGCTCACGATAGTCGCTGCCTGTGACCTTGTCGCTGGCCACTTCTATTTCCCAATCGGGACCTTCACCCGAAGGTTTTTTTTCTTTTTCTTCCAGGTCGGCATCAAGCTCCAAGGTGGTGCCTGCCTCCTGTTGTTCCACCTGATCAGCTTCCGCTGTCACTATGTTGCTTTCCAGCTCCACTTCCGGGGCGGGCGGCTCTCCGCCGGCAGAGCCATCCGTTTGGATTTCTTCATGCTCAGCACCGGAAGCCCATGTATTTGTCCCGGTATCTTCAGCCTGTGCCGTTTCTTGTGGCGATCCCTGATACCGTCCGCCAAAAAATATCCCGATTGCATGGAAGTTGGGGTCAAAACGGATGATGACAGCTGCGGTCATCGCGAAGAATAACAACAATGCCGTGCCTGTCACACCCAGCAAGCCGCCCAAAAACCGGGATGCCTCATAACCGAACCCCCCGCCGAGAATCAGCAAATGGTCATCCGGGATCACAAAGCCCAGAAAGGTGGATACCCACAACAAGAAAAAGATAGCATACCAGGTGTTTTTCCTCAGGGGAAGAAGGCGGTAGCCGGTAAGCATCCTGACTCCGGCCAGAAAAAAGATAAAGGGAACCAGGAAGGATGCCACCCCAAACCATTTTTTAACAAAGAGGTGGGCCAACACAGCACCGACCCTGCCCATCATATTGCTTACCTCCAGTGTGTCATCCGTCAGAAACCCCCAATTAAGGGTTTTGCCATCAAGCCATAGATCGTCTTGTGTCCAGGTAAAAAGGTAAGAAATAAATGCCAGCAATAAAAAGATGGAAAAGAGCAGGAAAAACAAGCCCAGGGTCTTTTTCAGGCGTTGGCTCCTTACAAATGCATTCAGGGATGATAAGGTGATTTCGCGGCCCTCAAGGTCATTGCCCGTGTCCTTCCCTTGCTGCTTAAAGGTGTTTTTCTTATGCTGATTGGATTTAGCTGGCATGTATGCAGGCTCCTTTGCTGAGAAATATAACAAAAATACTAAAAAGGCAGGTTAAAAGCCCAAAGTTTTCAACATGGACTTATAGCTTTGCTCCTTGGCAAACAGTTTGGTATGGTATTCACCCTCATCGTCTTTGTCGATGATGACCAATTTGGGAGCAGGTATGAGACAATGCTGAAGGCCGCCAAATCCTCCCAGGGTTTCCTGGTAGGCCCCGGTATGAAACATCCCGATGTACTGGGTGTCTGCCTCATCAATTTTGGGAAGGAATACGGCATTGGCATGAGTTTCTGCGTTATAGTAGTCCTGGCTGTCGCAGGTAAGTCCACCCAGGTTTACTCGCTCATACTCTTTACCCCAATTATTCAGGGCCAAAAGGATAAACCGCTGCTTGCTGGCCCAGATGTCAGGAAGGGTGGTCATAAAGCTGCTGTCAATCATATTCCAGCGTTCCCTGTCGTTCTGTTGTTTTTGATCCAGAATGGAATAGAGCACTGCACCGCTTTCTCCTACTGTAAAAGCACCAAACTCAGTGAAAATGTCGGGCTCAGGCACTTCGTGCTGTGCACAGATCAGTTTTACCTGTGAGATGATCTCTTCGGTCATGTATTCGTAATCATAGTCGAATCCCAGAGAATTTTTCACCGGAAAGCCGCCGCCAATGTTCAGGCTGTCAAGTTCCGGGCAAATCTTCCTGAGTTCACAATATACATTGACACATTTCGACAGTTCGTTCCAATAGTAGGCATTGTCCTTGATCCCGGTGTTAATAAAAAAGTGGAGCATTTTCAGCTCGAAACGGGAGTCATGCTGAATTTTTTCCTTGTAATAGGGCAGGATGTCTTTGTAGCGAATGCCCAGCCGTGAGGTGTAAAACTCAAACATCGGCTCCTCCTCTGCGGCAATGCGTATGCCAAGCTTGCATTTCCTGTCTTTTCGGATGAGCGCATCGTAGACCTTGATCTCTCCTTTGTTATCGATCACAGGAATGGTGTTTTCAAACCCGCTGTTGATCAGATCACTGATCTTTTCCATGTATAAGGGACGTTTGAAACCATTGCACACGATGTACCTTGACTTATCAATGAGGCCCAGGTTGAGCAGCTCTTCTATGATATACACATCAAAAGCTGAAGAAGTTTCCAGGTGAATGTCATTCTTCAGGGCTTCTTCAAGGATGAAGCTGAAGTGGGAGCTTTTCGTGCAATAGCAGTAATGGTAGGTTCCGTTATAATCAACCTTTGCCATGGCCACGTTAAAAAGCCGCTTTGCCTTTTGTATCTGCTGGCTGACCTTGGGCAGGTAACTGATCTTTAATGGGGTGCCATATTGCTTCACCAGGTCCATCATGCAGATGTCATGGAAGTAAAGCTCTTGATCAATCACTTTAAACTCCTCCTGCGGGAAGTCAAAGGTTTGCTCGATGAGGTCGATGTACTTGTTCTTCATGTGGTAACAATTCTTGTGTGTGTGTCACATGGAGCTCGCCATGCATGAATCATCGTCGTGTGCGTCGTTTTCACTGGCAAGCCCCCCGGTGCATCAGATGCAACCTGTTCAAAAGCCAAAAAAGCAGCACGTGCAGAAAGACAAAAAGTAGATCAGATGGATTGTTTCCCAGTGAGCTATCCGGGACACTTACTTTTGCCTTTCTGAATCGACTGACAAATATAAAGTAAACGTATTTACTGCAGAGATGGTATTGGCAATGTATTGCAATTATTTTTTCTTCCGCTTCCGGTGCTTTTTATATTGCAGGTAAAATGCGATGAGGAGTGCGCCTGCCCAGCCCAGGAGGGTGATGATATCTGAGAAGGCCGGGGTGATACTGATCCCCAGCAGCCTGTCCAGGATGTATTGCACATAAGCGACTGGCAGGTCGGTTTTACCCAGTTGGTTTAGCACATTCCAGTGCCAGTCGGTGAGCGGGCAGTATCCGATTCCGTAAAACAAGCCCAGGATGAACCAGGAGGCGCCGGTCAGTAATACCACGATGAGATGCAAAAGCCTTAGTGGTTTGGGGATCCATCCAAACAGGACAAACAGGATGAGTATGGAGTGAAACACCACAAAAAAGACATCCAGTATATGGAGCAGCAGATCAGACATCCTTGTTTGTTTTTCGGGTTTCCTTTTGCTTGCTGATGCAGGCTTGCTGATGCCCTGAAGGAATGCGCAAAGATGCATCCTACCAGGCTGGCGGACTTATCGAATAGTGCGCAGACTTTTATCAAAGCGGATATTTGCCGGGAAGCCCTTGGCAGGTGACAGGGATAACCATACAAACATAGCCCTGCCTACGATGTGGTCATCTGGCACAAAGCCCCAATACCTGCTGTCTTCCGAATTATGCCGGTAATCTCCCACCATCCAATAGTAATCCATTTCAAAAGTATAACTTGTGGCCATTTCTCCATTGATATAAATGGCATCATCCTCAATGTGCAGGTCATGGCCTTCATACACGCTGATGATCCGTTCATAGAGCGGGATGTTCTGCATGTTGATTTCTACTGTGGCTCCCTTTTCAGGGACATACAATGGCCCCATGTTATCCTGATTCCAGGGGTATGCACGATGGTGCGGGAAAATGTGCCGGTCACCTGCACTTTCCTGGCTGACTCTTTTGCTTACATCGGTGATGCCTCTCACGGTTTCCAGGCTCCTGGCCCTGTCGGGAGTCATCGCCATCAGGTATACGCCGGGCTGTTTTTCACCCCAGTCGGTGATGCCGAGCCTGTCCAGGCGTCCGGCAGACAATGGGTCATCGGATTCTACGCGATAAAAATGCTGTACATCGGGTGGGTCGGGAAGGCGTTCGTTGTTGATGTAAACCCTTGCATCACGAAGCTCAAAAGTATCGCCGGGAATGGCCAGGCACCTTTTGATGTAGTTTTCCCGTTTGTCTACCGGCCTTTCGACCGGGTCTGCCGGATGATTGAACACCACCACGTCGTTATTGCCAATGCTTCTTATTCCGGGGAAACGATAGTGCGGCAGCTGTATCCATTCCAAATAAGACTTGATATTGTCGGTCAGTGGCAGGGTGTGGTGGGCAAAAGGGAAAGCGATGGGTGTATGGGGTACCCGCGGGCCGTAACTTAATTTGCTGACGAAGAGGTAGTCGCCAACCAGCAACGAGCTTTCCATCGAAGAAGTTGGTATCGTATAGGCTTCCAGCATAAAAGCCCGAATGATGGAAGCGGCGATTACAGCAAAAATGATGGCGTCGGCCCATTCTCTGACCGCTGATTTTTTGATAACCGGAAGCTTGCTGGGATGGGTATATTCCTGTTTTTGAGAAAACCCCAGCCAGGGGAGGTAGACAAAAGGCAACAAGACACCCAACGCCTGTTCCCCGAGACCGTCCTTGCGGAAGCATTTCAGTGTTTCGACCACCATCAGCAACACGGTGAACACATTAATGAAAGGAAGGAGAATAAAGACAAACCACCAGAGTGGCTTGTCAATTACCCTGAGCCAGATATAGAAGTTGTATAAGGGGATCAGGGCTTGCCATCCTTTATAACCGGCTTTCTCAAAGATCCTCCAGAGGCCTGCCACAGCGGCTAGCAAGGACAATATGAAGAGCAGCATGTATACCATGATCAGTCGTTTTTTAGATGTTTAATAAGTGTTTCATTCCAAACACACCACGCTTATCGTGTACCCATTCAGCCGCAAGTACGGCCCCTTCTGCAAAGCCGCTGCGGTTATGTGCAGTATGTTTGATTTCAATGCTGTCGATCAGAGAATCATAAGTAACCACATGGGTTCCTGTAACCTTATCAACCCGGTGAGATTTGATGGGCAAGGCATTTGTCTCCAGGTGTTCGTCGGCATTGCCCCATTTGCTTAAGTTATCACGCCGGCTGATAATGTCTTTTGCCAGTGTGATGGCCGTCCCACTGGGTGCATCAAGCTTTTGGGTATGATGGGTTTCAGAGATGGCTGGCTTGTAGCCCTCGGCTCCAGCCAGCATTCCAGCCAGCTTGGCGTTCAGTTCAAAAAAGATGTTTACTCCAATGCTGAAGTTCGATGCATAGAAAAGGGTGTGCTCGTGTTTCTTACAATAGTTAACTGTCGGGGTCATTTTGTCGAGCCAGCCAGTGGTGCCCGAAACTACAGGCACATCCAGTTCAAAACAGCGCATGACGTTATCGGGGGCGGCCTCCGGGGTGGTAAATTCGATGGCTACATCAGATTCTGCCAGTTGATCCCTTTTTTTGGCCCAATCATCTTCATGATCAATGATTGTGGCAATTTGATGTTGTCTTGACCGCAACATGCCCGCTACAGCTTTACCCATCTTGCCATACCCAATCAGGGTCACCTTGAGTTTTTTCTGCATTTGCATCTTTTATGGTTTTAATATTGTCAACATGTCAAAAAATACGAAAGTCAAGAACTAAATGGGCTAAAGCGGTATTTTGAATATGTACTGTGTATTTTGTTAAAACCTAAGTCTCAAAGTCAGCCCGGTCTGATGTCCTGCTTGCCCACTACCCCCTGCTGAAGGGAAGGCTGCCGGATGCAACCCCATGGTCAGGTCCTCTCCGACGTCAAAGGCCATCAGGTGAGCGTCTACACTGGCATCCAGGATGTTTAACAGGTAAAGTGCAGCCGTCAGCACATAGGTGATCTCCAGGTTCCTGCGATAAAAGTTCATGGCACGCTCCAGTTCGGCGTCCGAGTAGATTGGGAAATCGTCTACGGTGTTAGGGTTTCCATCTACCCTTGCGATCCAGGCTTCACGCCATTTCCGGTAGTTGCTGTTGTTAAAGTCGATAAAGTAGGCCAGGGTGCCAAAACCGGCATATATGATGGGTACTTTCCAGTATTTTTGGTTATATAATTGTCCAAGGCCTGGAAATGTAGCTGAAAGCATGGCTGCCCTGCCGGGCGAAGGTTCATGGAAGGTTGTGTGTTCAATGTCGTTGTTCACGACCACATCATTGGTTGCTTGTTGTGCATTTACGGGGCAGGCAGACATCAAAAAAAAAAGGATGCATATAGCAAACCCGATCGGTTCTCTTCTGAAAAGCCGTGGTTTCCTGGGGAAACACTTTTGGTTCATATGGTCAACACATACCACTCGCGAGCTTATCAACTGTCTTTGAGTACATTGACAATTCTGTCAAATGCTTCCCGGGAGTCAAAGTTTATGACAATGCTCCCTTTGCCTTCTTTTTTGTTTTTGATATTGACCTGGGCGTTCAATTTTTTGGTCAATTCCTGCTGGAACGTTTTTTGCGCCTCTGTTATTGCCTGTTTTTTTGGCTTCTCACGTGA